>CANJJI010000061.1 GCA_947474545.1 Beijerinckiaceae bacterium | reverse complement strand
GGCCATGCAAGGCCAGAACGGTATGGCGAACGCCCGGAAACAGCGCTATCCGGCAAAATCAGCCCCAAGCTGGCGAATCCCCCGAAGAGTTTTGCAAGAGGCTCTATATGTTCTCTTTTTGTTCTTTTATCAAAAGCAGCCATGGACATCCCCGCAGCCATCGATCTCAACAAGACCCTGCTCGCCCGCATCATCGCGGGGCTCTTCACTCTGCTGGGTGGCGGCGCTAGTCCTGCGCGGATTTCTGTAGAGCTGCATCGCTCAATTGTGCGGGTGCTGCGTCCTGCTGAATCGGCTGTGCGCCGGTTGATCGTGGTTATGGTGACCATCACGGGAATGAAAGCGCCGCCGCCACGGCCACAGGCGCAGTCGCGTTCTGTACCCCCTGGTCTTTCCAGCAAGAGGGAAGGAAAAAATCGCCAGTCTTTTGCGCTGTTCGATCCCTGGCAGCGGTTCTGGCGTCAGCGCCCGCCGAAAAAAGCCCCCGCTGCGCTTCCGCGCATTCTTTCTCTCGACGGCGACGGACTTCGCAGACTCAGGGAGAGCCTCGACGCCCCATCCGTGCCGGACAAAAAGGCTGAGGATATCAGCCCCATCAATCTCCTGCGCCGTCTTGAGGCGGTGATCGGCGCACTCGAGGATCTGCCGCATCAGGCCAAACGCCTCGTCCGGGTGCTGGCCAGACGGCAGAACATCCCGAAGTTGAAATTCAGAACGCCCCTGCGGCCAGGACGCCCGCCGGGCCATCGCCAAAAACCGCGTCTGGGAATCGATCACGTATTGCGCGAATGCGAATGGCTCGCCCGCAACGCGCTGCCGCCCGCCCCCGATACGTCCTGACGATCTGCGCCTGAAAATTCGCGAAACCTGCCAACCCGGTAGCGCAAGGCGATCCGGGACTGCACTGGCATGCCCGGCGCAGCAAATACCTTGAAGCGCCTTACCTCTTCATGCCAATCTTGATCAGGTCATTCCGGCTGGAAATAACCGGTAGCAACAGAAATCAAGGGGAGACGCAGCATGGCGCGCGCATGGAATATCTCACTCGCCTGCGCTTTGGCTCTCGCAATGGCTCCCGTGCAGGCGGCCGAAATCGACGATCTCGCCGCCAAAGCCGCCAACCAGCAACCCGTCCTCTGGTATGAAAGCTCGCAGCCCGAACAGATTGCCGACGTCATCAAGGCGTTCAACAAGACCTGGCCGAAAATCCGCGTGCAATATGTGCGCATTCCCGGCGGCAATACGATTGCCGCGCGCATCATTCAGGAAACGCAGGCCAACGCCCGCACGGCCTCCATCATGACCAGCGGCTCGACGCAATTGCACCCGCTGCTGGAGCGCAAACTTGTTCTCTCGCGCGATTGGCAGGCGCTCGGCGTCACCAAGGATATGCCGCAGACGCCCTATGCCATTCCCGTTGCCGCCTCGATGTTTGTCGGCCTCTATAATTCGCAAAAAATCTCCGCCGTTAAAGCGCCCGCAACCTGGGATGATTTCATCTCCAAACGCTTTGAAGGCAAACTTGGCACCTGGGTGCGGCCACCTGGTTTTGTCGATCTCGTCGAGCTCTATGGCGAAGACAAGACTCGCGATCTCCTCAAGCGGCTGGTCTCCCTGAAGCCGTTGCTGTTTCCCGCGCCCGAATTGATTGCGCAGCAGATCGCCTCGGGCGAACTTGATGCCGGCATTGGTTTCTTCCATTCCTCGCAGCCTGCCATCGAAAGCGGAGCTCCCGTCGCGGTGAAGTTTCTCGATCCCACGCCGATCAACACGATCTGGGGCGTGGTGATTGAAAAAGGCTCCAATGCCGATGGCGCGCAGGTTCTGGCGGCCTGGCTCACCTCACCCGAAGGCGCGCGGATTTATGAAGATGCAACAAAGCGCGGCAATCCCTGGCTGAAATCCACAGAAACCGCCAAACGCGTCGGCGCAAACCGTATTTCGCAATTGCCGCTGATGGATCTGGATAAAAATAGACGGCTGAGCGACGAATTCTCGAAAATCCTCAGCGATGTTCGCGCGGTTCCCTGACAGGCCATCTGTACCATGAAAGGACTCCTGCGCCTCTGGCCTGTGCTGTTGCTGGGCGCTGTGCTGTCCTGGCTTGTCATTGCGCCGCTGATTCTGCTTGCCGCCGGCGCGTTCAAACCAACGGGCCTTATCCGCGACCCCGGTTTTACCTTAGAGAATATAACTGCCGTCTACGGCTCAGGCGACTTCTGGTATCTTGTGCGCTCAACCCTGATCTTCGGGCTCGGCTCCGCGTCACTCGCGCTCGCTGCAGGGGCCGCCTTGGCCTGGATGGTTGAACGCACGGACATGCCGCTGCGCCGCTCTATCCGCACTTTGATCATCCTGCAGATGGCGACACCGCCCTTTCTGCTGGCTGTAGGCTGGATCATGTTGCTGAGCCCGCGCACAGGTGTGCTCAACGGGTTAATTGTTTCGCTGTTCGGCCTGGAAGGCCCGCCATTCAACATCTACACCCTCACAGGCATGGTGTTTGTCGAAGCTTTATCGCTTGTGCCATCGGCGTTTCTCATTCTCGCGCCGGCCATGCGCAATATGGACCCTTCGCTTGAAGAGGCCGCAGCGATGGCTGGCGCGGGCAATGGTGTGATCATCACCCGCATCACGGCGCGGTTGCTGGCCCCCGCATTAATAGGCACCGGTCTGTACCTGTTTATGGTGAGCCTTGTCGTCTTCGACATACCCGGCACAATCGGCATGCCAAGCCGCATCTTTGTCATCTCAAGCCATATCTACGCGCTCGCGAACGACAATCCGCGCGGCCTGCCGGAATTTGGAACAATAGGCGCCATCGCGTTTTTCTTCATTCTCGTATTGTCGATAGCTGCTATGGCCTATCAATATTTCATGCGCAGCAGCAGCCGTTTCGTCACGATGACAGGCAAGAGTTTTCGTCCCCGGCGTATACCTTTGGGGCGGATTCGGCCGTGGATATTGATGCTTGCAATCTTCTATTTCACGCTGACAATTATTTTGCCGCTCGCCATCGTCTTGTGGACAAGTTTCATGCCGTGGTTGCGCCCTCCCTCTTTGGCAGCCTTGTCTGCTGCAACACTCGCCAATCACAAAGATGTCTTCGTTAATCCGGCAATAGTAGGCGCAGCGCTGCATTCCCTTGTCATCGCGCTGGTGGCCGCGACTTCTGTAACAGCCCTCGCTGTAACCTGCGCTTATATCGTGATGCGCACCCGCCTGCCCGGCCGCCGTATTCTGGACTGGCTGACATTTCTGCCGCTGGCGTTTCCCGGCATCCTGCTCTCCACAGCGCTCATCTATGTTTATTTGTCGATCTCTGCACTGCCCGTCTATGGCACGATTGCAATCATAATGATTGCCTATGTCACGACCTATCTCAGCTTCGGCACACGCTCTGCCAATAGTGTCTTTGTGCAGATTCATCCGGAAATCGAGGAGGCGGCGAAAACCTCGGGTGCATCGATAGCCCAGATATTCCAGCGCATTCTATTGCCCGTGGCCTTCCCGGCGCTGGCCGCAATCTGGTTCTGGGTGTTCGCCCATTGCCTGCGCGAACTCACACAAGCGCTGATGTTGCAAGGCGTCGACAACGCGACGCTGCCCACTGTGCTCTATGGCTATTGGTCAACCGGTCAGCCCAACAAAGCCGCAGCCATCGGCGTCTGGATGATGGCCATCATGCTCGCAGTCACACTCGTCTGGCATATGATCGAGCGGCGGACGGGGAGTGGGATGAAAAACGAGTAAAGCTTTTTCACTGCCTCTTATACGGCCCGATTTCCTTCAGCGCCGCTTCCAGAAAACTCGTATCGACAACACGCGTGAGATCAACGTCCGTCTTCAACTGCCCCAGCTCCTTGAAGATCGCGATGTCTTCCTTGATGCTGGGCATATCAAGCTGACCGTCGGGATCGCAATAGGCGATGACGAAGGATTTATAGACTTTAGGATCCTTGAACGGGCCATATTCGGCAAGGATATTTGCGATCTCGTCGCCTTTCGCGCCGGTCAGCAATTTGTCGGGGCCAAGCGCATCGTTGTGATCGCGTACGCCACGCAAAAACGCCTTGAGGAAACTGACAGCGGCGCGCGGCTGCTCCTTCATGAACTTGCCGGAATAGAGTGTCACCGCAATTTGATGGATAGGATAGACATCATAGTCATTGCCGAGCGAAACCGCTGTGCCGTTGCGGATGGAGATCGTGGTGGCTGGATCAAACGGCAGCGCTGCATCGATGGACCCGCCCTGCAACGCCTGCACCATCTGTGGCACGGACATGAAGACTTCCTGCACATCATTGGGCTTCATGCCCGCCGATTGCAGAAATTTGTAGAGCACGGTTGCGCCAGAACTGCCCGGCGCAGCATTGGCGACTTTCATGCCCCTGAGATCGGCGACCTTGCGCACCTTGCCCGAATCCCACAGCTCCTTGCGGACCAGCAGTTTCTGACTGCCCTGCCCGGTCTGGTTGCGGCTCTTGTCAGCGACAATGCGAATATCGATATCGCGCGTGATGGCATTGTAGAGGCCCGCGGACGGCCCGCCTGCGCCGACCTGCAGATCCCCCGTAGCGAGCACCGGAATCATGCGGGCCGCGGAATCAAAATTCTGGAACCGGACGTCCAGACCTTCAGCGGTGAAATAGCCCTTTTTATGGGCGACGAAATAGCCAACATCGGTCGCCGCATTCGGCATTCCCACATTGACGATGACAGGTTGCTGGGCCTGGGCCGCATTGCCGATGACAGCAAGGATCGCCGCTGCACCAAAACATTTTGCAAAGATAGACATTCTGACGTTCCTTCCCCGCTCCGCCGGTTATCGAACGACAGTTGAAAGGGAGAAACGTCCCGGGCGCAACGAAAATCATAGGGTTGAGGCGGCAAAAAAATGGCCGGGCATTGCTGCCCGGCCGACGTCCAGCCGGGACAGCCGGATGTCTCCAGAGGGGAACGGTTGAGGTCCAAGACAGCCACACCGGAAGGGAGGGGGTATGGCCAGAACCTCAGCCGTAAACACTATTGCAATCAGTCAGAACTGGCACAATGTGAGAGTTCGCATGGGAGATATGCAAATATGCCATGATGCATTAGCTATACAGCAGGGCAGACAGAACAATTTTGCATATCAATATTCCCAGCGCTGCGCATTGGCGACCAGAAAATCCCTGAATACGCGCACGCGGGCCACATCCTTCAGTTCTTCCGCGAAAACCAGATAACAATCGGTTTCCGGCATATCGGCTTGCGGAAGGATGCGCACCAGCCCCTTGTCGCTGAGCGCCAGATAATCCGGCAGCACGGCAATGCCGACGCCATTTTCCACAGCCCGGCGCAGAGCCGAGATATTATTGACTGTCAGCGTCGATGGACGGGGATCCTTGGGTTCGCGACCAGCAAAATGCAGCGAATTGATATTGCCGAGATAGTTCTGCGCCCGTGAGCCATAGGTCAGGATGCGGTGATTATCGAGGTCCGTCAGCGTCTTTGGCTCGCCGAAGCGCTTGAGATAGGCGGGCGAAGCATAGGCGTGAAAATGCATGGTGAAGATACGGCGGCGAATGAGATCTGCCTGCACCGGTTCGCGCACGCGAATCGCGACATCCGCCTCACGCATGGAAAGATCGAGTTCATCGTCTGACAATAGAACCGTCAGTTTGATATCCGGATAAAGTTCCAAAAACTCGCCCAAGCGCGGCGTCAGCCAGTTCGTGCCGATACCGACGGTCGTGGTGACGCGTAATTCGCCGCGCGGCCGCTCCCGGCTGTCCGACAGGCGCGAGCGGGTGGCGTCGAGCTTCATCACGACGTCACGCACGGTCCGGTAGAGCGTTTCTCCCTGCTCGGTCAAAATCAGGCCGCGGGCGTGACGATGGAAGAGCGGGACTTGCAGATCGAGCTCCAGCGCACTCACCTGACGGCTGACAGCGGACTGGCTCAACCCGAGTGCCTCACCCGCATGAGTAAAAGAGCCGGCCTCAGCCGCCGCATGAAACACCCGCAGCTTGTCCCAATCCACAATGCTTCTCCTTATTTGCCGAGGCGCAGAAATACGCGCATGTCATTCGGCCGCCGCGTGTTCCAGCTCTTGCGCTGCAAGAAACTTCTCAACTTCGAGCGCTGCCATGCAGCCCATGCCCGCCGCCGTCACCGCCTGACGGTAGATGTCATCGGTCACGTCGCCCGCTGCAAAGACGCCGGGAATATTGGTCGCCGTCGAATCCGGCGCCGTGCGGATATAGCCGTTCGGCTTGACCTCCAGCTGCCCCTTGAACAATTCGGACGCTGGCGCATGGCCAATGGCGACAAACACGCCATCAACCGGCATTTCCGTAAAGGCGCCCGTCTGCGTGTTCTTCAATTTCACGTGGGTAACACCAGGCGGATTGCTCTGGCCCAGAACCTCTTCCAGCGCATGATTCCAAAGCACTTCGATTTTTGGATGTTTGAACAGCCGCTCTTGCAGGATGCGCTCGGCCCGGAAGGAATCGCGCCGGTGCACGACGGTCACCTTGGAGGCGAGATTGCCAAGATAAAGCGCTTCTTCCACCGCTGAATTGCCGCCGCCGACCACGATAACTTCCTTGTTACGGTAGAAGAACCCGTCACAGGTCGCACACGCGGAAACCCCATAGCCTTTAAATTTATCTTCCGTGGGAATCCCGAGCCACCGCGCTTTCGCACCTGTCGCAATGATCAGCGCATCGCAGGTATAAATGTTGCCGCTGTCCGCATTCAGCATGAAAGGCCGGCAGGAAAGATCGACAGCCGTAATATGATCGGCGACCATTTCCGTACCGACATGCTCGGCCTGAGCCTTGAATTGCTCCATCAGCCAGGGGCCCTGAACAGCCTCGGCGAAGCCGGGATAATTCTCGACGTCCGTCGTGATCATCAACTGGCCGCCGGGCTCAAAACCGGCAATCAGCATGGGCTTGAGCATAGCGCGGGCCGCATAGATCGCTGCCGTATAGCCTGCGGGGCCCGAGCCGATGATGATCAGCTTGCGGTGAACAGGCGTCTTGGAACTGGACATGCTGGCCTCATGGAAGCCGGAACACCCGGCACTGGCGGAGATCAAAACAAATGCCGCTATGCGCCCAGCGATTGCGGCAGTGCCTATTATGTAATGCATGCATATCCAGCTATGCAAGTGTTGCGGAGCGCAAGTCACAGTTGTTTGTCAGGTATTAGAATTCCCCAGAATAAGAAAAACCTGCCTGATAAACAAAAAAACCGGGCTAAAAGCCCGGTCTTCAATTCATTTTCTACCTTAGTGACGCCTGTGACCGTCAATGCGCGTCGGCCCAAACCTTTTTCTTGGTGAAATACAGCAATCCCGCGAAGACCAGCAGGAACAGCATAACGCGCAAGCCCGTCTTTTTCCGCTCTTCCATCTTCGGTTCAGCCGCCCACATCAGGAAGGCCGCGACGTCATGCGAATATTGCACAACGGTCTTAGGCGATCCGTCCGAATATTCAACCTGACCATCGCTCAGAGGCTTGGCCATCCCAATGGAATTTCCGGGAAATACTGCATTCCATTTCTGGTCGTCGGCCTTCGTGTAACCATTAAGGAGAGCCACAATATAGTCAGGGCCATGCTCCTGATAGGCAGAACCCGGGAACATATCCAGCAGGAACAAGGGGAAGCCGCGCGAATAGGAACGTGCCTTCGCCATCACCGAAAGATCCGGCGGAACTGCCCCATGCACAGCTTTGGCCGCTTCGTCATTCGCGAAGATTCTCGGGAACATGTCCGCCGGACGGCCATTGCGCTCGATCGGCTCACCCGCGTCGTTGATATCCTTGATTTTATATTCGGCAGCCAGCGCCTTGACCTGGCCTTCCGAAAAACCGGGGCCTCCAGCTTCGGCCAGAGTACGAATGGCGACACGCGAGAGCGAATGACAGGCGCTGCAGACTTCCCGATAAACCTGGAAGCCGCGCTGCAGTTGCGCCTTGTCGAAATGCCCGAACGGCCCGCCAAACGACCAATGCTGGCGCTCAATGGCAGGGCCACCATGGCTGTCGGCAGCGTTTGCCGAACCGGCGAGGGCCAACAGTCCAAAAGCAAAGGCCGAAGCGGCGAGAATGCGGGTTGTCTTGAAGCGGTTCATTTTCTTATCCCCAACAGCCCGTCTCAGGGTTTCTCGTGTGCGGCGGCGCCCGCCATTGCGGCTGCCGAACCGCCCTTTGCCAGTATGGCGTCGGCAATCGTCGCTGGCACAGGTTTAGTGGTCTCAAACCAGCCGATGAACGGCAGCGATATGAAGAAAAGGAAGTAGAGCGCAGTGAACAGCCGCGAAGCGATCACATAGCCGCCTTCCGCCGGTTGCGCACCCAGATAGCCAAGGCCGATGCAAACAAGTACAAACAGCCAGAAGAGCACTTTGAACACAGGCCGGAACGCGCCCGAACGGACCCGCGACGTATCGAGCCAGGGCAGGAAGGCCAACACGGCAATCGAGCCAAACATGCACAGAACGCCACCGAGCTTGGAAGGAATGGCGCGCAGGATCGCGTAGAACGGCAGGAAATACCATTCCGGTACGATATGTGCGGGAGTCGCCAGCGGATTCGCGTCGATGTAATTATCCGCATGACCGAGGTAGTTCGGCATATAGAAGATGAACCAGCAATACACGATCATGAACACGACCACGGCGAAAGAATCCTTGATCGTCGCATAGGGCGTAAACGCCACGGCATCGCGGGTCACATCCTTGATATCGACGCCGGCCGGATTGTTCTGGCCCACCACATGCAGCGCCCAGATATGCAGCACGACGACGCCTGCAATCATGAAGGGCAGCAGATAATGCAGCGAGAAGAAACGATTCAGGGTCGGATTATCAACCGAATAACCGCCCCAGAGCAGCGTCGTGATGGAATCGCCGACATACGGGATCGCCGAAAACAGGCTCGTGATGACCTTGGCGCCCCAGAAGCTCATCTGGCCCCACGGCAACACATAGCCCATGAACGCTGTCGCCATCATAAGCAGGAAGATGATGACACCAAGAATCCAGAGCACTTCGCGCGGAGCCTTGTAAGACCCATAGTAGAGCCCGCGGAACATATGAATATAGACGGCCACGAAGAACATCGATGCGCCGTTCGCATGCGCATAACGCAAAAACCAGCCCCAGTTCACATCGCGCATGATATGCTCGACCGACTGGAACGCCATTGAAGTGTGCGGCGTGTAATGCATCGCCAGCACAATACCGGTGATGATCTGCGCGCCCAGCATGACGCTCAGAATCGCGCCAAAGGTCCAGAAATAATTCAGGTTCCGCGGCGTCGGATAGGCGATGAACGACGAATGCACCAGCCCCATGATTGGCAGCCGGCTCTCGAACCAGCGCCCGATGGCGCTTGCGGGAACGTAAGTGGAGGGTCCGCTCATTTGTAATCTCTTCCGGGGGAGCGTTGAGGTCAGAACAAAACAGCGGACGATGGCCCGCCGGATGAAAGGCAGGTTCAGCCGATGGTCAGCTTTGTATCGCTTGTGAAGACATAGTTCGGCACAGGCAGGTTCTTCGGCGCAGGTCCTTGGCGAATTCGGCCTGAGGTATCATAAACCGACCCATGGCAGGGGCAGAACCAGCCGTCCAGCGCGCCACGTGAGCCCTCCTGGCCCAGCGGAATGCAGCCCAGATGTGTACAGACGCCGACAACAACCAGCCATTCCGGCCTTTTCACACGTTTGGAATCAACCTCGGGATCAGGCAGCGACGCGGTATCCCCAGCCACCGCTTCGGCAATCTCTTTCTTCGTACGATGACGGACGAAGATCGGATTGCCGCGCCATTTCACTGTGAGAATGCCACCCTCGGGAATGGCCTTCAAATCAACATCTACTGGCGCGCCCGCAGCGATCGTCGAGGCATCCGGATTCATCTGGCTGATGAAAGGCCACGCAGTGGCAGCCGCGCCCACGGCAGCGGCCGCTCCGGTCGCTATAAAGAGCATGTCCCGGCGGGTTGGCTCGACGGTTGTAGAAGATGCCACCTGTTACCCCCAATGATCGTCAAAAACGCAGGAATCGCGCCATAGGGGACACGAGCCTGTAAATCCAGCGTCCTCTTAGGCGGGCCTCCTTAAAGCGGCAATGCGACGCATCGCCACCATCCACAGCTTAAGGCCGCATCCCGAAAGAAAGTCCTCACCCCGTCTTGGCCCATTTCCGCATCCGCTTGCGCACCGGGGAAAGGGCCACCGCTTTTGCCTTCTGTTCGGCCAGCTCCCGCTCGGCAGCGGCCTCGAATTTCTTACCCAGAAGCCAGGACAGGCCGAGGAAGATGACCAATGTCACCACGCCCAAAGACGAAGAGGCATCGTTGAGCAATTTCTCGGAGACACCTCCAAACGCATAGCCCGCCGAAACCACAGCTACCGCCCAAATCCCGGCAGCTACGAAATTTAGAGCCAGAAACTTCGCCCACGACAAGTTCGACATGCCATAGGCAAAGGCGGCAACCCCGCGAATACCATGGGGATAGCGATGCAGCAGGATCATCCAGATCGAATGCTTTTCTGACAGGGCTGCTGCCAGTTTCACCATCCGCTCAACGCGAGGAAACCGTGTGAACAGCCGGCCGCCGAACCGGCGCCCGATCCAGAACCTTATAATGTCGCTGAAAAAGCTGCCCGCCCAGCAGGCCGCGATCACCCCACCCAGGTTTAGCGCGCCCGAATGCGCCGCATAGCCCCCGAACAGCGCCAGAATCAGGCTATGCGAGGACGCATAGGTGAAAATCAGGCTGTAAACCACATCCCCGTTCTGGCGGATAATGTCGAGAAACGATGCAAGATCAGTTGGGAACAGAAGCATGGGGTCTCCAGCGGGGAACCCTGGCTTCTTAGCCCGGACCAGCCCGGAAATCCATGCGATCCCGCTTTATTGCTCAGGCTTGAATCCGGACGCCCTGATGATCGGCCCCCAGTACTCGTGATCACGTTTCTGGATCGTGTCGAGTTCTTCCGGCGTTGTACCGGTAGGATCAAGGCCCACGCCCAACACCCTGTCTCTGATGCCCGGCTCGCGGATCGCCTCGCCAATGATCTTGCTGAAGCGCAGCACGATTTCCCGTGGCGTTTGCGCCGGTGCATAAATCCCATACCAGCCACGGCCTACGATATCGACCCCGAATTCCTTCAACGTCGGGACGTTGTCGACATGTTTGGATCGCTCATCCGAGAATTTGCCGATGATCTTCAGTTTGCCCGCCTTGTGCAGGGCGGCCAGATCGCCAGTACCCAGAACTGCCATCGGCAATTGCCCCGCGGCGACATCATTCGCGGCAGGCGCTGATCCTCGATAGGGCAAAACCTGCATGTTGACCCCCATGGCGCGCCCGAAAGCGAGACCGAGGAAATGCGGCAGATTACCAGTTGCCGGTGTGCCGTAAGTGGCGCGCTTGTCGTCAGCCTTCAGCCACGCGACAAGCTCACCAACATTGTTGGCGGGGACATTGCTGGCCGCCGCCAACGCAAACTCGAAACTCGCCGGTTGTGACACCGGCGCAAAATCCTTGAACGGATCGTATTCAAGTTTATCGCCATAAAAATGCGGATACAGCGACATCGGCGCGAACGCTGTGTAAAGCAGCGTTGTTCCATCTGGCGCAGCATCACGTACCGCCCGTACGCCGATACGTCCGCCTGCCCCGGTTCGATTTTCAACAATGGTGGTATTCCCGGTCGTGCGTTGAATTTGGTCAGCAAGCAGACGCACCAGAACATCGCCGGAACCGCCGGGCGCGAACGGATAGATGATCCGGATCGTCTGGCCTGCGGGTTGCGCAAGCGCCTGCGTGGACAAAACGGCCAGCGCCGAGGTGGCCAGAATGCCCAGCCATTTTAATACCGCGCGCGGTTCCCTCATGTCCCATATCCTCCCGTGTGCCGCCACCGGCAGACTGATTACGACAGGAGAGATATCGCGGTTCCCTGCCATGCGCAATTTCCTTGCAGGCGAGGATTTAAGACGCAAGCTTCCCGCAGAGCGGTAAAAGCAACCCTGCGAAAAGTTGCGCTGCGGACTGTGACAGCCGCAGCGCAAACGAAATGACCTTTCTATAGGGTACAGATCAGACGATCGTCACATCGGCGCCAGTCAAGGTTGCGACGGCATCGCCAACGCTGTTGCGGACATATCCGATCAGTGTCTTGGCCGCAGAGCCGGTTCCGTCAGCATCAAAATACAGCGCGCCGTTTGTGTTGTTGTAGATGAAGCGGGTCGAGGAATCGCCACCCGTTTTCACGTTGCCATTGTTGTTGACAAGGAATTGCTTCGCATTCAGATTTTGGCCGGCGAACAATCCAGCTGAATTACCAGCATTGAACTGAGCTGCCGAAATCTCGATCTGATCATCCGCTGATGAGAAATCGCGGATGGAATCGTAATCTGCAGCGAGGTTTTGAAGCACGAAAGTATCATTCCCGGCGCCGCCGAACAGCGTATCAATTCCGGTTCCGCCTATCAGCCTGTCATTACCGTCGTAACCGTAGAGAAGATCATTGCCGCCGCCGCCATTCAACGTGTCGCTGCCGCCAGCTGAACCATAAATGCGGTTGTCGATTTCGTTACCGGTGAGGATGCGGCCAGCGGTGCCTGAATTGGCATAGAGATATTCAACCGACTGGCCCGCGCCAAGTTCATAATCGACGCTGGCATAGACCTTGTCGGTTCCCCAGTAATCGCTGTTTTCGACGACAACATCGCCGGAATTGTCAACGTAGTAACGGTCATCCCCCCAGCCGCCGTCCATGTAATCATTGCCGCCAAGCCCCTTGAGAATGTCGTTCCCGTCATCGCCAAAGAGCTGATCGTTACCGGCGCCGCCGGTGATGATGTTGTCGAACCAATTGCCCGTCAGCGTTAACCCGTTTTCCGATCCGGCTCCATAGGCCGTCAGAATCTCGACGCCTGTGTACGCAATCGAGAAACTGACGCTGGTGTAGACGGTGTCCGCCGCCCCCTCATCAATCCATTCTCCTGTATCCCAATCCCAATGACCCTCCAGTTCTTCAACTTGGTCACCGAGGTTATCGACATAATACTTGTCGTTTCCTTTTCCACCGATCAGAAAATCCGCTCCGCCCTGTCCATTCAGTTTGTCGTCACCATCGCCGCCCTTCAGCATGTTATCAGAGGCGTTACCGGTAAGTGTATCATTGCCAGCGCCGCCGATGACATTCTCGATTCCTGACAGCTTATCGAAACCTTCGCTCCCAGTGTCCTGCGCTCTTGAAAGCCCGAGATTGACTGTGACAGCTCCCGTTGCTCCAGAGTAATCGGCCGTGTCGCTTCCATCACCTCCTGCAAGCGTGTCGTTTCCAAGACCGCCGCTCAGCACATCATCGCCCATGCCGCCGTTCAAAATGTCATTCCCGCCGCCGCCGGACAATAGATTATTGCCTTCCTCGCCCGTCAGAGTGTCATTGAATTGGGAGCCGGTGAGATTTTCGATGCCCGACAACAGATCGTTGCCTGCGCCGCCCGTGTTTTGAGGAAATGTGTTGGCGAGCGAAACCTTCACGCCGGCCGAGGCGCCGGCATAGGAGGCCGTATCAATGCCAAAGCCGCCCGTGATTACATCGTCGCCAGCCCCGCCATTCAGAACGTCGTTACCGTCGCCGCCGTTAAGCAGATCATTTCCTGCGCCCCCATTTATTACGTCACTGCCACTTGTACCGGTAATAACTTCCGAATCGCCGTCGCCATTGATCGTGACCAGATCAAACGGCGACCAATTGGTGATGTTCGTCCCCGACAGATCGAGCGATGAAACGTCCATCATGTCGAAATTGAGATGAATGGCACTAGACGGATCGCCTGATGGCCCGAAGGGCCCAAAGCCAAACGCACTGAACCCATCCCCTCTCTCGAAGCCGCCAGAGCCGCTGCCCGACAGGTAAAAGCCGTTTGTTAGTCCCGCTCCCACCTGGCTGGCGAGGAAATAAACTTCAGTTATCGCGACAGTCGTTGGCTCGATTTCCAGAGATTCTATGGAATTGACTGTTGCCTGACGGAAATCGAGCGCTTGACCAGGAACGGTGCGCAAGGTCAGTCTATCGAAATCGTCTCCGCCATCGAAGATCTCGCCAGCTACAATTACGCTGAGCGTACTTGTCCAGATACCGTTTACAGCATCATAAATATTGCTGTAATTGCTCAACCGGTCAAATCCCACGCCGCCATGCAATTCGTCACGTCCAGCGCCTGCGGCCAGGTCGTCATCGCCAGCCCCGCCCGTCAGCATGTCATTTCCAGCGCCACCGTTGATGTGGATCCGGAAACCCGAATTCGTGACAGCGCCATTGACGGTGACGCCGCCATCGCCGGCTTCCACCTCGATATCGAACCCCCAGGATTCCGGAGCCAGTTGAAACCCGGAGATATCCAGAGCAGAGGCTTCATTCATTTTGATGCGCAAAGAATCTGATGAACCCCCGGCGGGCGTAATCATGAGATTTCTGGCAAAACCCGTACCGATCTGGGATGCATTGATAATGACTTCCTGAGTGCTCGGCACTCTTGAATCAAAACGGATTTCCTCAATCGAAGTGATGCTGCTTTGCGACAGATCTATGGGATCAGCCGCATAGTAAAATGCACCTGCTGGAGCGTTACTTATGACATTGAGAGTATCATAGCCTTCGCCGCCATCAATCGTCTCGCCCGCCACAGCCTCGCCAAATTGAATATTGACGATATCAGTGCCGTCCCCCGCATGGATCTCATCCAGTCCAGCGCCGCCGGTGATATTGTCACTTCCGCCATGACCCTGGATAATGTCGTCGCCTTCTCCACCGTCAATAGAGTTATTGTTATCGTCACCCGATAGCGTGTCGTTAAAGGAAGATCCGATCAGATTGGAAATTCCTGTCAAAGTATCGACACCCGCTCCCAATGTGTCTTGCTCGGAAAAGGCAAGATCAACGGTCACCGCGCTATCTGCTCCAGCATAGCTGGCCGTATTCACGCCGCCATCACCGTTCAAAATGTCATTGCCGGAACCGCCATTGAGGATGTCGTCGCCCTCGCCGCCGTTCAAAATGTCGTTGCCGCCATTGCCCGACAGAATATCGCGGCCGGCAGATCCTGTGATGGTCTCGTCGTCGCCATCGCCATCGACGAATATGGTGTCGCTTGGCGACCACCTTCCAAAAGAAAACCCACCCAAGCTGAACTCGGTTACGCTGCCCATATCAAAATGCAGATTGACCGAGGCGCTTGGAGGTGCAAACGGATTGCTGTCGCCCCAGATAGTGAGATCATTGGCAAGGCCGGTTCCGACCTGATCAGCATGAAACCACACATGGATCGGATCGAAATTATAATTCATGAAATAGAGCTGTTCTATGGAGTTGATCGAAACATCGCGAAGATCGAAATTATGCTGGTTGAATGCGGACAGTGCGATCGTATCTCTGCCGTCGCCGCCATCGATGATTTCACCCGCCACGAACCCATAAGTAACCGGCGTTTCGTAGCCATCGATCATGTCGGCGGTTTCGTTGGTAAACGTATCATCCGATGCGCCACCGTGCAGTTCGTCCCGACCGCCGTCGTTCACAAGCAGATCGTAGCCCGCCCCACCCGTCAGAACGTCATTCCCGTTGCCGCCCCGCAGTTTGACCGTGATGAAAGGACTGGCGACAGCTGCATTGATGACGATGCCATCATCGTCACCCTTGACCTTGATGGTGGCACGGCCGCCGTAACCGCCCCACGATGGATCCATGATTTGAAAGGCAGAGATATCGAGGCTCGCCAGATCAGTCGCTCTGATATGAACTTCGGCCTGATAGGGATAACTGCCGTCGATTTTCAGATCACTGGCGATACCATGGCCGATTTCCTCAGCGGCGATCAGTACGCTGGGTTGCCCGATAAGTGTGGACTGAAATGATATCCCCTCGATCGAGGTGAAGTCGACGCCCGTCATGTCAACGGGTGTGCGATCTTCAATATAGTCACCCGTCGCCGGGAAAACGACGTGCAGCCTGTCTTCGCCCGCCCCGCCATCTATGGATTCGCCGATTCCAGAATCGCCCTTGGTGACGACGAATACATCGGCTCCGTCCCCGCCCGAGAGCGTGTCCAGCCCCGCCCCGCCAGTGATCCAATTGACGCCGTCATTGCCCGTAATCGCGTTGGCTGCAGCATTGCCTATGATTTCGATATCGCGCCCGCCAATGGCCGTCACACCGGCGATGCCCTCCCCCAGGGTCATCGTCAGGACGTCTTGCGACAGGCCCCAGACGCCATCAAACCTCAGGTTCGCCTTTGTTATGATGATCGGGTCGGGCTCCATATTCATGCTGTAATCTGCAGCAATCTGAATGGTATCGCCCGAAAAGGCAGCCGCAATCGCCGCACCGATGGAAGCATATTCGCCCGGTCCGGGCGTGGTGGAAACGATTCTGATCACAGGTCCGGAAATCATGCGCGGTTTGTCCCTCTTTGACCGTCAGCGCCGGTTACCCAGGCTATGAACTGGACCTCGCTCAAAATGGGCAGGAAAAGTGCAATTGCAGAATGGCGGAAAGGCCAGCTGCTCTCGAAATACGGAGATTTCCAGCCACGCGAGACAGCCTAAAGCGCAGC
Source organism: Beijerinckiaceae bacterium (assembly GCA_947474545.1). GTDB lineage: Bacteria > Pseudomonadota > Alphaproteobacteria > Rhizobiales > Beijerinckiaceae > Terripilifer. The sequence continues at coordinate 7,597 of CANJJI010000061.1, read as the reverse complement.
CTTTAAATTGAGTTTAACCTTAAGCAATCGTATTGAAGTTTCTCGAAAACGGACTTTCGCTTCTGTTTTCGTTCTCCTTAACCTAGGTCAAGCCACAGTTCGAAACTCCGTGCTAAATGAGCCACAATCAGATAGATACTCGCGGAACACATCTAAATTCGAGGCAAGATTCGATGCTGGAAGAGCGCAAGCAAAAAGCCCGCGACTGGTTTGAAGCACTCCAGCAGCGCATTCTCGCGGCCTTTGAAAGTGTTGAAGCGGACTGCCCCGGCCCCTTCCATACCGAGGCGGTTGGGCCATGCAGGGCGGTTCGCACGCCATGGGAGCGCAGGAACCACGATGGTGCGCCGGGCGGCGGCGGAACCATGGCAATCCTCAAGGGCCGTGTCTTCGAAAAAGCTGGTGTTCACGTTTCGACGGTGCACGGCACTTTCGCACCCGAATTTGCCAAACAGATTCCCGGCGCGGAAGTGGATCCCCGTTTCTGGGCCTCAGGCATTTCCCTGATCGTGCACCCGTGGAATCCCAACGTCCCGGCAGTTCACATGAACACGCGCTTCGTGGTCACCTCAAAAGCCTGGTTCGGCGGCGGGGCGGATCTCACCCCCGTGCTCAATGCGCGCCGCACACAGGACGATCCCGATTCCATTACCTTCCACGCAGCCATGAAAGGCGCATGCGACAGGCATGTCGACGTTGCAACCTATGGCAAGTTCAAGGATTGGTGCGACGAATATTTCTTCCTCAAGCACCGGAACGAGCCACGCGGCATTGGCGGGATTTTTTATGATTATCTCAACAGTGCGGGCGATGCCGCAAACTCCGCGTGGGATGCCGACTTCGCATTCACGCAGGATGTCGGCGCAAGTTTTCTGGACATATATCCAGAGCTCGTGCGCAAAAATTTCACAAAGAGCTGGACACCTGAACAGCGTGAAGAGCAACTCATCCGCCGCGGCCGCTATGTCGAGTTCAATCTCATCTATGATCGTGGCACAATCTTCGGCCTGAAGACCGGCGGCAACGTGGATTCAATCCTGTCGTCCATGCCGCCATCCGTGAAATGGCCGTGAGCCTCAATCGTCCTTCTTCTTTTTCTTCTTTTTATGCTTGTCGTCCTCGTCTTTTTCGTCGAGATCGAAATCTTCTTCCATATAAGCAATGTTGTCGATGATCGCATCGGCATCATCTGCCGGGTCAAGACAGGAAAGAGGAATTTCCGCGCGCTGCAGCGCGTCGTCCGCCGTGAACCAGATGCAATGGGCGTGACCGCCCGCGACATTCGCAATTGTAAGAACTGGCCCGCCCGAACGCAGAACGACAAGGTCGCCAGCTGCGAGTTCGGCAGGGTCGGTTGAAGTGTCTGCTGACATTTGCGAATGCGTGACATCGGTCATGGCAAATCCTTTCCTGACAAAAAGGTGGGTAGGACAACATTGTGTTATTGCCGTGACACCGCAGGCGAAAGCCCGGCCGTCAAATGCTCCTTCCGCCAAAGGTCCAGAATTTGTGCGCCCCGAAACTCCACACAAGCACGATGCCGGTCGTCAAGACCTGCGCCAGCAGATAGTGAAGCGCGAGGCGATCATGCAGCACATACATGCAGACCCATGTCAGACAGAAGCCAACGCCTGCGACAACCGCAAAGCGCCAGCCCGCCTCTTCGTGCGGCCTGTCACTTTCATAGGTATGACGGCGGTTGAGCCAATACGAGACGATCCCACCCGCCACATATCCCGCCAGAGTGGCGGGAACAGCGCTCCAATGCGCCAGCTCGACCAGCGTGATCAGTACGCCGTAGTGGGCGATGGCGGCGGCAACGCCAACGGCGGCAAACATCGAAATCTGACGGGGAAGATTCATGCCCAGCCTATAGCCTCAATGGCTTCGCCCCGATAGTCTGGCCTGCAATCCGCCGTAGACAATGGGATCATCATGCTCGAACTCTTTCATCACGGTTCTTCGGTCTGCGCCGCCAAGGTGCGCTTTGCGCTGGAGGAAAAGCAATTGCCCTGGCAAGGGCATTATCTCGACATTCTGGCCGGCGAACAATTTACGCCGGAGTACCTCAAGATCAATCCGCGCGCGATGGTGCCTACGCTCCGTCACGGTGGCCGTATCGTCATTGAATCAACCGTCATCTGCGAATATCTGGAACAGGTCTTTCCACAAAATCCTGTCTATCCCGCCGATCCCTGGACCTGCGCCCAGGCGCGCATCTGGACCAAGGCTGTGGATGAAGACCTGCATCCTGCTTGTTCCGCCATCACCTACGTGGTGTCCCATCGTCACGCCGTTCTGAAGAACGTTGGCAAATTTGAAGATTTTCTCAACGCGCCCTCCAACGAAAGCGTCGAGACGCGCAAGCGCAAATGGCAATGGATCGAACATGGACTGGCCGCCCCCGGGATTGAGGACCGCATCAAATTGTACGATCGCTATCTGCATCTGATGAACAGCGCCCTGCAGAACTCCCGCTGGCTAGCTGGCAGCGAGTTTTCCATCGCCGATATCGCGCTGACGCCCTATGTGAACCGGCTGGATATGCTGTCCATGTCCGCCATGTGGAGCGAGGGCCGCCTCCCCAAAGTCGAGGAATGGTTTGCCCGGATTCGCGCACGGCCGACCTTCTCCAAGTCCCTTCTGGACTGGATCCCGGCCCCGCTTACCCGTGATCTCGCTGAAAATGGGCGAAAATCCTGGTCTGAAATCGCGAAAATGCTGCAAATCGCCTGACTGGGGACTAATGGTCGTGAGGGGTTCCCTTCCCGGGGATTCTCGTCTAATCAGGCGCAACTTTCGAGACGGACGCTGCCGCTCGAATGCCCCAAAAGGGTTTTCCGACCCATCCGGGTTTTCATGAGGACGCGCTCCGGCCTTACAGGCCAGTCACGCGGCCTTTTTTTGTGTGCTGCGCTCCTCCCCTGCCCCGGCTCGCCGGGCAGGAACCATAACGGACGATCATGCCCAGACGGACAGACATCGAAACAGTTCTCATCATCGGAGCCGGCCCGATCATCATCGGCCAGGCCTGCGAATTCGATTATTCGGGCACACAGGCCTGCAAGGCGCTGCGCGAAGAAGGCTACCGAATCGTTCTGGTCAATTCCAATCCGGCCACGATCATGACTGACCCCGACATGGCCGACCGCACCTATGTCGAGCCGATCACGCCGGAAATCGTCGCCAAAATCATCGAGGCCGAACGCGGCGACCGGTCCAAAGGATTCGCCTTGTTGCCGACGATGGGCGGCCAGACCGCGCTGAACTGCGCGCTTTCGCTCGAACGCATGGGCGTTCTGGAAAAATTCGACGTGGAAATGATAGGCGCCAAGGCCGCCGCCATTGACATGGCCGAAGACCGCGAATTGTTCCGCGAAGCAATGAAGCGCATCAACCTCGACACCCCGCGCTCGCGCCTCGCCAACGCCTCCGATCTCAAAAAGCAGGACAAAGAGGACTACCTCTCCCGCCGCAAGATGATCGAAGACGCCCATGCAGGCGCACCCGCTGCCGAGCGCGCCAAGACGCTGGAAACGTTCCAGCGCGAATGGGATGCCAAGGAACCCGAACGCAAGCGCCGATACGTCTCCAAGGGGCTGACAGAAGCCCTTGAAGCCATGAGCGACATCGGCCTGCCCGCCATCATCCGCCCCTCTTTCACCATGGGCGGCACGGGCGGCGGCATTGCCTACAATCAGGCCGAATTCATCAACATCATCCAGAGCGGTCTCGACGCGTCGCCAACCACGGAAGTCCTCATTGAGGAAAGCGTCCTTGGCTGGAAAGAATATGAGATGGAAGTCGTCCGCGACAAGGCGGACAATTGCATCATCATCTGCTCCATCGAGAATATCGATCCAATGGGCGTGCACACAGGCGATTCCATCACTGTCGCCCCGGCGCTGACGCTCACGGACAAGGAATATCAGATCATGCGTGACGCCTCATTGGCGGTGTTGCGCGAGATCGGCGTGGAGACCGGCGGCTCCAATGTGCAGTTTGCGGTCAATCCGGAAAACGGTCGGATGATTGTCATTGAGATGAACCCGCGTGTGTCACGTTCCTCCGCCCTGGCGTCAAAAGCCACAGGCTTTCCCATCGCCAAGGTCGCCGCGAAACTCGCCGTTGGTTACACACTCGACGAAATCGCCAACGATATCACTGGCGGCGCGACACCGGCTTCCTTCGAGCCCACCATCGATTATGTCGTCACCAAAGTGCCGCGCTTTGCCTTCGAGAAATTTCCGTCGACTGATCCGCAGTTTGGCGTGCTGACAACGTCGATGAAATCCGTTGGCGAAGCCATGGCCATCGGCCGCACCTTTGCCGAATCGCTGCAAAAGGCGCTGCGTTCACTGGAGACCGGCCTTTCAGGTCTTGATGAGCACGAAATCGAAGGGCTCGGCCAGGGCGACGACATGAACGTGCTGCGCGCCGCATTGGGTACGCCGACGTCGGATCGCTTGCTGGTCGTGGCCCAGGCCATGCGCATGGGCATGGGCATCGAGGAAATCTATCAGGCCTGCAAGATTGAACGCTGGTTCCTGGAGCGGATCGCCGAAATCGTCGCGCTGGAAAACAAGGTTCGCCAACACGGCCTGCCGAAAGACCCCGTCAATCTGCGCGCATTAAAGGCCGCCGGCTTCTCCGACAACCGGCTCGCCTCGCTTGCGGGTGTGCAGGACGAGGATGTGTTCAATCTGCGCCACGCGCTCGACGTGCGTCCAGTCTACAAGCGCATCGACACTTGCGCTGCGGAATTTGCTTCGCCCACGGCCTATATGTATTCCACATACGAAACGCCCTTTGCCGGTGCGCCGCAATGCGAGGCTCGTCCATCTGACCGCGAAAAAATCGTCATTCTCGGCGGCGGCCCCAACCGGATCGGTCAGGGAATCGAGTTTGATTATTGCTGCGTCCATGCCTGTTTCGCACTGACCGAAGCTGGCTATGAAACCATCATGATCAACTGCAATCCCGAGACAGTATCGACCGATTACGATACGTCCGACCGGCTGTACTTCGAACCGCTCACCTCCGAAGACGTGCTCGAAATCCTTACAAAGGAAAAGGAAAACGGCACGTTGAAAGGCGTCATCGTGCAATTTGGCGGCCAGACCCCGCTGAAGCTGGCCGATGCCCTGCAGCAGGCTGGCATACCTATTCTCGGCACGTCCGTTGATTCCATCGACCTTGCCGAAGACCGCGACCGCTTCAAGCGCCTGCTCGACAGGCTCGGCCTCAAGCAACCCAAAAACGGCATTGCCTATTCGGTGGAACAATCCCGCCTGATTGCAGCCGAACTCGGATTGCCGTTGGTTGTGCGCCCCTCTTACGTGCTGGGCGGACGCGCCATGGCCATTATTCGCGACGAAGCTGCGTTCCAGGATTATCTGCTCGGCACTTTGCCCTCGCTGATCCCCGCCGAGGTGAAATCACGCTATCCCAACGACAAGACAGGTCAGATCAATACGGTGCTCGGTAAGAACCCCTTGCTGTTCGACCGCTACCTGTCAGATGCGATTGAAGTGGACGTGGACTGCCTCTGCGACGGCAAGGATGCGTTTATCGCCGGCATTATGGAGCATATCGAGGAAGCTGGCATTCACTCCGGTGATTCGGCATGCTCGCTTCCGCCGCGTTCGTTGTCGCCTGAAACCATTGCGAAACTGGAAGAGCAGACAAAGAAGATGGCGCTGGCGCTCAATGTCGGCGGCCTCATGAATGTCCAGTACGCCCTCAAAGACGGCGATATCTACGTGCTTGAAGTCAACCCTCGCGCTTCGCGCACAGTTCCCTTCGTCGCCAAGGTCATCGGCACACCGATTGCCAAAATTGCCGCGCGCATCATGGCTGGCGAAAGCCTTGCCTCCTTCAAGCTGAAACCCTTCGCGCTCGGTCATGTTGGCGTGAAGGAAGCGGTCTTCCCCTTCGCCCGCTTTCCGGGAGTTGACACGGTTCTGGGTCCGGAAATGCGCTCGACCGGCGAAGTCATTGGCCTCGACCGTAATTTCGATATTGCCTTCGCCAAAAGCCAGCTCGGCGGCGGCACAAAAGTACCCACTGGCGGTACCGTATTTGTCTCGATCCGCGATGCCGACAAGCCCAGGATTCTGGAAACGGCTCGTATGCTCACCAATATCGGGTTTTCCATTGTCGCCACGGGTGGCACAGCAAAATACTTCGAAAGCAACGGTGTGCCCGCCAAACGCATCAACAAGGTCTCCGAGGGCCGGCCCCATGTGGTCGACGCCATCAAGAACGGAAATATCCAGCTGGTCTTCAACACGACCGAAGGCGCCCAGGCGTTATCAGATTCCATGTCGCTCCGGCGCGCCGCCCTGCTCCACAAAGTGCCGTATTATACAACACTTGCGGGCGCTATAGCAGCGGCGCAGGGAATTCGGGCTTACCGGGCAGGCGACATGGAAGTCCGGGCGCTTCAGGATTATTTTGCTGCCTAGCTTGCATCGTGCAGGCGTGTAACTATGTCCTGATTTCGGGATTGACGCACGGCTCCGGGTGATTTTCCATGGTCAGGGCGAATCTTGCTCCTGGGAGCACCCGAACCAAAATTAAGCCAGCGACGTCCCTGGCCGCCGGAATACATTGGCGGCATGGCCGTTTATTTGCGATATAGTCAAGTCTAGACACGAAAGAGAACGAAATGGACAAGGTTCCGATGACCGGCGCGGGCTATATAGCCCTGGAAGCTGAGCTCAAGCATCGCCAGCAGGTGGAACGCCAGCGCATCATTGCGGCGATTTCAGAAGCGCGTTCGCACGGCGACCTCTCCGAAAATGCGGAATACCATGCCGCCAAGGAAGCTCAGAGCCACAACGAAGGCCGCATCGCCGAACTGGAAGACAAGATTTCCCGCGCCGAAGTGATCGATGTATCCAAACTCACCGGTGATAGCGTGAAATTTGGCGCCACCGTCACACTGATCGACGAGGATACGGAAAAAGAGATCAAGTACCAGATCGTCGGCGAGAACGAGGCCGATGTAAAATCGGGCAAGGTCTCCATCACCTCGCCCATCGCCCGTGCGCTGATCGGCAAGAAAAAAGGCGATGCTATCGAGGTGAACACGCCCGGTGGTGGCAAGAGCTATGAGATATTGAAAGTGGCGTTCATCTAAGGGCGGACGTGCTGCAGCAACCTGCCTCGAATGAAAGGCGGAACGCAATGACAGATGCGCCAGATCGTGGATGAGTGTAGACGAATTCTTCATTCGGGCCAGACAAAACGGCGGCTATTGGGAGCTGGTCCAGGGCGGGCCTGTGGCCAAGTCGCTAGAGCGGTTGCTTGATGGCCAGGCCAAAGCCAATTCCTGCCTGGCTTTGAAAAACGCAATTGGGAAAGCCAAGGTCCCCTGTGAAGCCGCGCTCGACGGCGTCGCATTGCGCATTGATCGCTAGACCAGCTATCAGCAGGATGCGCTCGTCTAGCAGCCTGTCGGACTGGATTCAAAGACTTGGACCCGCTGCGCGTTTTTGCTGGTTCGGGCGCGTTGCAAGCGCCTGTCGGCTCCCGGAGGGCCTGGCGGGGGCCGCGTTTGGCGCCTGCCATGTCCGCATCGACCTGAATTTCC
>CANJJI010000060.1 GCA_947474545.1 Beijerinckiaceae bacterium | reverse complement strand
TAAACGTACGATGCTCTAGTCGAATGTTTCCAGAAAATAATGCCCGCCAGGAAGCTGGAGGGCCTTATTTTATTAATGGGGCTCGTTCGTTTCCTGCTTATCTGAAGGGTGAGTATGCCATCAGGTTTTGTGGCAGAGCGGGTAATGCACCGCGCATCAATAGCGGGTTAGTGTTGGCTTGTTTGTCACGGGCGGGGACGGGTTTCTTTCCCTTTTCGCCTTCGGCGCGCTTACCCGCTGCAGTCGTGGAAGCAGCGGCTGGCGTCTGCACCGGTGCTGCAGGCGCAGCTGCGGGAACTTCAGGCTGCGCTGCCCCACCTAACCAGCGGCTGTAGAAGGGCGTTTCCGTTGCGGCAGGGGGAGTCTCGGGCGTTGGTGGGGCATAGGCGCTTGCCGAAGTAGGCGGTTGGCCCGCAGCCGTACCTCCAACTTTCGCCGCAGGGAGGTTGCTCCCGGTCTGGGCAACCGTCGTGGTTTGGCGCAAGCTTGCCGCGGGATCCGAAGGTTTGGCGGCAATTGCAGCTGTAGGCGCGGGGGTAGATGCTGTGGGTGCCGCTGCGGGCGTTCCTGCATCCGTCTTGCCAGCAATCAGGATTGGCGTCTTCAAAGGTTTTCCGGATTCATCGATAGCTATTTCAACAGGACCACGATCAACAGTTTCCGGGCGGCTGACACGGCTGATATGGCGGAAACTGGGGTGTTGGCCGCCATCGGCGTATACAACCTTGACCGCAGGCGTGCCCTTGGAGACCAATTCAGCCACTTTTTGTTGCTCGCGATGGTTCTTTTCGGCCACCATATTCCTCAGTGATTCCTCCTGTTCAAGCGGAGGACAGGCGGCGCGAGCGTCTAGGCGCGTACTGGAATCTTTGGGCTTAGAATTGAAAACGTAGCGATTTCCGCACACGGCCACCTGCGGTTCGCGGTGTGTGACTTCGAAATGATCGCTGCCTTCCTTGATTTGCCGCCAAAATTTCATGTGCGGATCAAATCGGTGTTTGGCAAGATTTTCCGGAGTCATGCGGAAAGGCATGGATTGCATCTGAATGGCGGACTGGCCACCGCTGAAGGCTTCTCGGGCAACTGCGTAGATTTCCGCGATTTGTTCGTCCGTCATGGAGAAACAGCCAGCCGAAGAGCAGTCACCGTGGACCATGATCAACGCGCCTGTATTTCCCTGTGCGCGGTCATAGGCGTTGGGATAACCCACATCGAACGAGAGATAATAGGCGGAATTTGGGTTCATCCGGTTCGGCGTAATTGCATAGAATCCTTCTGGAACCTGGCGGTCGCCTTCCCTCCGCTTGGGGCCCAATTGTCCAGACCAGCGGCACATTGGATAAGTCTTCAGCAGCGCGTACTGGCCGTCTGCTTTCATTTTCCAGATTTCCAGCTCGGCTTCTTTTTTGAAAGCGCGCAGTAGGATTGGAGAATGCTTTGTCATGCCCTTCTCATTCATTAGGGCGAGTGTTTCGGCAGGAATGGGCTTATTTGCACGGCCGCTCCGGAGGCCCTCACTGTCCTGGCAGGCGGCAAGAAATCCGGCCGTAGTGATGGCGGTCGCAAGCGCCAATGCAGTGCGCAGACGACGTGCGGGAAATGTGGCATTTGAATTGGTGATCAAGGTCAGTTTTTCGCTTACCATGTTCCGCTTACCATTCGTCCTTACCTGCTATTAAGCAGGCTATACCCCGGTATGCTTTCGTTATCCTTGCTACTACCTTACTGCAACAGGGTGACTTTGTGTAGTATGGTAAATATTCCGCTAACGCTATTGAACTGTTGAGCTTTTCGGATCTTTTATGCAGTCAGGCTCAGGGATTTCGGCCCATTGCCAGAAATTTATCGGCGCGCGCCGAACGCAGCATATCCGGTGACATGCTGCCCATGCTTTCAAGGGATTTTGAGATGGCCTCTCCGATTGTTGCAATGGCTTTTGCCGGATCCCGATGGGCGCCGCCGACAGGTTCCGGTACGATCCTGTCAATGATCCCGAATTTAAGCAAATCTTGGGCAGTAATTTTCATCATGGTGGCGGCGTCCTGCCTTTTGCTGCTGTCGCGCCACAAAATGGAGGCCGATGCCTCGGGCGAAGCTACAGTGTAGATCGCATGTTCCAACATCATAACGTGGCTTGCCGTCGCGATCGCGACCGCGCCGCCTGATCCGCCTTCGCCAACTATGACTGCTACATTGGGGACGCCCAGCGTCAAACAGGCCTCCGTTGATCTTGCGATAGCTTCCGCTTGGCCGCGTTCTTCAGCATCAATACCGGGAAAAGCGCCTGCTGTATCAACGAGAGAAATGACGGGAAGACCAAATCGGTCTGCCAACTCCATCAGGCGGACGGCCTTTCTATAACCTTCGGGGCGGGCCATACCGAAATTATGTTGGATGCGGCTTTCGGTATCTCGACCTTTTTCATGGCCCATGACGCAGACGGATTGCCCGCGAAACCGCCCGAAGCCCCCAACTATAGCTTCGTCTTCGGCAAATTTGCGGTCGCCAGCAAGCGCCGTGAAATCGGTGATCAGGCCTTCGACGTAATCTCGAAAGTGCGGGCGATCCTGATGGCGGGCGACCTGTGTCTTTTGCCAGGGTGTTAAAGATGAATACAGTTCAGACAGGGCTTTGCGAGCGCGATCCTCAAGTCTGCGCAACTCATCCCCTATTGCGATTGAACCTTCCTTGGATCCGACAGCCTTCAATTCTTCGAGCTTGGCTTCGAGTTCGGCGACGGGTTTTTCAAAATCGAGATAAGTACGCATCGGCCTATTGGGACTAACGCCCCACGGGGGCAGACGCCCGGAAACTGGTGATTTTGCTCCGCGAAGTCAAGGAAACTCCCATCAAGGATCGGAAAGTGGATGGAGGTCGCGCACCATGGACTTCATACGTTCATCGAGGATATGTGTATAAATCTGAGTTGTAGACACATCGGCGTGTCCGAGCAGTTCCTGCACGATCCGCAAATCTGCGCCGTTTTGAAGGAGATGGCTCGCGAAGGCGTGACGCAGGACATGGGGGCTCACGCGTGACGGGGATATTCCGGTTGCAACGGCGATATCCTTGAGGTCCCGGGCAAATGCCTGCCGCGTCAAATGGCCGCTTTCGCTTTCGGACGGAAAGAGCCAGGGCGCATTGGCTATTGCTGGGAAGCGGAAAACAAGAAGTTCGCGCCATTTCTGGATCGATGCCCTCGCAGCATCGGAAAGTGGAACCAGGCGCTCGCGTCCGCCCTTTCCTTTGATGACGAGCAGTGGATCGCGCGCATGCGCGGCCCGCATTGGCAAGGCAACCAATTCGGAAACCCGTAGTCCGGTTCCGTAAAGCACCTCGAGCAGACAATGCATCCTAGCGGCGCGCACCCGGTTGATTATTGGCCGGGTTTCATCATCTATCCCTTCAGCGGCGGTCTTCATGAGACGATCGACCTCGTCGACAGAAAGTATTTTGGGAAGCGGACGCCCGCGTTTTGGGCCTTCGATGACAGCTGTTGGATCATCGCTCCTGTGGTTTTCGCTATAAAGAAAGCGATGGAATTGCCGAACGCACGAAAGGCGGCGGGCTGCTGAGGCGGTGGTCAGACCGCGGGCACCTAAATCATCGAGCCAAACACGAATGTCCTGGCTCGAGGCCGCGAGAATGTCGATTTTCTTGGTGGACAGGAATTCAAAATAGTCCCGAAGATCTCGCGTATAGGCTTCGATCGTATTTTTGGCAGAGCCACGTTCTGCGGCAATCATTTCAAGGAACAAGTCGCCGAAGCGCCGCGATGGTGAAGCAGCGGCCATGGCTTAGAGTTCCTCCAAAATCACTTATTGAACCTGTTGGCAGGGATGGTCTGGGTCATGTCCCGTTGCTGTGGTTCAACAAAAGTCACAAGCGCTTGCATCGCAGCCCAGGCGAGACCGCCCAGTACCGCCAGAACGATCAAAAACCTCAGGAGACTCGGCATCTACAGGCCTTGTGCATTGATTCCAGCAACGATATCGAGCATGGGAGCGTCGAAAATGCAATATCTGGCGTAAGGTGACTCACACTACACATTGACCCGACGAAAGACGATTAATCAGGGTGCTTAATTCCTGGCCCGGGCCGTGTTATCAGGCGGCATGAACACGTCTATCCCGAATTCCCCGGAAGTGCTCCAGATGGATCGCGATCCGAGAGCTAGCAGGATCATCGGCGCCCTGGGCGGCCGGTCCATCGTGCTCGTGGGCATCATGGGGTCGGGCAAGACCTCCGTGGGCAAACGGCTGGCAGTGAGGCTTGGACTGGATTTCGTCGATGCTGATGCGGAAATTGAAGCCGCTGCCGGCATGACAATCTCAGAGATTTTCGCGCGTGACGGCGAAGCTTATTTCAGAGCTGGCGAGCGGCGGGTCATCGCCCGGATGCTCGAAGAACGGCAGCGAGTCGTAGCGACAGGCGGTGGCGCGTATATGCATGAGCAGACCCGCGTGAATATTGCCCAGTCTGGTATTGCGATCTGGCTGGACGCCCAAATCGAAGTATTGATGAAACGGTTGCGTAAAAGAACGAATCGTCCGCTCTTGCAAAGCGCCGATCCCGAAAACACGATGCGCAAACTGATGGAGATCAGGAATCCCATTTATGCTCAAGCAGATTTTTCTGTCATTTCCGGTGATGGTCCTCACGATCTTGTGGTTGAACAGATTCTCGAAATTCTAGATTCTCGTCTCGACAGTCTGCCTCGCCTTGCTGCGCAAAAGCCCGAAAATGCGCAAGCCAGCGTTCGCGTTTCGCTTGCTGGCCGCGAGTACGACATTCTGATCGGCAGAAATCTCATCACCGGCGCGGGCGCTAATATTGCCGCGCTCGCGCCAAAATCGTCCTGTGCGATTGTGACCGATGAGAATGTCGCCCGGCACTATCTAGAACCCCTCAAGGCAAGCCTCGACCGTGAAAATATCAGGCATTCTGAGATAGTTCTGCCGCCAGGCGAATCGACAAAGTCGATTGATAATTATGCGCGCGTCTGTAATGAAATTATCGCGGCAAAAATGGAGCGCGGCGATATAGTTGTCGCGCTGGGTGGCGGGGTTATAGGGGATCTCGCTGGCTTTGCAGCATCGAGCGTGCGGCGTGGCATGCGCTTTGTGCAAATTCCCACAACATTGCTTTCGCAAGTTGATTCGTCTGTAGGCGGCAAGACGGCGATCAATTCGCCTTATGGCAAGAATCTGATTGGCGCTTTTTATCAACCTTCTCTGGTTCTTGCAGATACGGGGGCGCTTGATACGCTGCCTGATCGGGAATTTCGCGCTGGCTATGCGGAAGTGATGAAATATGGCGTCATCGACGATCCGGCATTTTTCTCCTGGTTGGAGAGCAATTGGCGAGATGTCTTCGATCGTGGCCCCGCGCTGACGGAGGCGATACGCAAGAGTTGCGCAGCCAAGGCTGCAGTGGTGGCGCGTGACGAGACAGAGCAAGGCGATCGCGCCTTGCTGAATCTTGGACACACGTTCGGGCACGCGCTGGAATCATTGACCCACTTCGACAACACCCGGCTGGTACATGGTGAGGGTGTGGCCATAGGTGTTGCCTGCGCGATGCGATTTTCCGTGCAGTTGGGCCATATGCAGGGCCAGGATGCCAGCCGTGTTGAAGGACATTTGCGCACAGTGGGGCTGCCGACCAGGATTCAGGAGATTGCTGGCTGGACCGATGGTCCGGACGAGGTTCTGAAGTCCATGTATCAGGACAAGAAAGTAAGCAGGGGAGCACTTACTTTCATTCTGGCACGTGGGATTGGCCAAAGTTTTATAGCGCGCGGCATAGAAGGAAGCCTCGTGCGCGAATTTCTTGCGGCGGACCTGCAGATGGCATGACTGAAATTGAGTGTTATAGAAGCCGCTCAACTGGCCGTGGCGTTTTCGATCTGTGTCTTCACGCTTGCATCAGTCATGAATTGAGCGCTGGCAAGTTCGGCGAAGCGCCCGCCTTTTTTCACGAGTTCGTCGAAGTTGCCGGATTCAACAACACGCCCCTGATCTAGAACGAAGATGCGGGTGGCATTGCGAATTGTCGCCAGCCGGTGGGCGATGATGAAGGTCGTTCGGCCCTTTGTGGCGGCATCCAGGGCGGCCTGTATCTGGCGCTCGGTTGTGGCGTCCAAAGCGCTAGTAGCCTCATCGAAAATAAGGATCGGTGGATCTTTCAGAAGCGCTCTGGCGATAGAAAGCCGCTGGCGTTCGCCGCCAGAAAGCGTACGTCCACGTTCCCCAACAATGGTCTGAAGGCCGTCGGCGTGACGATCAATAAATCCTTTTGCCTGAGCCCGCTCGATGGCGGTTTGAATTTCCTCAGCTGTTGCGTCAGGTTTCCCGACCCGTAAATTCTCTTCTATTGACCGCGCAAAAAGCATGGGCTCCTGAAACACAACGCCGATATTCCGGCGCAAACATTCCAGGGTCATATCCTTGATATCGATGCCATCGATCATGATCCGGCCAGTCTGCGGATCGAAAACCCTGTGCAGAAGCGACATGGTCGTCGATTTGCCCGATCCTGTAGATCCTACCAAGGCTATCGTTTCACCCGGCTTCACAAAAAAGTTTGCATCAGACACCGCAGGTGTTTTGCCATCGTAACTGAAGCATACGTCTTCGAAGCTTACCGTGCCTTCAAGTCGGCCATAATCTTGAGCCCCCACTTTGTCGGTAACGGCGGGAGTGGTGTCCAGAACTTCAAAAAATTGGACCAGTTTGGGAACAAGCATAAGGACCCAATTGGCAAAACCGACAGTTGATTCGAGTTTTGCGATCAATAAACCGGCGATGCTCATGAAAGAGACGATTTCACCGATCGAGGCTAGTCCCTGCATGTGCAACCACGTGCCTACAAGAAATATTGACAGGATCGCGAGTGTCGCAGCTGCCCGCGTTACAACGGTTGTTGCTGCCCACCAGGACAGAACAGGAATCTGTGCGGCGAGTAGAACTTCGCTGATGGAGCGCAAAGACTTGGCTTCAGCGTCGATACGCGTGAAGCTTTGTATGACCGGGAGATTGCCAAGTGCGTCCGATGCACGTTCAGCAAGGTCCGTGTGATAACGTTCAACTTTGTCCTGCAACGCGTTGGTGCGGTGGATCACGAAGGTTATGACGCCTGCGAAGATGATCACCAGTATGATCAGAAGAAGCGCCAGCCGCCAGTTTAAAAACACAGTTGCCGGGAGCAGAACGAAGAGCGCCAGGAAAGAAGCAAGGTTCTCGCGAAAAAAATACAACCATACGCTTGCCATGCCGCCTGCGCCGTCAATCATGTTTTTTAACAGCCGGCCGGAATGAACCGCAGTGTGAAACGAAAGAGGGAGATGCAGCACGTGTTCGAAAAAGCTACTCATTACAGCCAGGCGGCGGCGGTGGGACAAACGGTCAGCGTGTAGCGCCACCAGAACTGAAGCTGCTATCGTGAATAATCCGAATCCTACCCACCACGCGGTGAGCGGCGCGAGTTCGGCCCAAGTTACGGGCCTGCCGTTTTTCTGGGCGCCCGTCAGCAGGTCGATGATCCAGCCAAACAAAACGGGTTCGGCGAAGGCCGCGGCGGCAAGAAAAAGATTTGCAAGCGCCAGAACGACAGCGAGTTTCGCTTCCGAGCCCAGCAGAGAAAGCGTTCTCAAATATAAGCGAAGGACTTGCATGTTGTGTCAGACCGCTCCCTCCCCGCGTGGCAATCCAGGCCGGGGCTCCCTTTCGTCCATATAGGCCAGCCTTGTCCCTCATTCTACATGACCAGAGGCTGAATGGTGGGTTTTCCGTTCGATTCTATTGATAGACTGGTCGATACTGGCTGTTTGCCTCTTGGATTTCAGCTTTCTGTTGGCTAAGGATGCGATGTCACGAAGCCGGGTATCTGACCCCGCTTCCTCCCTAAAACGGTGTTTCCATGAACAAGGTTTATCCGGACGTTGACGCTGCGGTGCAGGGCCTCTTGCATGATGGAATGACCATCATGTCCGGCGGGTTCGGGCTTTGTGGCATTCCCGAAGCACTGGCCGAAGCCATCCTGCGTGCGGGTACGAAGAATCTCACTGTGATTTCGAACAATGCCGGTGTTGATGGCATTGGTCTTGGCAAGCTGCTCGAAAGCCGTCAGATCAAAAAAATGATCTCTTCCTATGTGGGTGAGAACAAGATTTTTGCGCAGCAATATATGGCTGGTGAGCTCGAACTGGAATTCACGCCTCAAGGCACGATGGCCGAACGAATTCGTGCCGGCGGGGCTGGCATACCTGCCTTTTTCACCAAGACCGGCGTTGGCACCCTGATCGCCGAGGGCAAGGAAGTCCGGGAATTTGACGGCCAAAAGTATGTGATGGAACGAGGCCTTACGGCTGATCTTTCCATTGTGCACGCCTGGAAGGCCGATACGGAGGGCAATCTTGTGTTCCGGATGACCGCTCGCAATTTCAATCCGATGATGGCGACTGCCGGTCGTAAGACAGTTGTCCAGGTGGAAAACCTCGTACCAGCGGGATCGATCGACCCCGATCACATCCACACACCCGGGATTTATGTGGATCGTATTGTTCATGTGCCCAATGAACCAAAACGTGTCGAATTCCGCACGACCCGCAAACGCGCAAGCTGAACCCGGATTTGATAGGAGAGTCACATGGCCTGGACACGTGAACAAATGGCGGCCCGCGCAGCCAAGGAAATGAAAGACGGTTTCTACGTTAACCTGGGCATCGGCATACCGACCCTGGTTTCAAATTATATACCCGAGGGAATCAGTGTTCAGCTGCAGAGCGAGAACGGCATGCTGGGCATGGGCCCCTTCCCCTATGAAGGGGAAGAGGATCCCGATCTCATCAACGCGGGAAAGCAGACGGTCACAATTCTTCCGACAACGAGTTTCTTCTCGTCTGCGGATTCTTTCGCGATGATTCGCGGGGGCCACATCGATCTTTCTATTCTGGGTGCCATGGAAGTTGCCCAGAACGGCGACCTGGCCAACTGGATGATTCCCGGCAAGATGGTGAAAGGCATGGGCGGTGCGATGGACCTTGTCGCTGGCGTCAAGCGCGTAATAGTCGTTATGGAGCACACTGCAAAGGGAGCGTCCAAGCTTCTGGAGCGCTGCACCTTGCCGCTGACGGGTGCCGGCGTCGTTGACGTCGTTATCACCGATCTCGGCGTGTTTCAGATTGATGAAAAAGGCAAAGATGGAATGACTTTGCTGGAGCTGGCCGATGGCGTCACTCTGGATGAGATCAAGGAGGCCACACTGGGGAAATTCAAGGTCGGACCAGGCCTGGCTGCCGCCGCCTGATCTTGCTGGAATAGAAAATATATTGGCCGGGCGCGTGTTATGCCCGGCCTTTTCATTTTCATCGTCATGCGGCACAAAGAAGGAAAGGGCCAGTGGCCTGCGGACAGGAACGCAATCAGGGAGAGCAACATGTCTTATCTGCCGATGACAACGGATATTGTCAGCTTTGACGGCCACAACGGAGTTAAGGGGCAAGCCTATTACGCCCGTCCCTCCGGCCCGCATAAATTGGGCGGGGTCATACTTATTCATCACCTGCCGGCCTGGGACGACTGGTGCATCGAGGCCTGTAGGAAACTGGCGCATTTCGGTTTCGCTTGTATTGCGCCAAATCTCTACTTTCGCGAGGGGCCGGGCAGCCCAGATGACATTGGCGCGAAGGTGCGCGCGCGTGGCGGTGTATCCGACGAACAGTTTTTGGGCGATACCGCAGGATGTATGAAATTCCTGCGTGCACAGCCTGAGTCCAACGGCAAGGTGGCAGTGATGGGATTTTGCTCGGGTGGCCGCCATGCCTGGCTAGCGGGCTGCAGTCTGCCGGGTTTTGATGCAATCGTGGATTGCTGGGGCGGCAATGTGATCGTTGATGATCCCAAGGACATTACCCCTGCCCGGCCGGTTGCGCCGATTGATCTGACAGAGAAAATGACTGCGCCGGTATTGGGGATCTTTGGTAATGAAGACCAGCGGCCCAACCCCGATCAGGTCAATCGCACCGAAGAAACTCTGAAAAAACTCGGCAAGACGTATGAGTTCCATCGTTATGACGGGGTTGGCCACGGCTTTTTTGCCGCCGAGCGACCCGCCTATCGTGCCGAACAGGCGACCGATGGCTGGAAGAAGGTTTATGGCTTTCTCGACAAGAATATTGGTCCGCGCATCAAGGCATTGTGAGGGAGAACGCCATGTGTTCTTATATCGTCGACAAGGTCCGCCTCACCGGGAGCGCCAAAGGTCAGGCCGGCTGGCTGGATGTGGACACGGCTAATGTCTACTTCGACCATCCTTTCCATGCGATGCTGGATCATGCGCTGGGCATCGATTTCGTGAATGAGCGAGACGGCGCGCCCGAACGCATTGCGGTGGAACTCAGTGCAGAATCCGCCAAACAGCTCGCCCTGTCGATTCTTGTCGCGCTGAAGCGCGGCGCAGCCGAACATGGAGACGCTGCCTGAGGACAGTTTCCTGAATTACATCTGTGTCGAGAAGATTTGGTGGAGCTGAGCGGGATCGAACCGCTGGCCTCGTCATTGCGAACGACGCGCTCTCCCAACTGAGCTACAGCCCCACATTCCTTTTGCCCAAGGCAACGGGAAGCGGCTGATTTAAGGCCGTCATCCCGCCGTGTCAATTGGTCCTTTTTGTTCAATTTGCGGAGCGTATGGTTTGTCATGCTTGCCGTTGCCCGCCAGCACGGATACGAAGGGCTTTCCAAATGAGCAGGTTCCAAAATGCGTGCGATTCTTGATGTGGTTCTGCTGATCCTCCAGCTTTACACTTGGGTTATCATCATCTCGGCAGTGTTGTCGTGGATGCTTGCGTTCAATGTGTTGAATTATAGCAATCAATTCGTCAGGTCGGTCTGGAATGCCGTCAACGCATTGACAGAACCCCTGTTGCAGCCGATCCGGCGTATTATGCCAAATCTGGGAGCGGTCGATATTTCTCCGGTAATCCTGTTGCTGGGCATATTTCTGCTTGAACGGATCATCGTCTACTATGTCTATCCAAACGTCATTTGAGCAATGCCGGCGCTGGACAGCACGGCCTGGTCTCTTGGGTCTGACGGAGTCAGGCTCGCGGTTCGTCTGAGCCCAAATTCTGGCCGGGATGCAGTTGATGGACTTGCCACACAATCGGATAGCAGCCCTGTTCTGAAAGTGCGGGTGCGTGCAGTACCTGAGGATGGGAAGGCCAATGCAGCGCTGATTGAAATCTTGGCGATTGCTACGGGGTTGCCGCGTTCTTCAATTGCGCTTGAAGGAGGCGGTAAAAGCCGGAACAAACTCATCAGGATCAGTGGCGATCCCGCGGGAATCGACGCTGTTCTGAGGCGGATCGTGAAAGTCTGAAAGCTTCAGCTTTGGGTCTGCGGTGCAGTTGCTACACCTGCCTGAGCAAGGTGATCCGACAATTCGCCAGCCTGAAACATTTCCCGCACGATGTCGCAACCGCCGACGAATTCGCCCTTCACGTAAAGCTGCGGAATGGTCGGCCAGTTCGAATATTCCTTGATACCGTTACGGACGTCTTCGTTCGCGAGCACATTCACGCTCTTGTACTCGACGCCGACATAATCGAGAATTTGAACGACCTGACTGGAAAAGCCGCATTGCGGCATCTGGGGCGTGCCCTTCATAAAAAGGACGACATCGTTGGACTTCACCACCTGGTCGATCTGCTGCTGAATTTCGCTCATTGTTTTTCCCTTTCAAGTCGGAGGTCAAGGCTCCGCTTTTCGTGCAATCGTTTCAATTTAGCGTCTTTTGATTCGTTTTGCTATTGTGGCGCGGATGTTTGCAGCGCCAGCGCATGCAATTTCCCGCCCATTTCTCCTTTGAAGGCGGCATAAACGATCTGGTGTTGCTGGACGCGCGTCTTGCCCTTGAATGCGGAAGAAATCACCGTTGCCGCAAAATGATCGCCGTCGCCTGCCAGATCGCGGATTTCCACCTGCGCATCTGGAAGTGCGGCCTTGATCAGCTGTTCTATTTCCGCTGCATCCATCGCCATGATTTAGCCCCTGTTCGAGATTGTTCAGGCCCTACCGTCCATATAGGCAGGCAACCATTCTTCATGTGCTTTGCGCAAGTCCAAGATCGATATGGGTGCTTCGTCTGGCAGTTGCAACGCATCGCCGCCGGCTGTGCCAATCTCGAGTATTGAAATTCCTGCAGCGTTTGCGGAAGACTGCAAATCTGTTGCATTCGTGGGGGCAACAGAGACGAGGTAGCGAGCCTGATCTTCGCCGAACAGGGAAGCGTGGACTGGAATATTGTTCGGGAGTTTTTTCACAATCAGGCCTGTTTTTCCCGCCATCGCCATCTCGGCAATTGCCAGGGCCAATCCGCCATCGGACAGATCGTGGCAGGCTGCTACCCGGCCTGCGTTGATCAGCCCGCGCACAAAATCGCCAGTCTTGCGTTCTGCCAGTAGATCGACTGGCGGAGGCGCGCCCTCCTCCTGACCGCAGATATCGCGGAGGTAGATCGACTGGCCCAGCCAGCCTGCAGTATTGCCCACAAGGAAAACCTTCTGCCCGCTCGTGAATGCGATACCAACGGCTTTTAGCACATCTGCGATCAGGCCAACGCCGCCAATAGATGGTGTTGGTAATATCCCGCGCCCCTGCGTTTCATTGTAGAGGCTGACATTGCCCGACACGATCGGAAAATCGAGTGCGCTGGCGGCGGCGCCTATGCCCTGAACGCAGCCGACAAGCTGGCCCATGATCTCGGGCTTTTCAGGGTTTCCAAAATTGAGGTTATCGGTCAGTGCGAGTGGTAGCGCGCCGGTTGCTGTGATATTACGCCAAGCTTCGGCGACAGCCTGTTTGCCGCCTTCGAACGGGTCGGCCTCGCAATATCGTTGGGTAACGTCGGTCGTCAGCGCCAATCCCTTGGGACCTTCTCCGACGCGAACGATGGCCGAATCGCCGCCGGGCGGCTGGACCGTGTTGCCGAGTATCAGGTGATCATATTGTTCCCAGACCCAGCGTTTTGAACATTGATCGGGACTTGCGAGCAGTTTTAGCAAGGCTTCACGATTTGAGACCGGCGGCTTGATTGCCGTAGCATCGATCACGGGTTTTTTGGACGTGGGTTTGTGGGGGCGGTCGTAAAGGGGGGCTTCGTCACCCAATTCCTTGATCGGCAGATCGACCTTAGTTTGGCCGTTGTGTTTGATGACGAAACGCAAAGTATCGGTGGTTTTGCCGATGATCGCGAAATCGAGACCCCATTTGACGAATATGGCTTCGGCTTCCGCCTCGCGGGCGGGGTCGAGAACCATGAGCATGCGCTCCTGGCTTTCCGATAGCATCATTTCATAGGCGGTCATGCCTTGTTCGCGGCAGGGAACCTTGTCGAGATCGAGTTCGATTCCGAGGTTGCCTTTGGCCCCCATTTCGACCGCCGAGGACGTCAAACCGGCGGCGCCCATGTCCTGAATCGCGATCACACAGCCTTTGGCCATGATTTCAAGACAGGCTTCCAGCAGGAGTTTTTCCGAGAAGGGATCGCCGACCTGCACAGTAGGACGTTTTTCCTCAGCATCTGCTTCGAACGAAGCTGACGCCATGGTGGCACCATGGATACCATCCCGTCCGGTTTTTGAACCGAGATAGACAATGGGCCGGCCAACGCCGGTTGCCTTGGCGTAAAAGATTTCATTGGTTTTAGCGATGCCAACCGCCATGGCATTAACGAGAATATTTCCATCATAGCGCGTATGGAAATTGACCGAGCCGCCCACAGTCGGGACGCCAAAGGAATTGCCATAGCCGCCTATGCCGGCGACTACGCCGCCGACGAGGTGCCGGGTTTTAGCATGTTCGGGCGAGCCAAAGCGCAGGAGATTAAGACAGGCGATGGGTCGCGCGCCCATGGTGAAAACATCGCGCAGAATGCCCCCCACACCGGTTGCGGCTCCCTGATAGGGTTCGATGAAAGAGGGATGGTTGTGGCTCTCCATCTTGAAGATGCAGGCGTCGCCATCACCGATATCAATCACGCCAGCGTTTTCGCCGGGACCCTGAATCACCCAGGGTGCTTTTGTTGGCAGGGAGCGCAAATGCAGGCGGGAGGATTTGTAGGAACAATGCTCGTTCCACATAGCCGAAAAAATGCCGAGTTCTGTGAAAGTCGGGGTGCGCCCGATCAGCTTGAGAATGCGTTCGTATTCGTCTGGTTTCAGGCCGTGGCCGGCAACGAGTTCGGGGGTAATCTCAGGTTCGGAGCTGGGCATGGCCTTGGACCGGTCGGGACAGGGGGAATGTGCCGCTAGGGCTTATCTGCATGCCTGTGCGAAGGCAATTCGTGAAGGCGGGTTGTCCCGAATTGAGGCGGCTTGTCCACCAGGCGCTGCCCTAAACTCGGAAGTTTGGCTCTCAGATGCCAAGAAACAACTTTCGAACAGGCCATTTCAGGTTAACAAAAGCTTAACCTAATCCAGTTTCCGGCGGCACCGGAATTGTTGCCTTTCTGGCATCAGGAGAGGCAACCATGATTCGTGTACCATTTTCGAACACCCAGTCCGTACTTGCCCGTTTCGCTGCAGACAACCGCGGCAATGTCGCCATGCTTTTCGCCTTCTGTGTGATACCGGTTATAATGGTCACAGGCGCTGCGATGGATTTTTCGCGCGCTTTGGCCGAAAAAGAGCGGTTGCAGAGCGTGGTGGATTCGACGGCGCTGGCATTGGCGAAAGAGCCTAAAAGCGCTTCGCTTGCGACGCTTCAGGCGAAGGCTGAAAGTTATTTTCGCGGCTCGTTTCAGTCAGCTGCTCTCGCAACATCGCCGGTTATCACCGTGACGAAAGGCGCATCCACGGTTCGTGTCGAGGCTGCTGCGGCTATACCTACCGTCATGATGAGCATAGCGGGCGTCGATTCGATGAATCTGCATGCGTCAAGCGATGTCCGCAACGAGCATAAGAAAATTGAAATCGCCCTCATTCTCGATAATACCGGTTCGATGGCGGATGCTGGAAAAATGGCGGCACTCAAAACCGCTGTGAATGATCTGATCATCAGGCTTCAAGGGAAAATAGTTGATGCCGACGATGTCAAAATGTCCATCGTGCCGTTCAATACGGAGGTGAAAGTCAATAGCAACTCTTTCAATGCAAACTGGCTTCGTTGGGACGTGACCCTTGAAAACCCAAATTATAACTGGTCCACGCGCCAGCCGCCTTCCAGTCTGGCCTGGCAGGGCTGTATCGCCGATCGCGATCAGCCCTATGATATTTCGAGCGAGGCGCCCCAGGATCACTTCCGCCGTTATGTGGCTTCACAATGTCATTATGCTGGCCTGACGGAAATGTTGCCTTTGTCGGCCAATCTGGAAGCCGTTCGCGCGCGTGCCAATGAGATGACGCCGACTGGAAATACCAATGTCACCATCGGTCTTGCCATGGGCCTGGCAACACTGCGGACGGACTCGCCGTTCGGCGCGGCGTCGTCAAACGATCCGAATGTACAGAAATTCGTAATTTTGTTGACCGATGGCGACAACACGCAAAACCGCTGGACCAATAACGTATCACAAATCGACAACCGTCTGTCAGCAGCCTGTACTCAGGCAAAGACGGCCAACAGCGGCATCAAGATATTCACGGTGCGGGTAATCGCAGGAAATGCTGCGCTGCTGAAGTCCTGTGCGACGAATCCCAGCATGTATTATGACGTGCAAAATGCGGGCGAATTGCAGTCCGCTTTCAAGAAAATTCTTGAAACGATCGATGGCATCCGTATCGTCTCATGACTGGCTAGGGTTTCCGACAGGCGCCGCGTAATTCGCGGCGCCTGTCGGTGTCAGGCGGCTAGTTTCTGGAAATTTGCAAGGCTTTCAAACAATCCGCAGCCGTCAGTGCCGCCAACAAGGGAATCAATGAGGTCTTCGGGATGCGGCATCATGCCGAGAACCCGGCGATTGGGTGAATAGATGCCGGCAATGTTATTGATCGAGCCGTTGGGATTGGCCGCGTCATCAATCTTTCCATTTTCGTCCGCGTAACGGAAGGCGACGAGCCCTTCGGCCTCCAGCGAGGCGATTGTTGCCTCGTCGGCCACATAATTGCCTTCGCCGTGTGCGATACAGACTTTTATGGTCTGCCCCTGCTTGTAGCGGTGGGTGAACACGCTATCTGCCCGCTCGACGCGCAGATGCTGCATTTTGCAGATGAATTTCAGATCGCGATTGCGCATGAGAACGCCGGGTAGCAGTCCACTCTCGCACAGAATCTGGAAGCCGTTACAAATTCCCAGAACGATCCCGCCGCGAGCGGCATGGGTGCGCACAGCGTCCATGATATTGGCGCGCGCCGCTATCGCTCCGCACCGGAGATAGTCGCCATAGCTAAAGCCTCCGGGCACGACTACAACGTCGGTTCCAGAAGGTAATTCGTGTTCGGCATGCCAAACGATTGTGGGTTTTTGTCCGCTCGCCTGCGCCAGGGCGCGCGCGACGTCGCCTTCGCGATTGAGGCCGGGGAAGAGGAGGACTGCGGATTTCATGCCTCAGGCTACCTCTATCCGGTAATTTTCGATCACCGTATTCGCCAGAAGTTTTTCGCAGGCTTCCTTTAACACGGCTTCGGCCTTCGCCTTGTCGCCTGTCGTTAAATCGAGATCGAAGACCTTGCCTTGCCGGACTGAGGCAACGCCTTCTATCGCCAGGGATTTCAGTGCGCCCTCGATCGCCTTGCCCTGGGGGTCGAGGACGCCGTTTTTCAAGGTTACGGTTACACGGGCCTTCATGTTATTTCACCAGTTTCGGGCCGGAATGGGCGGTCTCGTTGTCGCTCATGATGCCGAGGCGGCGGGCGACCTCCGTATAGGCTTCCATGAGGCCTCCCATGTCGCGGCGGAAGCGGTCCTTGTCGAGCTTGTCAGAGGATTTGATGTCCCACAACCGGCAGGAATCGGGCGAGATCTCATCGGCGAGCACGATGCGCATCATGTCGCCTTCCCAGAGGCGGCCGCACTCGATCTTGAAATCCACCAGCCGGATGCCGACACCTAGGAATATGCCGGAGAGAAAATCATTCACACGAATAGCAAGCCCCATGATGTCGTCGATTTCCTGAGGGGTCGCCCAGCCGAAAGCAGTGATGTGCTCCTCGGAGACCATGGGGTCGTTTAGTGCATCGTTCTTGTAGTAGAATTCGATGATCGAGCGGGGCAGGGCTGTGCCTTCTTCTATGCCGAGGCGGGTCGACAGGGAACCGGCTGCGACATTTCGCACGACCACTTCTAGTGGAATGATCTCGACTTCGCGAATCAGTTGCTCGCGCATATTGAGGCGTCGGATGAAATGGGTGGGCACACCGATTTCATTGAGATGTTGGAAAATATATTCGGAAATCCGGTTGTTTAGCACCCCCTTTCCGTCGATGACCTCGTGCTTTTTGGCGTTGAACGCGGTCGCGTCGTCTTTGAAATGCTGGATGAGAGTTCCCGGCTCAGGTCCTTCATAGAGGACTTTGGCCTTGCCTTCGTAGATGCGACGGCGGCGATTCATGGTTGTGCCCGTATTTTAGAATGGGAAGCGTAGCGGCCTGCCTCAACCGGATTGCTGCTGGTGCCACTTGACGCGCGAGTTGCCGAAATCCGCAAGGACAAAGAACCACCCGCTTCCAGTAAACTAGCTGATTGCGCGGCGCTGCACAATAATTTGACTGAAAGCGGCGTTGCCGGGCCAAGTTATCCACGTCTCTCGTGTGGGTTTGGCAGGGGACGGATCACGCAGTCACGTTTATGTCGCGTCAAAGTCTTTGAATAACGTGGCGGCTGCGATTATATGGATACTGAATCCTTCGGCGCGATGACCCTGCGCCACAACGATCCAGGAGATTTTTTGCATGAGTGGTTTCGACAAGCGCGAGGAAGGTTTCGAGAAAAAGTTTGCTCACGATGAAGAGCTTCGCTTTAAGGCGAATGCCCGTCGCGCCAAACTTCTGGGAGCTTGGGCCGCTGAAAAGCTTGGGAAAACCGGCGCTGATGCGGAAGCGTATGCCAAGTCGATGGTCGTTGCGGATTTTGAGGAAGCCGGTGACGACGATATTTTCCGGAAGGTGCGGAAGGATTTCGATGCAGCCAACGTCGAACAATCCGATCACCAGATTCGCCGGACCATGGACGAATTGATGGGGCGCGCGGTCGAAGAGATCCAGGCAGGCAGGTAAATCAGTTCGCAGGTTCGAATCTTGAGACATTATTAGCCGGCGGGAGCCATCCTGTCGGAATGAGCCCGGACAAAAACAAGTTTCCTGATTCCAGCGCCGATCCGTCGGCGGGCGTGGGCCAAGCCCCGCTTGCAACCGATATGAGGGATTGGCTTGGATATCTTGCAAATGAGCGGCGGTATTCTGCGCATACTTTGAATGCTTATGCGCGCGATCTCCGCCAGTTTTTGGAATTTTTGACGGCTCATTTCGGCGAAAGCCCGGATACAGACGTGTTCAACTCCATAAAGTCTGGGGATATTCGCGCTTTTATGGCGCGGCGGCGGAACGAAGGCGTGGGGAGCCGCTCGCTTCTTCGCTGCCTTGCAGGGATTCGTTCATTTACCCGGCATCTTGAAAGACAAGGCAAAATACATGCTTCCGCCTTTGCCAACGTGCGGTCTCCAAAAATTGCTCGCAGCCTTCCTAAACCCATTGCCGCGATACAAGCGCGAGCTCTGGCAGACCCTGACAGCCGCTCCGGGGAAGATCGCGATACCTGGATATTGGCGCGGGATGCAGCCGTTCTCGGTCTGCTTTATGGCGCGGGCCTGCGCATATCCGAGGCGCTGTCAATTCGCCTGATAGATGCGCCAGTTGGTGAAGTGGATTGGTTGACGATCATTGGCAAGGGCCAGAAGACCCGGATGGTGCCTGTTATCAAGCCGGTTCGCGCAGGTCTGGAAGAATATATCGCGCTTTGCCCCTGGCCGCTTTTGCCCGCTGGGCCCCTTTTTGTCGGGGCACGTGGCGGGCCGCTTTCGCCGCGGATCATACAATTGACCGTGGAGCGGATGCGGGGCGCGCTCGGGCTGCCGGATTCGGCGACGCCGCATGCTCTCAGACACTCGTTTGCCACACATCTGCTAGCGCGGGGCGGCGATCTCAGGGCGATACAAGAATTACTTGGCCATTCTTCATTGTCGACGACCCAAGTCTATACAGCTGTCGATTCCACGCGATTACTCGATGCGTATCGTTCAGCTCATCCACGCGCTTGAGCTTTTTATCCCTGTGTCCGCAGGCGGTGAATACGCTCCCTGAGTCTGGTAATTGTCTTCGCCAGGCGCCCACGTTCTCCTGCTGTCGATCGCAGGATTATCGCTTTCACTGCGCGGGCCTGGGTTTTGATCGCGGACATATAGGGATCAACGAGACGGTGCGCCCAATCGCGCCAGTGCATGACCATCGCGTAAGCGTGGGAAAACCAGGCCATGGACATCAGCTTTTCGCGGGTCAATTCGAACAGGAATGCTGCAAGGCCCACGCCTGCAATCTTCGCCGTTAGAAAGACCGCACCACCGGCTAGAAAGTGACCGTGCGCGATCAGCCACAAACCGGCGATCTTGAAGGGCAGTATGACGATCACAGGAATGATGAACAGAAGCAGCGCAATAGAGGGCGGCAGTTTACTAATGACTCGCGCAATAGCTGCCTTGAATTCGGCGAATGGAATGCGGGCGGCAATCCAGCGGCCCAACGAAGCGAAGCTGTCCCAGATCCACGTCTCGATGAGAAAGACGATAGCCAACGTGAATAAAAAACTGCGGCGCAGAAAACGCATGACATCCTCCAGACTAGCCGGGCATCGTAACCAAAGTTAACCGGTTTGATGTGCGTTTTCGCACATGGATCACGTTTGGGGCGTTCGTAGAGTTACGTTATCTTGTTTTCATCGAATGTGCCTATACATTTCGCGGGCTTTTGTGGCGATTCGAAGGGAGGAATTTATGTCAGGGCACGGGCATGGAGCGCACGGTCACCATGAAGATCATGGCAACGGCAATAAGGGCGTTGCCTTACTTATTGCAATTTTAGCGCTATTGCTCGCGTTTTCGGAAATGGGCGGCAAATATGCCGAGAAAGAAACGGTTGCCCAGAATCTCGAATCTTCGAACTTTTGGGCTTTTTTTCAGGCAAAAACGATCCGCAGAACAAGTGTGCAGGTCGCGTCGGAGGATATGCAGGTTCGGCTTGCCACGGCAACCGATGATGCGGCCAAAGTGGTGATGGAAAAGCGCATCGCAGACTGGAAAAAGACAGCGGACCGTTATGAAACCGAACCCGAAACTGGTGAGGGCCGCCGGGAATTGATGGCGCGCGCAAAAAAGGCCGAAGAGATCCGGGATATCCAGAAAGCGCGAAATGAATTATTTGAGGGCTCATCAGCCCTCCTGCAAATTGCGATTGTGCTGGCTTCAGCGATGATCATCACCGGCATTGGCGCACTGATCTGGTTGGCAATTGGTCTTGGCGGCTTGTCTTTGGTCATTATGGGCGTTGCGGTTCTGCGACCCGAATGGCTGATGCATTTTCTGCATCATTGAGGTGTAAAGCGTCCCGTGCTTTCAGGATTTTTCGGGCGCGCGCTGTCGCCCGAAATCGGGGGCTGCAGTTTCCTGTCCAAGGTCGATGATGCTTCGCCTGATAGCGCGGGTTCTCGTAAAGAGGTTGAACAATCCGTCGCCATCGCCACGCCTGATCATGCGTTGAAGAGCCGTCAGGTCTTCGGAAAACCTGCCGAGCATTTCCAGAACAGCGCTCTTGTTGTTCAGGAAAACGTCGCGCCACATTGTGGGATCGGATGCTGCGATGCGGGTAAAATCACGAAAGCCACCGGCAGAAAATTTGATCACTTCGGATTGGGTGACTTCTTCAAGGTCTGCAGCTGTTCCCACGATATTATAAGCGATGAGGTGTGGCACATGGCTGGTTATCGCCAGTACGAGGTCGTGATGGTCAGCGCTCATGGCTTCAACATTGGCGCCCATCTCTTCCCAGAATGTGCGGACCAGTGTGGCCGCTGCCGCTGAAGCACTCAGTGGGGGCGTAATAATGCACCAGCGATTGACGAAGAGGCTGGCAAATCCGGCATCAGGGCCTGAATATTCGGTCCCGGCGACGGGATGGGCGGGAATAAGATGGACGTCCTCCCGCAGGATTGGATCGATGGCTGTGAACACACATCCTTTAACCGATCCTACGTCCGACAAGATTGCTCCAGGCTTGAGATGGGGCATAATCGCTGCACCCACACGGGCATATTCGCCCACGGGTATGCACAAGATGACGAGGTCGGCATCCCTGACTGCTATCATCGCGTCGGTGACGACGTCATCAGCGAAGCCTATCTCAAGAGCCCGCCTGCAGACAGCTTCGGATTGATCGCTAGCGACAATGCGTGCGGCGAGCCTGCGTTTGCGGGCCGCGTGCAAAATCGACGAACCGATCAGGCCAATGCCGATGACAACCAGGGTCTGAACCACGGGTGTTGCCAATTTGGATTCAAATCTCTGCATGATCATTGCAACTATCTGGAGACAAACTGGCGCAGCAAATCGATAGTCAATCGATTGGCTTCCTCCGTGCCGATCGTCATGCGTAGTCCCTGTGGTATTCCGTAAGACGCCACTGAACGCAGGACGACGCCATGTGAGGAAAGATAGGCATCCGCATCGGGAGCTGATTTGCCCGGCGTATCGGGGAAATGGATCAGAACGAAGTTGGCTGCGCTTGGCGTGACACGCAAGTCCAGCGCAGTGATTTCCCGTGTCAGGATGTCCAGCCATTTTTCATTGTGAATGGCGGACATCTCGACATGGGCAGTATCGTTCATGGCGGCGATGCCCGCTTCAATGCCGGGACCGCTGACGTTGAAAGGTCCTCGAATGCGATTGAGCGCCCCGCATACTCTTTCTGGAGCGTAACACCATCCGATACGCAACGACGCCAAGCCGTGGATTTTGGAAAACGTCCGGGTCATCACCACATTCGCGTTATTCGATACCAGATCGATACCTGCCGAGTAGTCATTGCGGCGCACATATTCTGCGTAAGCGCCATCAAGCACGAGGATGCATTGCGGCGGCAGGCCAGCGTGCAGGCGTTTGACCTCGTCGAAGGGAATATAAGTGCCGGTGGGGTTGTTGGGATTGGCGATGAAAACCAGGCGCGTTCTTGGAGTGACACGCTTCAGGATTGCGTCGACATCGGCAGTATAATTTGTTTCCGGCGCGACCACGATGTTGCCACCCGCCGCCAGTATGGCGATCTTGTATACAAGAAAACCGTGTTCGGTGAAAATGCCTTCATCGCCGGGCCCAATATAGGCCGTTGCAAGCAGATGCAGCAGTTCGTCCGACCCTGTTCCGCAAACGATCCGATTTGCGTCGAGACCGAACCGATTGGCTATGGCTTCCCGCAGTTTTGTTGATGCGCCGTCGGGATACATTTCAAGGCTGCCGGAGCCGGATTGAAAGGCAGCGATGGCTTTGGGCGAAGGACCATGCGGTGTTTCGTTGGATGACAGCTTATAGGTTTTTGCGCCGCCCGTTGCCGCGCTCTTGCCGGGGACATAGGGCTCGATCGTTTCAATGCCGACACGAGGTATGGGCTCGCGCTGTGATGAAGGGGTGGTCATACCGGCTCCGGGACTTCTGATCCTGTTGGCAATATGGCGATGAATCGCCGAATGGATTTAGCGAACTTGATATCGTGTCGCATGACTTCCGATTTCATGAATGCGCGCGCTCGATGTGCAGGACTCCATGAACACATCGCTGAGTCGTTCGATTGAGACGGTCCCGGGTGCTGAGATCAGAATCGACAACCCGTTATCGGTTCCCACATTGCCCAGAATTTCTCCACCAAGCGCTTCAATCTTTCCTGCAAGCGACTTTCGCCACCGGCCGATGGAGACTGAATAGACTATGACGTCGCGAGCCGCCGCTTCGGCCAGTGGCGCAGACAGGATGAAAACAGGAAGGCTTGCCGGGTGATCGGTGCGATCGACGAAGGGCAAGCGGGCAATGATCTTGGGCGCGGACGGTTCGCATAGACGTAGCCACCACGCGCCAGCGGCCATTCCACTATCGATCCGGACTATGCCGAGGTCGCCTCCAGAATGTCCGACAGCCTCAATTACAGCTTCCGCGTTGACCTGTGGAACATAGGGCACAGTGAACCCGAAATGAAAACGCGTGGTGTCACGCATGGCTGCGTCACCGCCGGAGGCGTCCACATGTACGTTGTAACTGGATTGCACGTAGGTAAAGGTCGAGATGATAATGCGCCAGATGCCTTCAACTGTGTCGAGCGGCAACAGGCCCGTGTGACGCTGGACGAGCCTGCGCATCATGTCGGCTTCCCGGCCGGGCCGGAAGGCTGATCCGCCGCCCTGGCGGGCCTTGACCTGAATAAGCGTGTCTATGATCTCGCCCCGTTCCATGAGCAAGCGGTGCATATCCGCGTCGATCCGGTCGATATCGACGCGAAGCGTTGCAAGATCGAGTTCGGGTGCTTTTTCGATTATATCGGTCATGGGCTGGCAGGTACCGGGTTAGCTGGCTTTCATAACGGCCAATGCAGGGGAAGGCAAAGCATAAGCGGCCTCTTTTCAAAGCCTGGGGCGCGCTGGCGCGGTTCGGGGTATTGACGGTTTCTCCGGCATGCTCCTATATCCAGTACAATACGTTCGGTTTACCGAACGCTTGCGAACAAGATCTGCGGGTGGAGCGTTTGTCAGTACCTGTAATCGCCGGGCTGGCTTCTTCTGAGGCGGCCCATCTGGAAACCGGCCACGTTGTGGAATTCGGGGCGGAACGGCCGCTCATGCTTGATGCGGGGGTGATCCTTAGCCCCTTGAACATCGCCTATCAAACCTATGGCAGATTGAACGCCAACCGCACAAATGCGGTTCTGATCTGTCATGCACTGACAGGCGATCAATATGTGGCCAGCGAAAACCCGGTCACCGGCCGTCCAGGCTGGTGGACAACGATGGTCGGTCCTGGCAGGCCAATCGATACAGACCGATTTTTTGTCATCTGCAGCAATGTGATTGGCGGATGTATGGGGAGCACTGGTCCGGCTTCCATTAATCCGGCGAAATGCCAACCTTATGGGCTTGACCTACCGGTGGTCACAATCCGCGATATGGTCCGGGCGCAGGCGATGCTGATCGATCATCTTGGCATCGACAAACTCTTTTGCGTCGCTGGTGGCTCGATGGGTGGTATGCAGGTGTTGCAATGGGCGGCGCTTTTCCCCGAGCGGGTTTTTTCGGCTCTACCCCTGGCGACAGGCGCGCGCCATTCCTCGCAGAATATCGCGTTTCACGAAGTAGGGCGGCAGGCAATCATGGCGGACCCCGACTGGTTCGGCGGCCGATATCTCGATCATGCAACCAAGCCGTTGAAAGGGCTGTCGGTCGCGCGCATGGCGGCGCATATTACCTATATGTCCGACGAGGCGCTGCATCGGAAATTCGGGCGGAAACTTCAGGACCGGGCTGCGCCGGCGTTCTCGTTCGACGCCGAATTCCAGATTGAAAGTTACCTCCGGCATCAAGGTACTTCGTTTGTCGAACGCTTTGACGCCAATTCCTATCTGTATGTGACTCGCGCCATGGATTATTTCGATCTGGCGGCAGACTATGACGGTAGTCTCGCGACAGCCTTCATGCAGTCGCGTATCCGGTTTTGCGTGGTGTCATTTACGTCAGACTGGCTGTTTCCTACGGCTGATTCCCGGGCCGTGGTCCATGCACTCAATGCCAGCGGCGCCTCAGTCTCGTTCGTAGAAATCGAGACGGACAAGGGGCATGACGCGTTTTTGCTGGATGTGCCTGAGTTGTTTTCGACGACGCGGGGGTTTTTGGATGCCGCCGCGCGCGCAAGGGGCATCGTCTAGATCATGTCCGAAACATCAATCCTGAAGGCAACGAACTTTAGTGAGACCACGCTGACACGCGTGGATCTTCTCGTTATTGCCGATATGGTGAAGCCGGACACGCGTGTGCTGGACGTCGGCTGC
>CANJJI010000059.1 GCA_947474545.1 Beijerinckiaceae bacterium | reverse complement strand
TGATGCTGACAGGCGAGAAGATGAACGGCATCAGACTGATGACCGTGGGCTCGATGGACGATCCCGATTCCATCGATATCAGCGCGCATGTCTGGGCGCGTTCAGCACCGCACTGGCTGCCAATGCCACAAAATGTGCCGTGTTTCGAAACAAGCTCCGGCGCAGGACTCTTACGGACGCCTGGCGCGAAGGTTTAATCAGCGAACGTCTCTTCGAGAAAATCCCGCGTGAGCATATAGGATTTCCGGCACAGGCGCGCATCATAACGCGTGGCTGGAGTCGTCGCGACATCCGGATCGCAGAATGAATGCAATGCGCCGCCAAAGGTCATGATCTGCCAATCGACCTTCGCGGAAGTAAGTTCCTCGGCGAATGTGTCCATCATCGCTTTGGGCGTCACAGGATCGGCAGAGCCATGAAGCGCAAGTACGCGGCCCTTGATTTGGCAGGGCGCAGCCGTAACAAACGGATTTGGATTTGTGACGTGATAAACGACCACGGCAGAAAAATCCGCGCCCGCTCGCGCATGCTCAAGAGCAAAGCCGCCGCCTGCGCAATAACCAATCATCGCTTTCTTCGTCAGGTCTGCAGACCCAAATTTCGCGGCCTCGCCTGACAAGGCTTCAAAGGCCTTCGCCGCGCAGGCTATTGTGAAGGCAGGATTGGTGCGCAGCGCCTTCACGCTGGCCATCAACTCATCGCGTGAACGGGATTCACCATCATAATCTGCGCCAAACATGTCGGCCATCAGAATAATGAAATCCTTGCCCGCGACTTCGCGCGCCTGTTTGATCGTCTCGCCGCCGACACCTTTCCAGTCCGGCTGCATGAAGATGACAGGCCGCGGAGTTTTCACGCTGTCATCGCTGACGATAACGCCTTCGAACCTGCGGCCTTCCAACTCGTAACCGACGCGCTTTTCGACCATGGCGCTTACTCCGCAGCGATTTTGAAATTCCTGTGCGAGCCTTCAAAATGCGGAGCAATCTCGCTCATAAAAATGTCCATCTGTTCGATGACCTTTTTGTGCGGTTTGCCCCCGACGTTGAAGTAGAGAATAACCTCTTCAATGCCTGCAGCTTCAACACGCTTGAGCGATTCAGTGATCTTGGCGACCGATCCCAGCAGAATTGATTTCTCACCGAGATCGCCCGCCTGCACGCCTTCCAGAATTTCGTTGAGCTTGTTCATATAAAGCATGGACGGCGGCGCTTTTTCGTCCTGCGCAATGGCGGGCTTCACCGAGCGGCGGAAATAGGCGATCTGCCGTTCGCGTGCATATTGCTCTTCTGCGCCTTCGCCGATCCAGATGAAGTAGGAGCACATCGGCTTGCCGGGTTTCTTGCCGTATTTGGCGCAGGTATCGCGATATTCCTTCACTGCATTGTCCATGCTGCCGAAAGTCATATTCGCTGCGAATGGCGCCCAGATGATGTCGAGACCATGTTTACCGGCAAGCTCCATCGAGGCGCGCGTAAAACAGGCCATGTAGAACGGCACTTTCTTCTGCACAGGGCGTGGCGTGATCGCCATTTCCGGAATGTCGTAGAAGCGTCCCTTGTGCGACCACTTGCCCGGCGATTCCCAGGCCTTCTTGATGATTTCGATGCCCTCTTCCATGCGCTCCAGCGCCGTGAAATAATCCGCGCCGAACGGCACATATTCTTTGGCATCATAACCGCGCCCGACAGCGAAATCGACGCGCCCGCCGGACAGAAGATCGAGTGTAGCCCATTCCTCTGCTACGCGCAGTGGATGATGCAACGGCGTCACCGCCACTGCCGGGGCCATACGGATGCGCTTTGTGACCGGCACAAGCGAAGCCAGCACGAGATGCGGGCACGAATTCACGCCGAGCGAGTCAAAGTGATGTTCACCAATCCATGCCGAATACATGCCGATTTTATCGGCATGCAGCGCCTCGGCACGAATATCGAGAATGAATTGTTCGGGCGTACGCTGGATATCGGGATAATTGTTGTCGCTCAACGTGAAATAACCGAATTCCATTTGATCCTCCCCGATTGTCATCCCGGCCTCGCAACGCGAGAGCCGGGACCGTTTGCAACAGTGACCCTTCTCGCGAGGTCCCGCATAAATGCTTCGCATTTTGCGGGATGACACGTGTGGCCCCGCACGACTTGCCCGATGAACCGGACTATTCCGCCGCCTGCAACCTGAACTTCTTGTGCGAACCTTCAAACGCAGGCGCGATTTCTTCCATGAAGCGGTTCATCTGTTCCTTGACGAGATTATGCGGCTTACCACCGACATTGAAATAGAGAATGACTTCCTCTATCCCGCCCGCCTCCACGGTCTTCAGCGTATCGATAATTTTCTGCGGCGAACCCAGGAGTATCGATTTCGAGCCGAGATCTTCCTTCTTCATGTTCTTGAGGATATCGACGATCTTGAGAAAGTACAGCATGGTCGGTGGCGTTTTGCCGGGCTCCTGATGGAATGCGGGCAGCACGCAATTGTTGAAATAGGCCATCTGCCGCTCGCGGCCATAGTCCTCTTCCTTCCCTTCGCCGATGTGGATGAAATAGCTGCACATGGCCTTACCGGGCTTTGTGCCGAATTTGGCGCATTCATCACGATAGGCAGTAACGGCCTGGCCCAGATCGCCAAACGTAAGAGCAGCCGCAAATGGCGCGAAGATGATGTCGAGTCCGCGGCGGCCAGCGATCTCCATCGACGCGCGCGAGAAACAGGCCATATAAAATGGCAGCTTCTTCTGCACGGGGCGCGGCGTGATCGCCATTTCCGGAATTTCGAAGAACTTGCCCTTGTGCGACCACTTGCCCGGAGATTCCCAGGCCTTCTTGATGATCTCACAGCCTTCATCGAGCAATTCCAGTGAGTCCATATATTCGGCATTGAAGGGCACATATTCGCGCCGGTCATAGCCACGTCCCACAGCGAAATCGACACGGCCCCCGGACAACAAATCCAACGTTGCCCATTCCTCGGCGACACGCAGCGGATGATGCAGCGGCAGCACCGCAACGGCAGGCGCAAGACGGATGTTTTTTGTTTCCGGCACTATGGAGGCCAGCACCATATGCGGGCAGGAATTGACGCCGAGCGAGTCGAAATGATGCTCGCCAATCCACGCTGAATGCATGCCGATCTTGTCCGCATGAATGGCTTCTGCGCGAATATCGAGAACGAATTGTTCGGGCGTACGCTTGATCTCGGGATAAATATTATCGCTCAGCGTGAAATAGCCGAATTCCATGGTCTCCTCCTGTTGCAGCGGCAGGCCCTGCTGGCCTGTCGTCATAATATGTGCATTTGCACATAAATTATCCCGGGTGGAATTGTCTGTCAAGGGACAGAAGAGCGCTAAAGCTCGCTCATCAATTTTAGACGTGCAGACCCGGCGCTTCCTGCCCGGTGCGTGCAACATATTCGGTATAGCCGCCGCCATATTTATGGATGCCGTCGGGCGTCAGTTCCAGCACACGATTGGACAGAGCTGCCAGAAAATGCCGGTCATGGGATACAAACAGCATCGCACCTTCATATTGCGAGAGCGCGGCAATCAGCATTTCCTTTGTTGCGATATCCAGATGGTTTGTCGGCTCGTCGAGCACCAGAAAATTCGGCGG
This sequence comes from Beijerinckiaceae bacterium, assembly GCA_947474545.1. Lineage (GTDB taxonomy): Bacteria > Pseudomonadota > Alphaproteobacteria > Rhizobiales > Beijerinckiaceae > Terripilifer. Next base: position 21,464 of record CANJJI010000059.1, on the reverse strand, counting down.
ATCATAAAGCATTTTGGCCATGACCAGACGCGCTTTTTCACCCCCCGAGAGGACCCGGCATTTCTTTTCCACATCGTCGCCAGAAAAACCGAAACATCCCGCGAGTGCGCGTAAAGACCCCTGCCCTGCCTGCGGAAATGAATCTTCCAGCGATTCAAACACCGTGCGTTCGCCATCCAGTAATTCCATGGCATGCTGCGCAAAATAACCCATCTTCACACTGCCCCCGAGCGCAACCCGGCCATCGTCAGGTTCAGTCGAGCCTGTCACAAGCTTCAGCAACGTGGACTTGCCCGCACCGTTGATTCCCATGACGCACCAGCGTTCCCGCCGCCTCACCTGAAAATCAAGCCCTTCATAAATGGTGCGCGGGCCATAACTCTTGTGCACGTTTTCAAGACTGACAACATCTTCACCGGAGCGCGGCGCGGGGGGAAATTCGAACAGTATACTCTGCCGCCGCTTGGGCGGCTCCACGCGCTCGATCTTGTCGAGTTTTTTCACACGGCTCTGCACCTGCGCCGCATGCGACGCGCGGGCTTTAAATCGTTCGATGAACTTGATCTCTTTGGACAACATAGCCTGTTGCCGCTCGAACTGCGCCTGCTGCTGCTTTTCGTTCAACGCCCGCTGCTGTTCATAGAATTCATAATCGCCGGAATAGGTTGTCAACGCACCGCCATCGATTTCGATAATCTTGGTGACGATGCGATTCATAAACGCACGATCATGCGATGTCATCATGAGTGCGCCTTCATAGCCTTTTAAAAACTGCTCCAGCCAGATCAGGCTTTCCAGATCCAGATGGTTCGAGGGCTCGTCAAGCAGCATGACATCGGGCCGCATAAGCAGGATGCGGGCCAGCGCCACCCGCATCTTCCAGCCACCTGAAAGGGCGCCAACGTCGCCGTCCATCATCTCCTGGCTGAAGCTCAGGCCCGCCAGAACCTCGCGCGCACGGCCATCCAGTGCATAGCCATCAAGCTCCTCGAAACGTGCCTGCACCTCGCCATAGCGCTCGATAATTTCCTCCATTTCATCAGCACGGTCCGGATCCGCCATCGCCGCCTCAAGCTCCTTGAGCTCAGCAGCCACGACGCTCACCGGCCCCGCGCCATCCATGACTTCGGCAACTGCACTTCGGCCGGACATGTCACCTACGTCCTGACTGAAATAACCGATGGTAATCCCCCGGTCGACGGCCACCTGTCCCTCGTCGGGCGCTTCCTCGCCAGTGACCATCCGGAACAGGGTCGTCTTCCCTGCCCCGTTGGGGCCAACGAGCCCGGCCTTTTCGCCTTTCAGAAGCGACGCAGACGCCTCGATGAAAAGAATCTGATGCCCATTCTGTTTGCTGATGTTTTCGAGACGGATCATGATTTCAGGGAGCCTGTGGTGAAGAGTGTTGTCGAATATCGCAAATTTGTGACAGCGGCTTTTCTATAACCGGTCGAAATTTGCATAGACGCGCTTGAGCATGTCTTTGAAGGCAGCAGCCTCTTCCGCCGAAAATCCCTCCAGCGCAATCTCTTCATAGCGTTGCGCGAGCGGGATAATGTGCCCGGCTGTAGCGCTCCCCTTGGTGCTCAGGCTGATATGCACCTCGCGGCCATCGTCTTCCGCCCGGCTGCGCAGGACCAGCCCGCCTTCCTCCATGCGCGTCACAAGCCGCGACAGGGTCGTGCGGTCAATGGAGGTAAGATCCGCGAGCGCCGACATGCGTTGAGGCCCATAGGCAGACAACGCCGCAAGTACACGCCATTCCTGCACACTCACATTCTCGGATTTTACATCCTGCGTGAACTTGGCCGCAACGCGAACGCCCGCGCGGTTGATGAGATAGGGGAGATAATTGGCCAGATCGAACATGGCCGCCTTTTGTCACAAAAGTCCGCTTGCCCGCAAATTGCGGCGGATTATTTCTTGTTCATGCGCCGCATGACTCCAAAACCGATCACCGCCCCGGCGGCGATCAAAATCCATTCCCAAGGCGCCAATCCCAGCATGTGTTCTCTCTCAAGCCCATTGGCGCATCAAATGGTGCGGACGGCGGGAATCGAACCCGCAAGGGCATAGCCCGAGGGATTTTAAGTCCCTTGCGTCTACCAGTTTCGCCACGTCCGCGCTGGCAGGTTCATAAACGCCCGCCTCGCCTCCGGCAAGGCGTGGTCTGCCTACACCCCCGCCTTGTTGATCGGCGGGCTGAACGCCAGCGCCGTATCCCAGGGGAAGAAGATCCAGGTGTCCTGGGATACCTCAGTGATGAACGTGTCGACCATCGGGCGCCCCTGCGGCTTGGCATAGACAGTCGCGAAATGGGCATTGGGCAGCATGTCGCGCACCAGTTTTGCAGTAGCACCAGTGTCGACGAGATCATCCACGACCAGCACCTTCGCGCCTTCGTCCCCGTTCATAACATCATCCGCGATATGTTTGAGCACGGTCAGCGCACCTTGCTTGTTTTCCGCATTATAGCTGGAAATACAGACGGTCTCGATCACGCGGATACCCAGTTCGCGCGCCACAATCGCCGCCGGCACCATGCCGCCGCGCGTGATCGCCACGATCGCCCTGAAAGGCCCCACCCCATTCAGCCGCCAGGCCAGCGCCTTGGCGTCACGATGAAACTGATCCCAGGAAACTGGAAAATGCTTTTGCGCGTCGCTCATATTCTTTTTTCCTCAGGCGTCGCCGCGCGCGGCTTTCAGGGCGTCCAGCATGGCTTGCGTATCAACGACCGCCGCTTTCAACGAGTCCGGATTCTTGCTGCGCAGAACGATCTGGTTCTTGAAGCCGCCGCCGGACGTATTGAAATGCGGATAGGAGCCGATGGAAACGTCGGCATATTTCTTGTCGACCTCTTCGAGGCCCTTGGCGTAGGCGCCTTCCGGCAGGCCGGCTTCCAGCGTTTCGCTGATCATTTTCGCCCCGGTTTCGAGTGTTTCAACCACGTTCGCAAGCATCGCCTGCATGATGCGCGGCACACCCGCCATCACCATGACATTGCCGATCTTGAACCCCGGCGCCGCCGAAATCTGGTTGGTGATGAGATCCGCCCCTTTGGGAATGCGGCACATGCGAAGCCGCGCTTCGTTGAGATCCTCTCGCTTGAGGCGCGTCAGCAACAGTTCTACCGCACGCTCGTCGACATCGATAGAAACGCCCATCGCCTTGGCGACGCTGTCAGCCGTGATATCGTCATGCGTCGGACCGATGCCGCCAGTGGTGAACACATAGGTGTAGCGGTGCCGCAGCGCATTCACACCAGCGATAATTTCTTCCTCGATATCGGGGACGATGCGCACCTCCTTCAGATCAATGCCCACATTGGTCATGTAATCGGCGATGAAGCCGATATTCTGGTCTTTAGTGCGGCCCGAAAGGATTTCATCGCCGATCACGAGAATGGCGGCAGTGATGTTTTTTGCAGTATTGGACTGTTCGCTCATGGTCGCCTCCCCGGACTTGGCTTTCATAACCCGTTTATGGAGACAAGGGGCGTTTTGGCAAGGCCTGCTCGCCCCAAGGAGCAGAGATAGCCAAAATTCTGCGCCAGGCCAGCCGCAGGTTTTCAGAACGACTTGCGGTAACCCAGCGAAATCATGTCTCGCTCGTACTGGTAAAGCGGAACACTGCTATGATTCCAGATATGGGAATAGGACAGCAGAATATCGCCCCCCAACAGATCGGATTGATAGATCGCGTCGAGCCCGGCGACAGTTTTCGAGTCCTTGCGGACGCGGTCGTGCATAGCTTCCTGCGTGTCGTAATTGATCTGCTCATGCGAACCATAGACAGAGACGACAAGATTTTTCGCAAATGCATATTGCCAGCCGAGTGTCCCGCCGAATGATCTGTTGGAATAGACCGAGGAGCACGCAATTTCGCGCCCGGCGATAAAGCCTGCCGAAAATACACCAGCGCCCTGTGTCTTCACATCCACGCCCGGAGACGCGCGCAGAACATGGGCACTACGGTCCCCCTGTTCGAAATATTGCCTGTGTCCCAGCACAGTGGCGAGATTGAGCGAGACAACATCGTTAAGCGCGTAGCGCACCTGCGGCGCGATGCCGTATTCATTGGTGTAGAAACGCTGGCTTGATGGAAGTTTGGAATTCTCCACACGCATGATGTTCACGAAGACCGGCAGCATGATCGTCGTCCGGTCGCCCGGTTGCAGCACCGGCCCGGTGGCTGCATTGATCGTGTAGGAATCGTAATCACCCTGACTGAAATAGCGGCGCGCTCCCAGGCTCAGATTGGTAGCCCAGGCAAAGTTTCTGTCGATCCGATAGATATGGTCAAATTCTGCCTTGATGAAGCCGAAACCCGAGCCGCTCTTGCGGGCATCCCGATTGAGCGTGAACGGCAGACCGAACAAATTCACCTGATGGGCGCTGGTAGCCTGATTGACGTTGCTGTCATAGCCAGCGCCAACCGTGACACGAGCGCGATAGGCGTGGCCTTGTTGATCGCGGTTCTGCATCATCGACAGAAAGCGGTCGATGTTTGCAGCGACCTGCGCCGGCGGGTTCTGCGAACGCACATCAAGGAAGAGGCGCTCGGCCTCCGAATTATTGCCCCTCTCCTGCAGAACGCGGGCCAGCTCCAGTTTGGCGCGCTGGGAGGAAGGATCACGCGCAAGAGTCTGCCGGAAGGCCGACTCTGCGTTGGCGAGATCACGGGCACGATAAGCGGCTAAGCCCAGAATGAACCATTGCTGCGGCCCGGCATTCACCGGCGTGTGGTGGCGTCGCAGCAGCGTATAGGCTTCAGCCGCCTTGCCCTCGCTCATCAATTGGCTCGCCTGCGCTTCGATTTGCGGCGTAATGGCCGCTTGCGCTGCAGTCCAGCAACAAGTCAGCAATACAGCGGCAACAAGGATGGGGAAACGCACTCTCATGGCGCGGCCCCCTGCTTACCCCGGAAGATGCCGAGCGCCGAACCATCTGTGGAATTGCCCGTACTCTTGAAATACTCGAACCGTCCGGCTGTCTCAGTACCCGCTGGTCCGGTAAACGCGCCCGCAAGGGTACCGCCGCCCGATGGACTGGAGCTGAAGTTGCCAGAGTAGATGCTGAAACTGCCGGCAGGCCCCGAGCCTGACGTTGTTCCTATTGGCAGATTTGTAAAAGTTGGCGCAGCCCAGGCATTGCCATTCAAGGTGAGATTTAACGACCCAGACATCGTCTGCGCGCCAAAATTAGCGTTCAGCTGCGCAGTCCCGCCGATGGCGCCGGGAGACACCACGGAATTATTGTTTGTGAAATCGCCGAGAACCGGGCCGGTATAGATGGCTGTGCCAGTCTTCTGGGCGATGACCTGCGGGTCGGTCAATGTGCCAAATAAGGCAAATCCGCGGTTCACATGCGCAGTCAGCGATCCCGACGTGAGTGTAACTTGCCCGTTCCACTCCCCCCAGGCCGTGTACTGAAAGCCGGGATCGACCCGCGCAACCACAGTCAATGGTGCGGCCGCAGTGGCCGAAAAATAGTTCCCGAGAATTGGAACAACGCTAGCTGTTATCTGATCGCCATTCTGAATCGGCACAGCCTGGGTCGCAGGCAGCTCAAGTCCCAAAGAGGCCGACAATGGCGTTGGCCCGTAAAGGCTGCTCGCAGACCCCGCTGCATTGGCGAGACCTGCCCATTTTTGCGGCGCCGGTGGCGGGATCGGCTCCTCTATGACCTGCCGCTGCTCGACCGGCAGACACGCTCCCGTATTACAACCGGCCGGTGGACTGACCGGCGTTAGAATGGCTTGCTGCAGAACAGGCGGCGGTCCGGGCTGCGCCGGCAGGTCGCCCGGTTGCTCGGCAATCCGGGTTCGGCCACACAATCCACCAGTGCAATATTGCTGAAAAGTGAAGCGTGTCCGTGGCGAATCCGAGCGCCGGACAGAGCCTGTATCAATGACAAAAGTCTGCCCGCGAATATTCAAAGTCGCGCAATTTGCTGTGCCCGTGACGCACAGAAACGCCGCGCCGTCGTCCTGCAGGGTGACCAGCGTTTGTCCGCTCTGGGACGATATATCCAGCACCGTGCCGCGCACGCCAATCGTCGCTGTCGAAGTCTGGATCTTGTAGGCGTTCTTGTCGGAGCTGCCAGTGGCAAAACGGAAGGCCCCGCGCGCCAGATTGATGGTGACGGTCTCCGCCTTTGACCCGCCCTTGTAGACAAATTCGTCCAGTACAACCCGCGACGACGGACCGACGGAAAGATTGGTGTCATCAAGGAAGGTCAGGCGGGCCGAAGAAGCTGCTCCTGTGGCAACCGCCTCGCTGCGAAAAACTGAGCCGCCGGGGCTGAGACGCACACTCGTCCCGGCCCGGAACGCGGTCACGTCATTCTGAACTGCCACCGCAGCTCCAATGCGTTGCTGGGCATGGGCGGGAGAACCCGGATGTATCAAAAGAAAACTTGCAGCAACAAAAATCGAAGTAAAAACCGAGCGCTGGCAGGAAATCCGCGCTGCCGGCACAAGCCCGAATGCGCGCATCAAATCGCAATATCGCCGTACGAAGTACCGCATTCAGCGCCTCGAAATCTACTGCAACGCAACCCGGAAAGATTGCGGTCTCAACCGCTGACCGCAATTTTCACAACACATGAGCAGGCGTCTTTTTCAAACTTTAATGGAAAGTTAAAATCGCGCAATGCAATAGCTGCAGGACACAGCACTATTGTGCAAGGCGTTGCATGTAGGCAACATATTATTGATATTGTTTCATTTTGCGACATCTAAAGCTGGCTTGCCGGATAGATCAGACAACGGCCACATGCACCGCTTGACCTGTACGCCTCCACGCCCTTAACCAGCTTTATGCGCTTTTCGCCCCCGCTCATCACCGGCCGCCTGATCAAGCGCTACAAGCGCTTTCTGGCAGATGTAGTTCTTGAGACAGGCGAAGAGATTACGGCCCATTGCGCCAATCCCGGGGCCATGCTGGGTCTGATAGCGCCAGAGAACCGGGTCTATCTTTCGCAATCAGATAATCCCGCGCGAAAGCTCAGATATTCCTGGGAAGTGGTCGAGGCGGATTTCGGGCGCGGACCGGAATTTGTGGGCATCAACACTTCCCACCCTAATGCGATCGTCAGCGAGGCCATTCAGGCGGGGTTTTCGATGGCCTTGCGGGCTATGCCGGGCACCGCCGCGAAGTGAAATACGGCAGGAACAGCCGCGTAGATATATTGCTGTCAAACGAAAACCGCCCCGATTGCTATGTCGAGATCAAGAACGTGCACATGATGCGGAAGCCAGGACTCGCCGAATTTCCCGACAGTGTGACAGCGCGCGGCGCAAAACATCTTGCCGAAATGGGTGATATGGTGGCCGCAGGCCATCGTGCGGTCATGGTCTATCTCATCCAGATGCAGGCGGATCGCTTTACGCTCGCAGGCGATATCGACAGAAATTATGCAGCTGCCTTCAAGCTGGCGCGCGAACGGGGCGTGGAAGCCATCGCCGCCTGTTGCAGGGTTGATCCGGAGGGGATCGAGATAAAACAGATTGTGCCAATCGAAATATAGATGATCTGATTTGAGACAGATGTGCGCGATCACTTTCAGCGAGAAGCTGACAAAGCTATAGGCGAACAGACCAGCACCGAAAATGAAGTTACTTTTTCCGCACGGCCTTATACCGCTTTTGAACGAACGTACGCCGCATGGCCTTGAGGCGGCACTGTTCGCACGAAAGACCTCACGCGATTGAATTCATGTTCCAATTTTTCTTGCAGGCTGAAATGAGCGCCAGAACTCTGGCCGCCGGAAACACATCCGTTAATCGTTGTTAACCCGCAACACAGATACAAATTTGAACAAATGAAAGCGTGGTTTCATGCCATCGGCGCCGGTTTATTGTTGGAATTACCTCTGGCCGGAAAATTGTACTGTTAAAGAAAATCGAATTCAGGGGATTTCAATATGGGCATACTTGATACCTTTCGTTACGCAACACCGGGAAACGATACGATCAACGGCAACACCGGCAATGACACAATATTCCTTCTTGCTGGCAATGACATCTTTTACGGCGCGTCCGGAGACGACTATATCTGTGGTGGACTCGGCAATGACATTTTGTTCGGCGGTGGCGGGAATGACGCCGTAACCGACGGGTTAGGCCGTGATGAAGTTCATGGCGGTGCCGGAGACGACAAGCTTACGAACTATATATTCGAAGACAATTTCTCTTATTCTTCATGCAATATAGAAGACGGCGAAATTTTCGACGGCGGTGATGGCGTCGATACGATTGTTTTCGAAGACCACACTGGATTTACAGCTGCCTTTGGCCACGTAACTCTCAATTCGATTGAAGCTATTTATATCTGGTCTTACGAGAATGTTTCAACTCATGCGTGGTTTCTTGCAAGCCAGGTCGGCACAGGCCTCGCCAGCAACTTGTTTATAAACGCCACTGGTAATGTCCAGATCGATTTTGTCATGGAAAACCTGTCCGTCCTGGATCTCTCAGGATTCTTCGTGTTGATAGACGAGTACAGCGGCAGCAAGATCATGCTGATCGGCGATGCCGATAATGAAACAATGACCGGCACCAATGCCAGGGACATGCTGTTTGGCAACGATGGCAATGACATCCTGAAGGGTGGCGCAGGCAACGACCGGCTGGATGGCGGCGCAGGCAATGACACGCTGACGGGCGGTACCGGCGACGACGAATATTACGTCGATAACGCTAATGACAAAATCATCGAGATCGCTGGCGAAGGGAATGCGGACACAGTCTTTGCCTCTGTCAGTTACGCACTGGCGGCTGGAGCCGAAATCGAATTCCTGCGCGCCTTCGGAGCAACAGCCCAAAACGGCATCACCCTCACCGGCAATGAGTTCAACAATTTCATCATGGGTGAAATCGGCAATGACACCCTCAACGGTGGCGCGGGCGATGACACACTCGACGGCTATTACGGTAACGACACGCTCAACGGAGGTACCGGCAACGATACGGTTTCCTATCTTTCAACTGGCTGGAATGTCACTGTCAGCCTCGCCATAGCCGCTGTTCAGAACACCGGCAGCGCCGGCTTCGACAAGCTCGTATCAATCGAAAATCTGATCGGCTCCAATTTCAATGATACGCTGACGGGCAGCACTGCGGACAACATTCTGACCGGCGGTCTGGGCGACGACACGCTAAATGGCGGAGCTGGCAATGACAGGCTCGATGGTGGTGACGGCAATGACAAGATGAACGGCGGCGCTGGCATCGACATCATGAATGGCGGCCTCGGCGACGACATCTACTATGTCGACAATGCCTTGGATCAGGTCATTGAAGACACTTACATGAATGGAAGTGATCGCGTCTATGCCAGCGTCAACTACACATTGGGCAGCTATCAGAATATTGAATACCTCCTGGCCAATGCGGGCACTGCTGGACTGACCTTGTCCGGCAATGAACTCAACAACACGATCTATGGCAATGCTGCTGGCGGCAACGACATACTCTCAGGCATGGCAGGCAATGACATCATCGACGGCAAAGCAGGCGATGATATTCTCGATGGTGGCGAGGGCAACGACCGGTTGACCGGTGGCACAGGCCGCGACACCTTTGTGTTCAACCTCCCCTATGGCGGGATCGACACAATCACCGATTTCTCGGTCGCTGACGATACGATGCAAATCAAGAACGGAGGAGGGTATGCAGGCTTCCTGCCGCCAGCAGGCGCGCTCGCCGCTAACGCCTTCAGGACAGGAACGAGCGCTGCGAGCGCAGCTGACAGGTTTATCTACAACGCAGCCAGTGGCGCCTTGTATTACGATCAAGACGGAACAGGCGCCGCAAGTCAGTTCCAGATCGCCCAGCTCACCAAGGGACTGGCGCTCACGAGTGCGGATTTTGTGATCGTCTGAGATAAAAACGAAAAGGCGTGGCGCGAACCAGCACCCGCCTCATTCGTCTTCCAGCACCCAGGCCGAATTGTTGCGCGTGCGCTGCACGACAACGTAGCCAAGGTCTTCGAGCAGCTTCGGTAGGTCGGCCGTCCAGCGCTGATGCAGATGCTCCATGATGATGAGCTTTGGCCACACGTTCTCTGGCGCGTTCTTGAAGAAAGGTTCGAGAATCAGATCCTCGGCCCCTTCCACATCCAGTTTGATCGCATCGACATGCGTGTAACCTTCTTCCCTGATGATCGTCGCAAGTGTCTTGGCCGGCACGCGAATGGCGCTGCGCCCGCCTTCTGCGCTCACCACGCGCACAGATGTCTCGCCGCGATTCACCTTGTCCACGAAAAGCGTGATTTCACCATCCACATCCGTAACAGCGCATTCCAGCGCCTTTACGGATGGAAAGTCGTTCTGGCGAATGTTGTAGATCAACCGCTCGAATATGTCGGGCTGCGGCTCGATGGCGAGCACACGGCAGCGCGCACAGGCCTGCGAGGCGACAAAAAGCGCGTAGCCGCCGATGTTCGCGCCTATGTCGATAAAAACGAAATCGTCGTTCATGCGGCTCTTGAGTAGCGCGCCCTCTTCGGCATCGAAGAATTGGGGCGTGAACAGAATGCGTTTCTCGCTGACGTTGTTATACGGATAAAGGCGCATACGGGCGCCCAGGGTTTCCACATCCACTGGTTTTCCCCCCAGCAGATAGACGCCAATTCTGCGCAGAAAAAATCCCCAGCGGCGGCTGGCCCAGCTGGACGTGGTGCGCCGGGTTTCGGCGAGCAGCCAGGCCACCAGACCCTTCGGCGCAAATTGCCCGTATGGGCCGGTTTCGTTCCTGATTTCCATGTTCCGGACAATCCGCGGGCAGACCATTCCTGCCCGCGCTCAAGATGGCGGGACCGGTCCGCACAGACTCGGCGCGCCGGTTGGCCGCTTCTAGCCCATTTTGCAGGCGCATGAAAACCTTGAACAGCGTATGAAAAGGGGTTCTCTCAATCATCCCCGGCTTTCCCGGACAATTCCGGCTTTTCCCGTTCAATTTTCAAGCTAGATGCATTAGATTGCACGACAACCGCCAAAAGAGCCAGAAATGACATTTATTGACGCCGCCATCGCCCCGGCCCGCAAGAGCGGCCATATTAAACTGCACGGCCCAGAAGCTTTTGTCGCCATGCGAAAGGCCGGGCAACTGGCAGCGCTTGCGCTGGACGTCATTGCGCCACATGTCAAACCCGGCGTCACTACCCAGGCGCTAGACGATCTCGCGTTTGAATTTGCCATGGATAACGGCGCCTATCCCGCGCCCTTGGGCTATCGCGGCTACCGCAAATCCATCTGCACTTCGATCAATCACGTGGTCTGCCATGGCCTGCCGGATGAGAAGCCTTTACGCGACGGCGACATTATCAACATCGACGTTACATTGATCGTCGACGGCTGGCACGGCGATTCCAGCCGGATGTATTATTCCGGGGATGTGCCCCGCCGGGCGCAACGTCTTGTTGAGATCACCTATGAAGCACTCTGGCGCGGCATAGACGCCGTCAAGCCCGGAGCAACGACGGGCGACATCGGCGCAGCGATTCAGGAATATGCCGAAGGTGAGCGTTGTTCCGTCGTTCGCGACTTTTGCGGCCACGGCCTTGGCCGTCTGTTTCATGATGAACCCAACATCCTGCATTACGGCAAGCGGGGCGAAGGCGTCCCCCTGAAGCCGGGCATGCTTTTCACCATCGAACCCATGATCAACATCGGCCGCCCCCAGGTAAAAGTGCTTGGAGATGGCTGGACCGCTGTGACGCGCGACCGGTCGCTCTCAGCGCAATTTGAACATAGCGTGGGCGTGACCGAAACTGGTGTGGAGGTTTTCACACTTTCGCCGGGCGGTATGCACCGCCCGCCCTATACGCCAAACCAGCCATTGCGATGAGTGAGCTCAGGGAATCCAATCCCGGCCAGCCCGGTCTGACCGGCGAAGAAAAAGCCGTCGAGCCGCATTATCGCGGGCACCGCAAGCGGCTGCGTGAACGCTTTGCCAGCGGTGGTGATCAGGGCATGCCAGACTACGAATTGCTGGAACTTGTATTGATGCGCTCCATCCCCCAGCGCGATGTCAAACCCTTGGCCAAGTCCCTCATCGCCCGTTTTGGCGGTTTTGGCGAAGTGGTCGGCGCTCCCGCCGAACGGCTTACGGAAATCGACGGTATAGGCGATTCCACTGCACTCGACCTGAAGATTGTCGCGGCCGCCGCGCGCCGGATGGCGCGAGGTGAAGTCGCAAACCGCAAATCCCTGTCATCCTGGAAAGACGTCATCGATTATTGCCGGACAGCCATGGCGTTCGAGGATCGCGAAGAATTCCGTATTTTATTTCTCGACAGCGCAACGGACTGATTGCGGACGAAAAACAGGGCCAGGGCACGGTGGATCACACGCCGGTCTATCCCCGCGAAGTCGTCAAGAGAGCGTTGGAATTATCTTCGACAGCCCTGATATTGGTTCATAATCATCCCTCCGGTGACCCCACGCCCTCGTCGGCCGACATCCGCATGACCCAGGATATCCAGGCCATCGCCAAGCCGCTGGGCATCGCCTTGCACGATCACATCATAGTCGGCCGGCACGGCCATGCGAGCTTTAAAGGTTTGAAACTTATTTAATTTTAGATGCCTTACGTAGGGAACGTCACATTAACTCTCCTGCGTTAAGTTTGCTCACAATACGCAATGGCGGCGAGGTTTTGCTGTCCGTGCATCCGTTTTATTGGCGTGGTCCCGCATGCGGCGTGAGCCGGTATCTGCCGGGTCCGGATCGGGGTTTGTGAATGCGTTTCAGGCTGAGGAAGGGACATTCCCCGCTCGTTTCGCGGCTGCCTGCACGCTTTGTAGCCGCCACGTGCCTCATACTCGTCTGCATGGTCATCCTCCTCGCCTGGAGCCGGGAATCCGGCAACGCCAGCGCGCGCGATGTCGAGGAGGCCCGCCTCGAGTCAGCATTGAACGGCCAGTCAAACCGGCTGATTCTAGAGACAATCAATCAGGCGGCTAAGCCCCGCAGCTTCAACAGCCTTAATAGCTCGGCCCCGGCAGAGGATTGGGCGACTGAACGCTTTGGCATTATCGAGCTGGCGAATGACGGCAACGGACTTTCAGCTGGCCCGGAGCTCCCTGCGGATTTGATGACAACGCTGGCTCAGCCGCTGGAAAGGGCCAGGCAGGCGATTTCACAATCGTTACGCGGATCCATCAGAGAATCCCAGGAGCCCAATACCCAAGTTCTGCCGGAATTCGGCAGTTCCGGCTATTCGAAAATCGGCTCTCATCTTATTGCCTGGGCTCTCGTTCCCGTCCGGTATCAGGCTGGAAATGGTGAGGCCCGCAAGGTTGCAATCCTTCGCTACGAACCCGTCGATACTGCGTTTCTGGCGCGGCTCGCAGTGGAGGCGAAAACGAGCTTCGTAACAATTGATACAACGCCTGGACCGTCAACAAACCTGAATTCATTCACCTATAGCCGCGCCAATACGCCGGTTTATGTCAGTTGGAAACCTGACCGTCCCGGCGACCGCATGAGCAATGTGCTGAGCGCCATCCTGACAAGTATCATGGCGCTCTATACTGGCTTTGTAGCTTTTTACATGACCCGCCGCCTGGCTGAGAGTGAAACAGACAACGCACGGCTTGCCGCGCAGGATACTTTGACGGGCCTCGCCAATCGACTGCTTTTCACGATCCACGTCGATGACGAAATCGTGCGCACAAAGCGCAACGGCGCAAGTTTCGCACTTTTTTATCTCGACTTCGACCGCTTCAAGGAAGTCAACGATACGTTCGGCCACGATGGCGGAGACAAACTCATCGTCTCTGCAGCGCGGCGTATTGAACAATCGTTACGTCACGGCGACCGGCTCGCACGCTTCGGCGGCGACGAATTTGGTATTCTGCAACTTGACATCACGTCATTCCACGATTGTGAAGTTCTTGCCGAACGCATTCTGAACAGCATGCGCGAGCCTTTCGACATCAACGGACAGAAGGTTTACATCGGAATATCCATCGGCATCACGTTATCTAGCCGGGGAACGCAGGATCGGGGCGAGTTGATGCGCCGGGCGGATCTCGCGCTCTACCGGGCCAAAAATCAGGGCCGCGCTCGCTTTGTATTTTTCGACGAAGCCATGAATTCCGAATTGCAAAGGCAAAAAAGGCTGGAAGACGAATTGCGCCAGGCCATTAAAAACGATGAACTGGAAGTCAATTACCAGCCTATCGTCACCTCGGGGACACAAAAGCTGTGCGGGGTCGAAGCGCTCGTACGCTGGACTAGCCCGGAAAGAGGCGCCATTCACCCGCAGGAATTCATAACTATCGCGGAAGAACGCGGATTGATCGTTGATCTGGGCAATTGGGTGCTGCGCCGCGCATGTGAGGACGCCCGCCATTGGCCTGGCATAAAGCTCGCGGTCAACGTTTCGGCTGTCCAGTTTCGTCACAAGGATTTCCTAGAAAACATCAAACAGACGCTACAGGCAACCGGATTTCCGCCAAACCGGCTGGAGCTTGAACTAACTGAATCCGTCGTCATCGCGGACGCAGATCAAGCTGAAGCCGCCATCATTGAATTGCGTGCGATGGGCGTGCGGCTGGCGCTCGATGATTTTGGTACAGGGTTTTCAAGCCTGATCTATTTGCGCCGCTTCGCTATCGACAAGATCAAGATCGACCGCTCCTTTGTGCAGATGATGGAATTGTCGAACGAGAATGCAGAGATCGTGCGCAACGTTGCAGACCTTGGGCGCAGGCTCGGCCTCACCGTTACCGCGGAAGGTGTTGAACACGAAGAACAGATCGCACGCCTCGTGAACTTCGGCTGCCACGAGCTGCAGGGCTATCTGTTCGGAAAACCGCTGACAAACCTTCACATCCCGGCCTTGATCGCCTCCGGCAAGGTGCGCGCTTCCCTGGAATTGAAGGGAACGCTCGCCGCGTGATGGCAAGGCGCATGGCAGGGAACTACACCGCCTTCGTATCGCCCGCCTTCGCAGCCTCTGCCAATGCCGAGGGCGTATCAATATCCAGCGTCACGTCTTCCTCACCTGCAATTTCAATAATGCTCAAAGCGGGATCGTTGAGAATTCGCCGCGCGCCTTCATCACCTTTGAGTGCCGAAACAGCCTTGAAAAGCTTTCGGGATATCAGCACTGGATTGCCGCGTTGCCCATTGTAGATTGGCACAACCGCGTCCGCATTCGGATGCTTTGCCAGTGCTTGTAAAAGCGCGTCGAGAAACACCGGCCTGATACGCGGCATATCCGCGAGCAAAACTAACGCGCCCTGACACTCCGGATCGAGAGCTGCAACACCAGCCCGCAACGAGCCCGAAAGTCCTGCCGCAAAATCCGCGTTGTGAACAAAGCGAACTTCAATATCCTTCAGCGCATCTTCAACCTCGTCGCGCGCATTGCCTGTAACAACGACGACAGGCCGTGCAGCAGACATCAAAGCTGCATCCGCTACATGGCGCACGAGCGCTTTGCCATCAAGCAGCGCTACGACCTTTGATGCGACCGATGCATCCGCTGCGCGATAACGGCTCGCCTGCCCCGCAGCCAGAATGATCGCAGCGACCTTACTCATCGTGCCCATGTCCGTCGCGCAACTGGCCGCGATCGACGATTTCCATCAAGAGCCCGCCCGCACCCATGCGGCGAATATCGCGCGCGGTGACATCAATGCCTGCCAGAAGGCGATGCAACACCCAGTCAAATCCGTTTTCACGCGGCGAGCGGGCGCAACCGGGTGCGCCCAAAACATGCACACGCCGTCCCTTGTCATTCATGCGTCCAATCAACAGCAGATTGCCGGGATCAACGGGCATACCAAATTGTTCGATTTCACCGCCCGCATGTTCAAGCGCGGCAGGAATGACATCGCGCCGGTCGGTAATCGCGGAAGCGCCGAACACGACGAGAATATCGCACAACGGTGCAACCGCCGCGATTTCCCGTGCCAAGGCTTCCGGTTCATGGGGAATGCGAACTTCCTTTACGATGCTGGCTTTCGCGGGCGCAAGACGTTCTTCAAGCGCTTTCAGCGTTTTTGCAATCACTGACGGCTTCAAACCCGGCAACACTGTCGAAATAACGCCGGTACGCAAGGGTTGGAAGGCTGCCACACGCACTGCCGCCTGCGGCGCCATCGTGACGCCCTGTTGCAGCAGCGCTCCGGGCACAGCAAAGGGAATGATCTTGATGGTGCCGATCATTTCGCCTTCCACGACGCTGCGCCAGGGCGGCAAAGTCGCGACGGTCATGCTTTCATCAATATCGTTGATCGCGTCGAGGGACGCTACATCAAGCGTCAACATGCCCGCACAGGTTGCAAAAATATTCGCCCGTCCGGTGAACGGCTTTTGCACACGCACGTTTTGGCCCGCTATTGCGCCAGCAAGCAGCGCTGCCGCGTCGTCTTCACCGACATCCCCAGCTTCCAGCTTGGCGGCCACGATCGTCGCGATTCCCGCGGCCGCCAGCCCAGCCAGATGATCAGGCGAAACAATCTCGCCCTTTTTCAGAACAAGACCATCCTGCCTTATCGAATGCACAGCAATGCCGCCAAGAGCTTCAGCAGCCGGCATCCTGCCAAACTTCACGCTGCAGCCCCCGCCTTTACGGGCGCCTCTGTGCGCAGCGGCTTCTTCCGCAATGCCTGGATCACTTCGCCAAGAACGGATACAGCAATCTCGGCAGGGCTCACCGCGCCAATATCCAGCCCAATCGGCGCACGGATGCGCGCGATGGCTTCAGGCGAAAATCCGAGCCCCGTGAGGCGTTCGACCCGCTTTGCGTGCGTCTTCCGTGAGCCCAGAGCGCCGATGTAAAAACACTCTGCACGCAGCGCCACTTCCAGCGCGGGATCATCGATCTTGGGATCATGCGTGAAACAGGCAAAACCCGTGTAACGATCCGGCTTGATGCCGGGCAGCACATTCTGCGGCCATTCGGCAATCAGATTCACATCGGGAAAACGATCGGGCGTGGCAAAAGCCGTGCGTGGATCAATGATCGTCAAATCGAGGCCGGCGACTTTCGCCATCGGCGCTAGCGCCTGCGAAATATGCACGGCGCCGATCACGATCAAACGCACAGGCGGCGTTTGCACCGTGAGAAAATAGGACTTGCCTTCGTGCTCGACGCCGCCGCTCTTGCCAGAGCGCAGAGCCGCATCGAGCTGATCAGCCATGACATCACCGGCGATGTTTTCACCCGGGACGATGCGCTGCTCGCCCGTGGCGACGTCCGTGACAAGGACGATAGCCCGCCGCTCAACCCTGGCTTTGTTGAGCGCAGAAAGATGTTCCAGTTTCATCAGTTCACCTTTTCCACATACACGCGGATTCTGCCGCCACAGGACAGCCCGGCGCGCCAGGCCGTTTCATCGGCTACACCGAATTCAATGGTGCGCGGCTTGCCGTCTTCGATGACATCGACGGCCTGGGTGATGACATCCCCCTCGACACAACCGCCGGAGACAGAGCCCAGAAAATTGCCATCGCCATCAATGACGAGATGCGATCCGACCGGACGCGGCGCAGAGCCCCAGGTTTCGATCACAGTAGCGATAGCCACGCCTTTGCCGGCCTTCCGCCAGTCTTCGGCCCGGGCCAGAATATCGTCGTCAGATGCAAGCATGGGTGCCTCCTCAGTTCGCAAACGCTATATCGGAATGTATATAGCGCATCCCCGGCCCGTTGCGAATAGCCTTGTATCGTGAACTTCACTGGCCAGCGAAGGTTTGACCTGCCGCCCAGGAGGCATTTAAGATTGGTTTTGTTTGGAGCAGTCATCAGGATTGCCGGGAAGGGGAGGTTTAGCCATGGTCAAGAGAATAGTAACGTCTGCATTTTTTTTGACGGCTTCATTTTTGTTTACAGGCGTAGCATTGGCTCAGGCCCCGGCGGCCGCCAACCCCAACGGCACCAGCGATCTCGACAAATCCGACAAGGCCAAAAGCGGCCAGGATGTGAATCTGCGCGGCGCGCCTGTTCCGCCGATCGCCACGCCGCTCGACAAGATCCCCGTCGATAAAATCAAACTTCCCGCCGGCTTCAAGGCGGAGGTCTGGTCGCATGGCCATCCCGGCGCCCGCACGATGGTGCAGGGCGCCAAAGGCACGATTTTCATGGGATCGCGCGTCATCGGCCGCGTCTATGCGATCACCGAAAAGGACGGCAAGCGCGAAGTCAAAACCATGCTGACCGGCCTGACACAGCCCAACGGTCTCGCCTTCAAGGACGGCTCGCTCTATGTTTTCGCCATCAACAAGGTGCTCCGCTTCGACAACATCGAGGACAAGCTCGACAATCCCGGCACGCCCGTGGATCTCTCCGCTGCCTACAATCTTCCGCCGGAAATTCATCACAACTGGAAATATGTCGATTTCGGCCCCGACGGAAAAATGTATGTGCAGGTGGGCGCAAATTGCAACATCTGCGAATTGAACCCCGGCATCTACGCGCAGATCCGCCGCTATAATCCAGACGGCACGGGTATGGAGATTGTGGCCCGCGGTATTCGCAATACAGTGGGCTTTGATTGGCACCCGCAGACCAAAGAACTCTGGTTCACCGACAACGGTCGCGACTGGGCCGGCAATGATGGGCCGCAGGATGAACTCAACCGGCTGCCGAAGGGTCAGGAAGGCGCAAACTTCGGCTTCCCCTATTGCCACGCCAATGGCATTCCCGATCCCGACATCAAGAAGCCCAATGCCTGCGCAGGCGTGATCCTGCCCGCTGCGTTGACAGGTCCGCACTCGGCCGGCCTCGGCATCAAATTCTACACTGGCAGCATGTTCCCCAAGGCCTATCAGGGCGTCGCGTTCATCGCACGGCACGGCTCGTGGAACCGCGAGAAACGCTTCGGTTATGATGTGGTTGTCGCGCGCGTCAATGGCGGAAAGGCCACCATCGAACCCTTCATGACCGGGCTTCTCGATACCGGGAAAAACGAGTTCCTTGGGCGTCCCTCTTATGTGTTCCAGATGAAGGATGGCTCACTGCTAGTGTCCGACGAAAACATGGGCGCAACCTATCGCATCTCTTATTCGGCGAAGTATCGCGTCAGTTATTCAGCGAAATAAAAGCGATGACACTTACATTCGCAAAAAGCATGCCGCCAGCATCAATGCTGGCGGCCTTATTTCTCTGGGCGTTGTCCGCACAGGCACAGACACTCAACCAACGCATAGAACAATGTGGCGCCTGCCATGGCGCCGATGGCAATTCCGTGATGGAGAAAATCCCCTCACTCGCCGGCCAGCCGGAATTCTTTGTGCTCAATCAGCTCATCCTCATCCGCGAAGGCGTTCGTCCGATCGAAGCGATGCAGGATGTTGTCAAAGGCCTGAAGGACGAGGACATCGTCGCTATCGCCGCACACTTTAACAAGCTCGTCGCGAGACCGGCAGGCGACAAGCCAGATCCGGCGATGGTCGAACGCGGAAGCCTGTTGTCGACAAAACTGCGCTGCACATCCTGCCACGGCCCCGCCTTGACCGGCGACCAGCAAATGCCGCGCCTCGCCAAACAACGTATCGACTATATGGCGGCGGCGCTTAAGGATTATCGCGACAACAAGCGCAAGGGCGCCGACACCGCGATGACAGCAGTTATCTATGGCCTCAACGATGCGGATATCGACGCGATTGCACACTATGCTGCCTCGAGGTAGTTGCAAATAAAATAGCAAACCCCGTCTCCCCGCCGCATGCGGGGATAAGGTGGCGCGAAGCCCCGGATGAGGGGCTGTGCGATGGTTAGTTGGTGCAGTAATTTCCGGGCAGGGCTGCTCGACACGAAATAACAAAGTTTCTCTAAGACGAGAATTAGGGTTGCCCCTCATCCGCCCTTCGGGCACCTTCTCCCTGATAAATCGGGGAGAAGGACTGCTGCTGCTCCATCCTCGCGATTTCCAAAAATGGACTAAATACTATGGCCTCTGACACCTCCGCAAAACTCGCCATCCGTGATGTCGTCGAAAGCTGGGCCATCTGGCGCGACAGCGGACAATGGGACAATCTCGCCACCTGCTGGCATGAAGATGGCCGCATGGTCGCGACATGGTTCACGGGCAGCGTTGGCCAGTTCATCGATGGCTGCAAGGGCACATGGGCGAAAGGCGGCATGTCCCAGCACTTTCTTGGCGGCACTGATATTCAGTTGAACGGCAAACGCGCCATCGTCCAAACCAAGATGCAGATCATGGGCCGCTCGAAGCTTGAAGGCATCCTGTGCGATACTTGCTGCACCGGCCGTTTCTATGATTTCTTTGAAGAGCGCGAGGGGCGCTGGGCCATCGTGCTGCGCCAGCCTGTTTACGAAAAGGATCGCGCCGATCCGGTCAATCCCAATGAAACCTATGTGCTGGACGACAAGCTCGCTTCGCAATTCCCCATGGGTTATCGCCATCTCGCCTATGCGCAATCGCAGGACGGGCGTAACGTCCGCAAAGATCTGCCGGGCCTGCGCGGACCCGAAATAGAGGCGCTCTATGCGGAAGGGAAAGACTGGCTTGAGGGAAAGCCGCTGCGGCGATGAAAAAGGCTTTATCTCTTTTGGCTGTTCTCGGCATCGCCAGTTGCGCGACGCCGCCCGCCCCGTCAGCAAAGTTTCGCGAATTATCGGACGCTGAAAAATCAGCGCTGCAAAAATCCCTGCCCGCCAATCTGGGGAGCACTGCTGCCGCGCAATTTCGCTGGGCTCCCGTCGCCGCCACAACGCAGAAGGGCGTACACGCCGGTTATTGCGCCGAGATCGACGCACGCAATCCCGACGGATCGCGATCCGGCTACAGACGCTTCTTCGCTTTGCTTATTCCCAATGCCAACGGAGAGCTGACAAGCGGAACAATACAGGGCATCGCAGCCAATTCATCTGCAGGCGATCCCGCTGCTACTGCGCGCGTGACAGCTTCGTGCAGGCATTGGGGGTATTCGTGATGGCCGGAGATATTCGGAATTGACCTGTCCCGTAATTCTCGCTTAGATCGCATTTTATTGACTGTTTGAGGCTCGCCATGAAAAGATTACTCATTATTTCTGCTATTGTCGCCGCTTCGGTTTCCTCTTCAATTGCAGCTCCTAAATTGTGCGACGTAAATCAGATGAAGATCGTCAATAGCGCGCTTTCAAAGGCTAAAGAAAGTATGACGAAAGCGATTTCGACGCTTAAAAGCACTGATCAGTCAGAGATAAACAGATATATCGAATGGTTTGGCGCGCCGTCATCATCAACTGTAGAACAGGTTCGAAAAATATTTGAACGTTCACTCGCACTCTCAAGCCTGCAATTTTATTATTGTCCTATCACTTCAGAAAAAGATGTTGCGTGGGACGCTAGAGCCTCGTACCTGAAAAAGGAATCGAGCGGGATTCCCCTTTTGGCGGGAACGTGATTCACCTTTGTCGGAGGTGATTCATGGGACACAGCTATTCTCTTGATTTGCGCGAGCGCATCGTTGCTCTGGTTAGGGATGGTTGCTCG
>CANJJI010000058.1 GCA_947474545.1 Beijerinckiaceae bacterium | reverse complement strand
TTCCGAAAAACGATTCCGTTTCATGCTCTGGTCCTCTCGATGGGCCAGAACGAACTTCAAACTGGATTAGGCCAAAGGGGCAAGGTCACGGCGAATACTAAGTGCTAAGTAGGGAGTTTAGTATGAAATACGTAGCTGCTATGGGTCTGGCCGCTTTGTGTATTGCGTCTGCTGCTCCGGCATCAGCCGAAACATACGTCGAGCGCGTGACCGTCTCTCCGAATATCGCCTGCTATAATCGCGTATATGTCCCCGCTCGTGTTCTTGTGAACACACGAGGTTCGCTTGTACGCGCCGAATCAATTGGCTGGGTCACGGGCCCTGACCGTTGGGATCGTGTGCGCTCTCCGGCGACCTACATCCAGACGCGCCGGACTGTTGAGGCGGACCATTTCACCCTCGTTCGCCGCCCTTGCTAATAGCAGCAGCGAATTAGTTTTAAAGGCGGGATCTTGGTCCCGCCTTTTGCTTTGAGCTCTTGCCACTAACGGCTTTAGTTTGAGCTATCGCAAACTTCACATGGTACGCAGATCATCAAATCTTGATGCCAAGCAGCGCCGCCGCATTACCTGAGCAGACTTTTTTCCTGACATCATCGGAGATCCCGGCAGTGTCGATGAAGTCCGAAGCGTCTTCCATATTCTCGAAGGGATAATCAGCCGCGAACATCACCTTATCGGTTCCCAGGGCCCCGAGCGCACATTGCAATGGCTCGATAGAGTTCACCCCAGAAATTGTCACCGCCAGATTGCGCTTGATATAGAATGATGGCGGCTGCGTGCGTTTGGTGGGCGAAGCATTGAATTTCGCGCGGCTGTCGAAACGCCAGAGGCCATAGGGAATGGTTTCGCCCATGTGACCGAGGATGAGGCGCGCGTTCGGGAACCTTTCGAATGTGCCGTTGAACACCATGCGAAGCGCATGGGTCGCTGTCTCAACCGTCCATTCCCAGGCGGGCCGGCGCAATTGCAACTGACCCTTGAGCGCTGCATAGGTCTGTTCGGGATCGCCGGGATGCAGATAAAGCGGCGCTTTTAGCGCCTGCGAAGCCTCCCACAGCGGAGCGAAGAAATCCTCATCGAGATAGCGGCCATTCGTCTGACCGTTGATCAAGGCGCCAACGAAGCCAAACTCTTTCACGCAGCGTTCAAGTTCCTTCGCATCTTCCTTTGGCTGCTGCATGCCAAGATGCGCAAAGCCGCGATAGCGGGTGGGATGGCGGGCGATTTTTTCGACCAGGAAATCGTTGGATTCGCGCGCACGCCGTGTTGCGACATTGGAATCCTTGTCGCATTGCGCGCCGGGGCCTGCGATGGATAGAACGGCAATATCTACGCCATTCTTGTCCATTTTTTCGATGCGCGCATCGCCCATATCAAACAGGCTTTTGCGAAGATACTCGATGGCGGCCGGCGGCAGGCCCTCAACACTGGGCAGCCAATAATCCATGAAGTTCTCAGGAATGAAATGTTCTTCAAGGGCGATCTTGCCAAATTTCTCAACCATATTTACCTCCGGTGGCGCGCCAATTTGAACTCCGTTTAAACGGCGGCCGAAGGCGATGCAATCGGCGCGCGGCAGAATGACGCGAAATCAGCTTTTTCCAGTCAAGGCCAGCGCGAGATCGAGCAAGGGCCCGCCATTGAGGCCATCGATCAAATTGAAATGGTGCGCATTTTTCAAGTGCAAAGGCGCGGAAGCGCCCCATTTGCTGGAGATTTCTGCAGACTGGCGCTTGAACTCATCACTCTCCAGCTCGCCAAGGGATACACCGATCCGCGTACCTGGACAGGGCAAGCGATGGACCGGCGACAGGTCTTGCACCACTTGCCTGTCAGCCAGACCAAGAACAGGTCCCATGGGTATGGGCGCCAGCGCCGCCACGTCAAAAATGCCCGACAGTAATAGCGCTGAGCGCAAGGGCGGCGCTTGCGGATCGCTCGCCATCATCGCCGCCAGATGGCCGCCGGCAGAATGGCCGCTGATGTGCATCTCTCCAGCGTTGATCGATAGATTGTCCTGTTCACGGACCAGAAAATTCAACGCATCCCGCGCATAATCGACAATGCGAACCAGCGGCGTTTCCGGCGCGAGGGGATAATCGATATTTGCGACGGCAAAGCCATTTCGCAGCATCCCTTGGCAGACTTGCGCGTGCTGATCCTTGCTCGCAGCCTGCCAATAGCCGCCGTGAAAGAATACGAATACCGGCGGGCGCAGAACACCTTCCGGACGATAGAGATCGAGCGTGCAATCCCGATGGTTATCATAGGCGATGTCGAGGCCGCGATGGCCTGCACGCGCTTTTGCGCCATCGATTGTCCACTGACGGAAGACCGCCAGCATATCCGGCACCTGATTGCGCGGCGACATCTGCCGGGCAAGCTCAGCGGCAGGATAGCCGCGAAAAACCGCCGCAGCTGGCGGGGCGGACAGAGGCACATTCGCTTGCGCGCTGACGCGTACACCCTGCCCTTGCCCTCGCCGCACCTTCAGTGGCGGGCGAAACCCCGCAAACACTTCCCGCCAAGCACGATCAACCTCACGGCGGCCGGGATGCAAAGCCACGGGTTCGGCACATTCCCAGGTCATGCTGGTAAGATGATGCGGCCCTGCGCCCGCGGCAATGAGATTGTGCAGGCAGACATTCAGTGCATCGCCCAACGCATAGACCAGATCGGCATGCGCTGCTTCGCCGGTGACTGCGATTGATCTCATTTCAGACGCCAAGCCAGCCATGTACCTTGTCCCAGTCACGATCGAGATCGGCATTCGTGCCGCGCCATACAGTCATGCCCTTTTCAATCACCACATGGCGATCGGCGAGGCGGCGCAGCACATTGATATTCTTGTCGACGACGAGGATCGACTGTCCCTCGCGCCGAAGCGCCTCCAGACATTGCCAGATTTCCGCGCGGATAACGGGGGCGAGCCCTTCTGTAGCTTCATCTAGAATGAGAAGGCGCGGGTTGGTCATGAGTGCGCGGCCAATGGCGAGCATCTGCTGCTCGCCACCCGACAACGTATTCGCCCATTGATTGCGCCGTTCACCGAGACGGGGAAACAGGCTACAGACGCGCTCCTCAGTCCAGGAATTGGGGCGCACCATACGATTGGCCGCGGTCGCCACCAGATTTTCATGCACGGTAAGGGTGGGAAATATCTGCCGTCCTTCCGGCACAAGGCCGATCCCCAATCGCGCGATACGCTCGGGCGCCCGGCCGTTTATCGCACACCCGGCAAACGAAATTGCGCCGCCATTCGCAACGAGAAGTCCCATGATGCAGCGTATCGTCGTGGTCTTGCCCATGCCGTTGCGTCCAAGCAAAGTGACACATTCGCCTTCTGTGACATCGAGATTGATATCAAACAGCACGCGGCTCGCGCCATAAGCCGCCTGCAGGTTCGTCACGGAGAGCATCATGAATTGCCCTCGCCAAGATAGGCCGTGCGCACGTCCGTATTGGCCTGAATTTCGGCAGAAGTACCGGTTGCGATCACTTGGCCATAAACGAGTACAGAGATGCGGTCCGCGAGTGCGAACACGGCCTGCATGTCGTGTTCAACAAGCAGCATGGTAATGCGGCCCTTGAGTGCTTTCAGGATCATAGTCATGTCCTGCGATTCAACCGCGCCGAGCCCTGCCATGGGCTCGTCCAGCAGAAGCAGTTTGGGTTCCGTCGCAAGGGCGATAGCGAGTTCCAGTTGTTTGTGTTCACCGTGAGACAAAGCTGCAACATGGATACGCGCGCGATGTTCAAGACCAGCATTGCGCAAGATCGCCATCGCTGGATCCAGCAGATCGCGCTCACGCCGTGCATCGGCGAAGAAACGAAACGAATGGCCCTGCCGCGCCTGAATAGCCAGCGCAACATTGGCCAGGGCTGTTTCCTCGCGCAACAATTCGGTGATCTGGAAAGTACGGGCGAGACCGCGCGCCACGCGCTGCGGCGTCGACAGCGTGTTGATCACAATGCCGTTCATGCGGATTGTACCAGAATCAGGTTGCATCTCACCGATGAGCTGGCTGATCAGGGTTGTCTTGCCCGCGCCGTTCGGGCCAATCAATGCATGGAGTTCGCCGCTACGCACATCGAGAGAGAGATCATCGGTCGCGCGAATGCCGCCGAAATGTTTGGCGAGATTTTCGACCCTGAGGAGAACGTCACTCACAGCGCGCCCCCGTCAGCCTGCTGATCAATCCATTGATTCCCCCCCGCCAGAACAGAATAACCAGCACGAGAAAAGGCCCCAGGATCACCTGCCAATGTTCGGTATAGGCTGCAAGCACGCTTTCAAGAGACAGCAGCACAACCGCACCTATTGCAGGCCCCAAAAGCGTCCCTACGCCGCCAAGGATCACCATGATCATGAGTTCGCCCGATTGCACCCAGTGTAGCATGTCCGGGCTCACAAACCTGGCATAATTGGTCATCAGTGCGCCCGACAAACCCGCGCCCATACCCGCTATGACATAGGCTGCGAGCTTGTAGCGGTATGTTGAAATACCGATCACTGCCATGCGCCGCTCACTCTGCCTTATGCCGCGCAGGACAAGGCCGAAGCGCGAATTCACAAGCCGCGCCATGAACCCGAACCATAACAAGGCCAGCCCAAGCGACAGAAAGTAGAAACGGGTATCATCGCGCACATCGAGACCGAAGAATTCATTGCGCCTTCGCACGGACAAACCATCATCGCCGCCATAGGCTTTCAACGATACGAAAAGGAAGTAAATCATCTGCGCAAAGGCGAGCGTGATCATGATAAATTGCACACCGGATGTGCGCAGCGAAATTGCGCCTAACAGCAAGGCCAGCAGGCCGCAAACTAACAATCCCAGCGGCAGCGTGACCGCCAGATCGGACGTACCGGGCATGAGGCCCCAGATAGCCTCTCCAGAACGCGCATGGGCATAGAGAATGCCCACCACATATCCTCCCACGCCATAAAACGCTGCATGGCCGAAGCTGATCATGCCGCCATAGCCAAGGATCAGATTGAGACTGGAGGCCGCAATTGCCGTGATAACAATACGTGTCGCAAAACTGGTCAGCGAGCCGTAGCCGAGCGCTTGCGTTGCAAATGGCAGTATGAGCAAGGCAGCAAGAACAGCCACCAGCAATGCGGCGCGGCGGCGCTTAACAGGGCTGGCGATGTCACACGTTTCATCCATGGGCCGGAAACAATCCTTTTGGCTTGATCGCCAGCACCAGAGCCATCAACAGATAAACACCCATTGAACCAATGCCTCCGCCCAGAGCATCGGCCTCTTGCCCCGCCATGAAATGTCGCAACAGGCCGGGCAAGAAGGCGCGTAACATCGTATCGACAATGCCGACGAGCAGGGCACCGTAAAATGCGCCACGAATGGAGCCAACGCCGCCAATCACAACAACGACAAAGGTCAGGATGAGAATCTGTTCGCCCATGCCGGCTGTCACACCATAGAGCGGGCCAGCCATGATGCCGGCAAAGCCCGCGAGCAAAGCGCCGAGAGCGAAGACAAATGTATAAAGCAGTGTGATATCGACCCCAAGCGCACGCACCATTTCACGATGGGTTGCGCCCGCCCG
Organism: Beijerinckiaceae bacterium; assembly: GCA_947474545.1. Taxonomy (GTDB): domain Bacteria; phylum Pseudomonadota; class Alphaproteobacteria; order Rhizobiales; family Beijerinckiaceae; genus Terripilifer. Next base: position 19,934 of record CANJJI010000058.1, on the reverse strand, counting down.
GACAAGCATGCCGATACGCGTTCTGGCAATCAGTAGATAAAGCCCAATCGCGACCAGCAATCCGGCCGCGATGATAACCATGCGATAGACGGGATATTGCATGCCCGGCAGCAAGGTTATGAACCCGGACAATTCAGAAGGCGGCGCCAGAAACAAGGGCTGGCGGCCGAAGATGATCGTCGCCATCTGGTTGAAGAACAGGATCAAACCATAGGTCGCGAGCACCTGATCAAGATGATCGCGCGCATAAAGTCTACGGATGATCAGCACTTCCATGAGCACGCCCGTGAGCGCAGCAGCGGCTAGACCAAAGGGAACGCCGAGCCAGAACGAGCCCGTGCGTGCGGTGGCCCAAGCCATAGCAAAAGCGCCGATCATGTAGAGCGAACCATGCGCAAGATTGATGACGCCCATAATGCCGAAAATCAGCGTCAATCCTGCCGCCAGCAGGAACAGGGCTACGCCCAGCTGCACGCCGTTCAATATTTGCTCAATGAAGAGAGACAAGAGTGTCCGGTTCCTGTGGCCAAATGATTGCCATACTGGCCTCAATGTAGTGAAGCGGCTAGATCGGATGTGGCTTGAATCCGGCAAACGGCCGCTGCAACTTAACTGACTGAGTGTCATCCCGGACGGCGAAGCCTATCCGGGATCCGATATTTTTATTCGTTTGCGATCCGGGATAAATGCAGCGCATTTTCCGGGATGACATAGAACACTCACATCTTGCAGTCTTTGCCGTAAACGTCGGTGTGATTGCTCAATATCTTCTGATCAAGCTTCAGCACGAAATCTCCGGAGTCGGACTTCACAACCTTCATCGCATACCAATCCTGGACCGGATGCTGGTTCGGCCCGAATTTGAACGGCCCGCGCGTGAGCTGGAAGTCGGCTTTGGCGAGTGCAGCGCGAAATGCGTTCGTCTCGAATTTGCCGCCATTTGCCTTCAGCGCCGATGCAATGCCGAGCGCCGTATCATAGGCTTGCGCAGCCCATTGCGAGGGCATGCGGCCATATTTTTTCTGAAAGTCCTCGACGAATTTCTTGTTCACGGGATTGTCGAGATCGGAGCTCCATTGCGCACTGACGGAGGTCCCAAGAAGCGGCTCGCCGACCGCCTTGACGATCACGGAATCCGCAGACGCACCGGAGACGACCTGCGGAAGCTTCAGGCCAGCCGCCGCATACTGGCGCGCGAAAGCGATGCCTGCGCCGCCCGGCAGAAAGTGGAAGACCATGTCGGCATCAGAAGCGCGAATGCGGGCGATTTCCGCCGCGTAGTCAGTCGCGTTCAGCACCGTATAAACTTCACCTGCAATTTCGCCCTTGAAGAAACGCTTGAACCCCGCGATCGCATCCTTGCCGGCCTGATAGTTCGGCGCAACAAGGAAGGCTTTCTTGAAGCCGAGACGCGTGGCGTTGGCGCCTGCGCTTTCGTGCAGCGAGTCATTCTGCCACGACATCACGAAATAATTCTTGTTGCATTCCTTCCCGGCCAGTTCCGACGGCGCAGCGTTGAGGCTCACATAGGTGCCGCCGCCTTCAAGAATATCAGGCACGATGGCCGCAGCGACATTGGAGAAAATGATGCCGGTGAAAAGCTTCACGCCTTCTCCCTTTAGGAAGCGATCGGCGATCTGCTTGCCTTGGCCAGGTTTCACCGCATCGTCCTCAACGAGCAGATTGATTTTCGCGCCACCCAATGCGCCGCCGCCATGTTCGATGGCGAGGTTGAATGCGTCACGCGCGTCCTGCCCGAAATAACCTGCAGGGCCGGACAATGTAGTCACGAAGCCGATCTTCAGGTCCTGCGCCAACGCGGGCACAGCAAGAGCGCCTGATAAAACCAGCGCGAGAGACATATTCCTGATGGTCATACTCTACCCCTTATACTTACCGTCGGCATTTCGATCAGATGTTGGCCCAGCCGTCCGGTGTCGCCTTACCCGGATGAACCGCGCCACAGCTATGGCATTTGCGCAGCTTTTCGTCAGCATAAAAAGCTTCGAACAGCGGCGGCAAGTCGTGCACGATATTGGTAAGCGCCAGTTCCACGCGATGGACGCGATTGCCACAGTTCATGCAATACCAGTTAAACCCGTCGAGCGCGCCCCGCGGGCGGCGCGGCTCCACCACGAGGCCAACTGACCCTTCCTGCGGACGCTGCGGGGAATGGGGCGTATGCGCGGGCAGCAGAAACACTTCGCCCTCGCGAATTGGCACATCGTAAAACTTACCGTCATCGACGATCTTCAACACCATGTCGCCACGCAGCTGATAGAAAAATTCTTCTACGGGATCGTCGTGATAATCGGTGCGCCGGTTAGGTCCGCCGACGACCTGCACAATTGTGTCGGCATCTTCGAACACGACCTTGTTGCTCACAGGCGGCTTGAGCAGATGTTTATTTTCGTCGATCCATTTGTTGAAGTTGAATGCTTTCAGTCTTCCGGTCTGCATGGACATAATCCTTATTCTGCCGCTTGCGACGCAGCAACGCCGTCGAGCCGAAGCCCGCAGGTTGCAAACGCCGAGCGCATTGCGGACTTTTCCGCTTCCGTTAGATTGAGCATGGGCCGCCGCACCGGGCCGCCGTTCTGGCCGAGCATCTCCTGCCAGAACTTGCCATGCGCAGGCGGCTTTTCCTTTGGCGCAGTGGATTTGAACGCGTGGCGCACGGGATCGAGACTGTCCCTGACCTTGCGAGCTTCGGCCACTTTTCCGGCGAAAGCCAGATCCGTGTAATCGCGCATGCGCCGGTCAAGTTTTGTCTGCAGCAGATAGGGCGGCGATGAGCATAGATAAAGCTGCCAGCCCAGTTGCACGATATTATCGAACCATTCGTCTTCCGACGCCGTGGACACGATGAGTTTGCCGCGCGTCAATTCCGTTAGCCTAGCGTACATTTCACGCGGCACGGAATATTTGATCGCAACGATATTCGGCAATTCCGCAATACGGGCGCATAGTTCCGGGCTCATGAGATAACCAGAGTCCGGATGGCTCCACATGGCGATTCCGATATTCACCCGCTCGCAGATATATTTGTAATACTCAAACAGCGTCTCGTCCTGCGCCCGCAGAAAATGCAACACAGGCGCATGCACGACGATATAGGGCGCGCCGATGGACTCAGCGAATTTGGCAAGTTCAATCACCACATCCATATTCTGATCGGAGCAGGACATGATCGTGCCGGCCTTTGCGCCCGCTTCGTCGATACCGATTTCCATCAGGCGTTTGCGTTCGGGAATCGACAGCGAGAAAAACTCGCCCTGTTTGCCTGCGATGAAAAAGCCGTCGATGCCGAGATCGTCGATCCAGTGGCGCATGTTCGCACGCAGGGCCTTTTCGTCGATCGCCAGGGTATCCGGCGCAAATGGGGTCAGGGCGGCGGCCCAGATGCCGCGCATCTTCTCCTGGGCATAGGCTTTGGCGTCCGCCTTGTGATAAAGCATGTCATCCTCATTTTGGCTTAGCGGCCGGGAACATTCGCCAATATTTGTCCGCCGCCGTCAATGCGGCTTTTGGTGGAAGCTTTGCCATAAACGTCACCGCGTGGCAGAAGACAAAAAACGTCATCCCGGATACGCAAAGCGATATCCGGGATCGCCCGCAAATTTTCTGCCCGCGATCCCGCATAAAATCTGCGATTTTTAGCGATGATGTCACTGAGAGGAATCCGCAGGAACCCGCCATGACCATTCTCGAAACCTTTGCCGCCGCTCTTCTCGCCGCACCCGCTGGGGCAGATGCGCAGCGCATCGCGGAAAAACTGCAGCTGCATCTTCTCGATACGAAGGGCGCGATGATCGCCGGCGCCGCCTCGGCCGAAGGACGGGCACTAGCTGCGGGCTCTGCAGGCGCTCTATCTCTTTTCGGGAGCAGCATTCTGGACCAAATCGCTCTTTCCGTGGCGCAGACTCGGCTTACTGAGGTTGACGATATCCATCTAGCTTCCTGCGCCACAGTGGGTTCGGTCATCGTTCCCGTTGCGCTGGCACTGACTGAAGCCACCGGCGCGAGCAATGCCCGGCGCGATGCGGGCCTGCTAGCGGGCTATGACGCGATGGTCCGGCTCGGTTGCGCGGTAGATGGCGCTCGTATTCTCTACAAGGGCATCTGGCCGACTTATCTGCTCGCGCCAGTTGGCGCAGCCGCCTGCTCTGCGGCCATACTCGGGCTTGACGAAGCTAAAACCGCCGACGCCCTCGCCATCGCGCTGGGGCAGATTTCGGGCGCGGCGGGAGGACCGGCGGGCGGCCGCAATGGACGCTGGCTTTATGCGGGGTGGGCTGCAGCTTCAGGCGTGCGCGCGGCTTTGGCGGCGCGCGATGGCTTCGGGGGTGACCGGACCCTGCTTGATGGCGATTGGTTCTTGAAAACGCACGCCATCGCCTTTGATGCGGGAAAGCTTGCGGGAGCGCCGGGCGGGTCCCTGCTTGAGATGAGTATAAAGCCCTGGTGTACGGCGAAACAGGCATCGTCTGCGCTGGCTGGATTTACTGACCTGCTGGACGAAGGTCTTGCGCCCGCTGACATCGCCGTCATGCGCGTCTATGTCCCTGCAGCGTATCGCGGCATGATCGCCCATCAACCGCCCGGCCGCATCGGCCGTATTGTCTCCATCGCCTGGCAATGCGCCGTGGCCGCGTTCCATCGCGAAGCGCTCTACGATATCGAACGCGTCGATTTCTCCGGCGATCCAGATTTTGCCGCATTGGTGAAGAAGGTGGAGGTGCTGGAGGATCCCGCGCTCGCAACCCATTTCCCGGCGCGTTATCCTGCGCGGGTAGAGGCGGAGACTGCGGGTGGTGTGCTGCGCGAAAAGACTGTCCTGGACGCACCCGGCGATCCCGCCCGCGCAGTTTCATTGGCGCAGGTGGAGGCGAAGTTTTTGCGCGTGTGCAGCGCTGTTCTGGGGGAGGACAAGGCGCGGAACGCTCTGGAGGGCGCCCGGCATTGATTCTGCCCGGGGCGGATATCACGCGAAAACCTCTCGTCAGCCTACGTCCTTTACATCGAACGCGGCGCTGTCAGTGTGTTTTGATAGAGTCCGCGAAGCACCCGCATTGGCACTCTGTACGGCGCACTTGCTTCAGCTCTTCACTTCTTCCGTAAACTCTTCAAGCTTCCAGCCCATCACTTCACTGTAACGCTGGATCAGTTTGAACTCAAAGCCTTCCATTTTCGGCTTCAGATCTGCAGCGCGCTTTTTGGACTCATCATTTGTGCCTTCAACCGCGATGCGCATCCAGCCATCTTCGAATTTGCCGACCGACGTTACAGTCACAACCAGACCGTCGCGGTCTTTGGCGACAAATTTGCGGCCATCTGCTTTCAGCTCTTCCTTGGGCTGGCGCACTTCGTCAAAGCTGAGGGGGTCGACCATGAAGGCGACGCGCAGAGATTTGTTGGTGTCTTCCTTACGGCCTTCTGGCGCTGGAGTGGCGAGCTTGAGATCCTCGCCCTTCTTCGCGGAAGCGAATTTGATTTCCGGCAGGCCGCCGCCGGAGAAATCGACGCTCTCCAGCGCATCCTTGTTCATGTTGAAGAAGTTGATCTCGAACCACGCAGTATGGGGTGCTGGGACATTGGTCGTGCCGCGTACGAGCCAGGTCTGCTTGTCCGCGCCAAAGCGCATGTATTGACCGGCGCGCGCGCCACCAACGGTGTTTTCGCGATTGCCGACCCAGAAACTGGCTAGCACATTGTTCTTGCCGTCTTTGATGATGACTTCACGGCCTGACTTTTCCGATTTGTCTTTTTCAGGATCAGCGAGACCAAGATCGGCATAGCGCTTTTCGTCGGCGGTCTTGGATTCTTCAAAACTCAGGGTCGCCGCATTGCCGACAAGATCGCGGAACAATTCGGGCTTCACGGGATAGCGTGAATCCCTATCGAAAAAGCCCCTCTCATTGCGCTCTACTGTAAACGTCTTGTCTTTGTCACGGATCGAAATCGTCGCAATATCGTTGGCCTTGCCCGCAAGGTCAGGAAATACGGCGACGCCACGCCGGTCGCCAGCAAAGCGTTGCGGCGCAGTGTTGTAGGTATAGGTGGTCAGTGCGACCGCAGCAGCGGCAATGACGCCAAGCAGGGAAACCTGTTTGCTATTCATGATATCCTCACGATGCTTTTTTCTGCGGAACCGGGCGGCGCGGTCTGCGCATCGCGAACAGCAACGCAAAGAAGCCGACAACCAACGGCACGCCGGCCACATTCAACCCGGTAATCCAGCTTTTCAGATTGTCCGTATCGCTGCGCAGGGCATATTGCACCTGCCGCAATTCCTCGCGCGTCGCCAGTACATCGGCCTTAAATTTGTCGATGGTTTGGACCTGTTCAGGCGTCAGCACTTCGCTGGCGCCCGGCTTGGCGCCAGGTTTGTCGCCACTCGAACGCGAAAGCTGCGTCAGTTTTTCCTCGGCCTCTTTCAGCCGTGCGGTCAGCTGTTGCTCCTTGGCGCTGTATTTGGCGTTAGCTTCGGTCTCCATCTTCTGGATGGTCTCGAATGGCCGCCAGGATACGCCGCGTCCGCGCAGATCGGTCAAGGCAGGACCACCTACCATCTGTTCGATGGCGTTGTTGACGAAGTCGCCGTTATTCGCAAAAGCCTGCGCTACTTGCGAGCCCAGGATTTCACGCCGCTGGACCCAGTTGCGATCCATCAACATGTCGGCATCGCCAACCAGAATGATGTTAGCGTCCTTGTCAGCTTTGACCTTATGCTCGCCGGTGAATTTGGATTCCGCGGGCTTTTCGGTGAAGGCGCTGTCGAGCTTGCCAGTCAGGCGGCCAGCCATGACTGGCGGCTTGCTATCCTTCTTGATGAGGGGCACAAGTTCGCGCAGATCCGCGTTGCGGTCACGCACTTTCTCCGCTTCAATCGTGCCGCCTTCCGGTGATCCTGTCACCAGCGGACGAATGGAAACGCCTTCCTTCGATGCCGTGAAAGAACCGGCAGTCGTCATGACAAGCGCCTGCAATTGCGCGACAATTGCTTCTTCTTTTTTCAGCGCGTCGCCACGCACCGCCATCCAGGGCAGATTAATCATCGACACTGGACGATCGTTGATCATGCGCTCAGCCTTGAAGGCATAGGTCACATCGGCAACCGCACGCTTGGGGTCGTAATCGACGCCCCAGGCCTTGAACAGTTTTTCCATATTGGACGAGGCGTCCGGCATCGGCCTTCCGCCGGGCCCAGTCTGGTTTTCCGCCCAGGGGTCGACAAAGATGAGCGTTGCGCCGCCGTTCAAAGCCCATTGGTCGATCGTGTAGAGCGTCTTGTCAGAAAGCCCCTGCGGATGAACGACCATCACGACCTTCGTATTTGCGGGCAAGTTTTCGATATCGCCAGCCTGCTGTTGCACATCGAAGAATTGCTGCATCTGCAGCAGAACCTGCTGCGGCTGCTGGCGCATCTGCGGGTTGCCCTGCAGGTTCATACCATCGAACAAGGCCACGACAGCCTTGCCGCGGCGGCCGAGTTCCGCGACCATGCGTGTCAGATCATATTCCAGAAACGCCTCGCGTTCAGGCGAGAACGCGGGAATAGCCGCCTTGCCATCGGTGGAATTTGTCGCGGCAAGCCCAAAGAATACGCGATCGCCTGTTGAGGCGCGATACTGGCTGACCCCTAGCGCAACGGCCCGGTCTTCTTCCTCAGAGAACGGCCGGGGATCAATGATTTCCAGCATGATGCGGCCATTGGAGGCCGCTACATAGGCGTCGAGCATGGTGCGCACGCGCTGCGCGAAGGCCGCCAGTTGCGGCGCTTCCTTGGTCAACTGGCCCGAAAGGAAGAAGCGCATGCGAATGGGCTCTTCGATGCTGCGGATCAATTCGCCTGTGCCTTTACTAAGCGAATAAAGCTTTTGCTGGGTCAGGTCGATGCGCGCCGAGCGGAACCATTGCGCCGAGAGCATGTTCACGCAGCCGAAAATGAGCGCAGCCAAAACGGCGCCGATGACGGCGAGCTTGCCGGACCGGCTGGCATTATTCGTGGTGGGATTGGTTTGGTTGGTCATGATGTCCTCACGCGGCCTTGCGCACTTCGAGAATGCGGACGTTGAGCCACAGGGCAAAGAAGATCAGCGAGATGAAGAAAATCAGCGCCGGAATTTCCAGAACGCCTTCGGCAATACGCTGGAAATGGCCGATGAAGGACAGCGACGCGATGGCCTCAATGATGACATTGGGCGCCCAGGGACGCACCGCCGCCAGCACCAGATCAAAGCCCGCCATCACGAAAAGGAAGTTCACGACGACAGCGCCAATGAAGGCCAGAATCTGGTTTTTCGTCAGCGCCGACATGCAGGTGGCGATGGCAAGATAGGCCCCCGCCAGCAGCCATGAGCCGACATAGGACATCAAGATCACACCATTATCAGGTGAGCCCAGATAATTGACCGTGACCCACAAGGGCATGGTCAGCACCAGAGCAAGGCCCGCAAAAACCCAGGCCGCGAGCCATTTACCGACGACGAGTGACCACGGAGAAACAGGCAGCGTCATGATCAGCTCAATCGTGCCGGACCGGCGCTCTTCAGCCCACAACCGCATGCCGATGGCGGGCATCAGCACCAGGAACAGCCAGGGGTGCCAGAGAAAGAAAGCGGAAAGATCAGCCTGGCCGCGATCAAAAAAATTTGCGACGAAGAAGGTCATTCCGGCAACGCCAGCCAGAAACACGACGAGAAACACTGCGGCGATGGGCGTCGAGAAATACGCAGCCAGTTCGCGGCGGAAAACAAGCAGGGTCGTGTTCATGATCAGGCCCCCGCCGTTTCGAGTTTCTTGGGATGGGTGATATCGCGAAAAACCTCTTCCAGCCGCACTGAGCCACTGCGCGGTTTGCCCTGTGCGTCGGTCGCTGCCGTGCGGCTCATAAGCTCCTCAGGCGTGCTGTCGGACAACATCTTGCCGCGCGCGATGATGATGGCGCGGGTGCAGACAGCTTCCACTTCTTCCAGGATATGGGTCGAAATAATGATCGCCTTGTTGGCGGCGATGGAATGGATGAGTTCGCGCACTTCATGCTTCTGGTTGGGGTCGAGCCCGTCGGTGGGTTCGTCCAGAATGAGCACATCGGGATCGTGAACCAGCGCCTGGGCAATGCCGACGCGACGTTTGAAGCCTTTGGACAGTGCCTCAATGCGCCGGTCCCAGACTTCGGCCAGTTCAATACGCTCGACCAGTTCGGCGAGCCGATCGCGGGCTTTTGCGCCAGTCATCCCGCGCATGGCGGCCACGAATTCAAGAAAGTCGGACACGGTCATATCGGGATAGAGCGGCGCGCCTTCCGGCAAATAGCCAAGCTGCCGCCGGGCGGCGATGGCGTCTGTCTGGCTGTCGTGCCCGCCAATGGCCGCCGAGCCGGAGGTAGGTTCCAGAAAGCCGGCAATCAATTTCATGGTTGTGGACTTGCCAGCGCCGTTAGGCCCTAGAAATCCAACTACTTCCCCCCGGTTCACAGCAAAAGAAATGCCATCAACCGCCGTGAACGCGCCAAAACGTTTCACCAGGGCGCGTGTCTCGACGAGCGCCATGCCCGATCTCCCTTTCCAGTTTGCAGGTCCGTCAGACTATCGCCTTGTGTCAGCAATGAGTCCTCGACCGGCCGCAGGCAAGGGGCATAGCCTTCCTGCCGCCGCGCGGCAAGGTGGGAGTGATTTTGGAGGTTTTCAAGGGCAGATGATAATTGCGGTTTGGGGGCTGGCGAACTGGCGTGACAGCTCCAGCATTCAAGCCGTATGATCGGCCCAAACCCATAAAGTTCTCCCGGGAGGAAACATGAACACGCCAATTACCCAGACTTGGGACTACATTATCGTGGGCTCCGGCTCGGCGGGTTCGCCGCTCGCAAACCGGCTTTCGGAACACTCCGGCAACAAGGTGCTCTTGCTAGAAGCGGGCTCCGATTATGAGCCGGGGACAGAACCGCCCGAAATTATCGACGGCTTTTCGGGCAACGCCCATTCCAATGCCCGCTTCACCTACATGAACCTCTGGTCGGCTTTCGGGCCCAAGCCGTCCAACGACTACGACACCCGCCCCCGCCGCCGCTATACGCAGGGCCGCGTAATCGGTGGAACCTCGGCGGTCAACGGCATGTGCGCCAATCGCGGCCTGCCGACCGATTATGACGCCTGGCGGGATGCAGGTGCTGACGGCTGGGGCTGGGACGATGTGCTGCCCTATTTCAAGAAGCTGGAAAACGACACTGATTACGGCGAGCCTCTGCATGGCAAGGGCGGGCCGATCAACATGCGCCGCTGGAAGCGCGAACAATGGCCGCCGTTCACCTCCGCTGTGATCAAATCCATCGAGGATGCAGGCTGGAGGGATATCGAGGATCAGAACGGCACGGGCACAGATGGTTTCTTTCCGCTTGTCGTCAACAACACGGACAGTGGCGAGCGCATCTCGGCAGCCCGCGGCTACCTCACCAGAGAAGTCCGCGCCCGCGAAAACCTGACCATTTTGGGGGACACCAAGGTCGAGCGGTTGATTTTCGAAGGCACAAAAGTCGTGGGCCTCACCGCCTCGCGCCATGGCGCACACATGGAATTACGGGCGCGCGAAGTAATCCTCTCCATGGGCGCTATTCATTCGCCCGCCTTCCTGATGCGTAACGGCATCGGACCGGCGCGCGATCTCATGGCTTTGGGCATCAATGTAGTCGCCGATCGCGCAGGCGTCGGCAAAAACCTGCAGGAACATCCCGGCGTCAATCTGGGCGTCTATATGAAGCGCGAGTCGCGCCTGCCGTCCACTTTGCGCCGCCAGATATTGGCGGGCCTGCGTTATTCCTCCGGTGTCGAAGGCTGCCCTGCGGGCGACATGTACATCAACTCCCATGATAAATCAGCCTGGCACGCCATCGGCGCGCGCATTGGCCTGATGATGATGTGGGTGAACCGCTCTTTCTCTACAGGCGAGATCAAGCTGAAATCAACGGACCCTGCAGTCAGTCCGGATATTGATTTCAATATGTGCAGCGATCCCCGCGATATGCAGCGCCTGATTGCTGGCACGCGGCAGCTTATCAAATTGCAGGCGCATCCGGCCATTCAGTCTGCCGTGGAAGAGATATTTCCGATCAGCTTTTCCGACAAGGCCCGGGCGCTGGCGACCTACAGCCGCTGGAACGATATCCAGACGAAGATCGGCGCCGCCGTCATGGAAAGTGCGCCTTTCGCCCGTAAGGCGGTGATCAAATATATGATCGCTGACGCGCCTTCCATGGATGATCTCATGCGCGATGACGAGACCTGCGCCGAATGGATCAAGTCGGCCGTGCTTGGCCATTGGCATGTGTCCTGCACCAATCGCATGGGCCGCCGCGACGATGTGCGCGCAGTTGTCGATTCCCATGGACGCGTCATCGGTGTAGAGGGACTGCGCGTTTGCGATGCGTCTATCTTTCCAAACGTGCCTTGCGCGAACACGAATGTGCCTACCATGATGGCGGGCGAGCGAATGGCGGCTCGTATTCTTGGGGAACATGCATGAGCTCCGGCCATCATCATGAAGATGATCACCATCATGACCATCATCACGGAAGCCTGACCCACTCGCATTTGCCGTCCGATCCGGTACTGCGCGTAAAAGCCATCGAGACCCTGCTGACGCAAAAGGGCCTGGTTGATCCCGCCGCGCTCGATGCTCTGATCGACGCCTATCAAAACCGGATCGGGCCGCAGATTGGCGCGAAGATCATCGCACTCGCCTGGAGTGATCCGGATTTTCGCGCTGAATTGTTGCGCGATGCGACCAAGGTTATCGGCGATATGGGGTTCACTGGCCTGCAGGGGGAACACATTGTCGCGGTCGAGAACACGGACGATGTCCACAACGTCGTCGTCTGCACTTTGTGTTCCTGTTACCCCTGGTCGATCCTGGGGATACCTCCTGTCTGGTATAAATCGGAAGCCTATCGCTCGCGTGTTGTCATTGATCCGCGCGGCGTATTGAGCGAATTTGGCGTAGATATTGTTCCTGAAAAGCAGGTGCGTGTGTGGGATTCAACAGCGGAGATCCGCTATCTCGTCATCCCACAACGTCCGCACGGCGCCCAAGATCTTTCAGTTGAACAGCTTGCCGCACTCGTGACGCGCGATTCCATGGTTGGCACAGGCTTGCCGAAAACGCTGGGAGAGGCCACTTGAATTCCATCCACGATATGGGCGGAATACATGGCTTCGGCCCGATCCCGCTTGAAGATGACGAGCCTGTCTTTCATCATGAGTGGGAGGCGCGCGCTATGGCGCTGCGCATGGCGATGGGCGCATGGGGCAAATGGAATCTTGACGCGGGCCGTCATGCCAATGAACGTCTCTCGCCGCAGCAATATCTGACGCTCTCCTATTACGAGCGCTGGATCACCAGCCTCGCCGACCTCACAGTGGAGGCAGGCCTGCTGTCCATGGATGAAATCAGCGCTGGCCAGGCTTCGGGAACGCACGATCTTGGACGTGACCCCATCAATGCCGAGGGCATACGTGGCGTGCTGAAAAATGGACGGCCATCGAGCCGCCCGGTTGAAGTGGCCCCGCGTTTTCAGATCGGCGATTTCGTGCATACGAACAAGGATAGCCCCGAGAACCATACGCGTTTGCCGCGCTATGCGCGGGGCTGCAAGGGCAAAATAGTGCTGCATCATGGCGGGCATCTGTTCCCGGATACCAATGCCCACTTCAAGGGCGAATGTCCGCAGCATCTTTACACCGTCGAATTTTCAGCGCGCGCTCTCTGGGGTGCGCCGGCGAACGAGCGCGACAGCGTGATGATCGATCTATGGGACAGCTATCTTGAACCTGCCTGATCCCGACGCGCCATTTGCCGAGCCCTGGCACGCGCAGATTTTCGCACTGACCCACAAGCTCGCGCAGGCAGGCCACTATACCTGGTCCGAATGGGCGGAACGCTTTGCAGCACAGCGCGCAGCGTCTGCGCGGGAGGGCTCGCCTGATCTGGACTCCACCTATTACGATGACTGGCTACGAACTTTCGAACAATTGCTGGTGGATAAGGGGTTGGCGGACAAGGCCTCCCTCGATACGCTGAAAGCCTCGTGGACTGAAGCCTATCTCGAAACGCCGCACGGCAAGCCGGTGCATTTGAAGTCCCATCATTCCTGACGATAGAGGCTTTCCCGGTTTAACGGCAGGCCTGATGGGCCGCGCCGCCGCTTCGAGGCCAGCGTCTGAAACACCGAGACCGTATTGCGCTCGAAGGCGAAGGCGAACAAATTGAAATACATAGCCCAAAGCCTGTATTTTTGTGCGCCAGCCTCCGCAATGGCAGCCGCCTGATTGGCATGCAGCCGTTCGCCCCAGGCTCGCAAAGTTGGAATATAATGTTCGCGCATGGCCTCGACATCATGCACTTCAAAGCCGAGCCGTTCGAGGTTGGTTGTTGAGAGGCCGACATAATCGAACTCGCCGCCAGGGAAAATGAACCGCGTGATCACCTTTTGATATTGCGTGGCTTTGCGGAATTTTCTGAGGTCGCGCGTCGCCATGCGCGTGGAGGCCTGATGCAGATAAAGCCCTCGCGGCCGCAATAATTTATGCATTTGCAGAAAGTGACGGTCGTGATTGTCTATTCCAACATGTTCAAACATCTCGATCTGAGCAATCTTGTCGTAAGCTTCTGCCTGATCAAGCGAACGATAGTCGCGCAGTTCAACTGTCACCCGGCTGGTGAGCCCTTCATGCGCAATCTTGTCCTGGCAATAGTCGAATTGCTCCTGCGACAGCGTAACTCCATGCGCTTTCACGCCATAATTTTGGGCGGCATGGCAGAGCAGCCCGCCCCAGCCGCAGCCGATATCGAGGAAGCGATCACCGGGCGAAAGCCGCAGCTTGCGGCAGATGAGATCGAGCTTTGCAATTTGCGCCTGCGCGAGATCCATGTCTTCGCGCGCATAATAGGCGCAGGAATAAACCATTTCCGGATCAAGAAAGAGTTTATAGAAATCGTTGGAGACATCGTAGTGAAAGCTGACAAGTGATTTGTCGTCGCGGCCCTTCTCGATGTGCTCTTCAACCTGTTTGTCCCAGCCGTGCGCTACCACTTTATCAGCCGCCCGAGCGGCAAAAAGAAACGGCCATATTTTTTTTGCGATGAAAGCCTTGTTCACCGTCTTCGGCAAGCGCAGAGCCTTGATATGGTCCCAGCGGGCGACAGCTTCAAGCATCGAGCCCCCGACTATATCGACATCGCCACCGGCATAGAGTTCGAACACTGTCATCAGGCCTGGCCGCAGCAGAATACGCCTTATGGCTCCCGGCGATTTGACGACAATGCGGATGTCGTCGCGCGCGCCGGGGCCCAGTGGCAACACTTCGCCATTCCACAATTGCAGCGAAATATCCGCTTCAAGCTTTGTGGCGACATGGCCAATGATTGCACGTGCTGCCTGTAATTGCCGTTCTGCCAGACTCGTCATGGCCTACCCATGCCTGCTGTGAAGATAATTCTCAAGCTGGGACGACAAGAGAAGCCGGCGTGCCCGGTGGCAATGGCCCAGCGTGAACCTCGATCACGCCTTCACGCAGACGCACGCGGTAGGTGGCCAATTCCTCTTTGAAGGGAGGTGGCGAACGGCCGTCTTCCAGTTTGTATTGCCAGCCATGCCAGGGGCAGGTGATGCAGCCGTCGATGATTTCGCCTTCTCCCACAGGGCCATTCTGATGTGCACAGAGATTGGAGACAGCGCCTATGCGCCCGCCATCGCGAAACACCGCGATGCGTTCGCCACCGGGCGCGGCGACAATTTTCGCGCGTTTGTCGCTGATGGAGGCTGGTGGCCCGACGGTGATCCAGCCTTCGCGATCGGGCGCGAGACCTGCGTCCGTGGCGCGCTCTTTCAATCCGGCAAAAATATGCAGCAGAGCCACCGTGCCGGAGGTTCCTCCGAGAACGAGCGGGATGGCTGGCGAATAATCATGCTGCATCAACCCCAGCGCCACATGCATGACGATGAGCCCATAGGCTGCATAGATCATCATATGCAAGGCTTTCCAGAATGGCGGGGTCAGCACGTTCAGCCAGTAGTCATGGCTGGTCGCCGCCATGATGAAAAAGATCAACAGCGCGGCTATGCCCAGCGGCTTGATGGTGATGCCGACAAATTTGGCGTAATTCGAAGCCGTAGTGATTTCACCCCAGAAATCGGGCAATGCGCCACGCAACGCGAACCAGTCGACGACGAAATAACCGTGCAGCGCGGCGATGCAGAAAGCCAACACGCCAAAATGCCGGCGGTTATAAAGCAGCGGCAGGAAGCGCGGGTTAATCCGCGCCAGAGGGCCGATGGCGAGGATGATCGAGATCATGAAAAACGCGCAGGAACCGAAGGCCTGTATGCGCAGATCATCCCAGCCCGGCATCTTGCCTGGCGCCGCCAGGGCGCGCGCCATTGTCATGTAGCCGCCAATGTAGAGCGTGACGCCGGAAGCGAGCGATATGTCATAAACAATCTTGGCGCGGTTCCATTGCACCGCCTGAAAGCCGGTGCTCATGCCAGTCTCTCCGCAACTTCGGCCTGCAGCGCAGTCTTTTCCGGCGGCGGGCGCAGGATGAGCGCCATCGTCACGCCAGCGAGGAGCGCTGCGGCGAGCAGCGGCCAGATCAGACGGTGAGCCTTGCGATGGCTATGTCTCATCAGCGATGGCTCCCGCGCGCCGCGAACCATCGCTTGAGGATCAACGGCCATAGCACTGCGGCGCCGGGAATGATCAGGAGCCGCGCGCCAAGCGTCAGCGGCGCGTTGCCTCGCGTCAGTTTTTCCGCGCCCATGAAGGCGAAAGCCAGAGCGATGGCCAGCCCGGCAAGGAGCCAGAATGCAATCAGTATGTAGAGCGTTGCTATCATGGGGACTCCCTTAAGCCGGAAAGTGCCCGAACGCTGTTCCCTGCGCAACAGGCGGATCAGCAGGTTGCCAGCTGCCGTCCCGATCAAGCCAGCAGGGCCAAGCGATCCCAGATTGTCGCTGCGCGCATTCCGGGATAACGGCACACACATCAAACCCGCAACACCAACGCGTCCGGGTTGAGGTTTTTTTGGGTCGCGCTGACTTCGATGAGGGCGACGCGGGATGCCGGACATTCCCCCGCTTTCGGAAGAACTTTGGGTAGTAGGTAGAACCGAAAGCAGAACGAATATCCAGCATCCCCGGACTTTTCCCGTCAGGAAAATGTCCAAAACGATTTTCTTGCCTGAAAATCGTTGGCACGCGCCGAGTTTACAGGCTTGCTTCTTACCCCCCCCCGAGGATTGCGCTTGTTGACCTCCAATATTGCCAGTGTTGTCAGTCATCCCGGGTTTCAAAAGGGGGCTCGCACCCCTGAAGAACCCCGTTACGCCCTGTGGCGGCTGGGGGCGCAGAAGACTGCCGGAAACGTCCCGTGCGGCACTTAGCCCGGGAGAATTCCATGACTTGCGCCGTTTTGTTTGCGGACGAGACGCTGCTCCACAAAACCTCCGCACCCGGCCCGCCCGCCTTCACGCTAGAGCGAACCCCTCAGCAGACAACCGCCTTAGGCCGGGACAGGCCGAATATAGGGCCCGCATACGGAGGGGATGAATTTTGTTCTGTCGTAAATTCAGATTTTTATGGCAATATGCGGCCTAGATCATGGGCTTGTGAACAAAGCCCGGAGGCAGCGGGCCAAAGGCCCGCGCCGCGTTCGGCATATACCCTACATTCGCCGGTATTTCGCAATCACCTTTTCGTCCACGTCCATCCCCAGCCCCGGCCCCTGCGGCACGGCCATGATGCCGTTTCTGGGGTAGATCATGTCGCCGAGCGGGCAGGCTTCAAGATCTGCGTAATAGAATTCTGCCAAGGTATCCTCCTGCATGGCGGCGACAACATGTACGCTGGCGATCCAGCCGGGGCCGTAAAGCGGGGAATGGGGCTCTGCCCGGACGCCCTTTTCGTGCGCATAGGCCATGGCCTTCCACAATTCGGTGATGCCTCCGATCTTGATGGCGTCAGGCTGCACGATATCAACAGCTCCCGCATCAATGATGTTCTGCACGTCAAAGAAATTGCCGAGATTTTCGCCCGCTGCGATCAGCGTTTTTTGCGCACGGCGTAAGGCTGCGAGCGATTTGTAATCATCGGGCGGATTGATGGGTTCTTCCAGCCAGGCGAGGTTATACGGTTCGAATTTGTGCGCCATTTCCAGCGCCATGGCCGGCGTCCACTGGCAGTTTGTGTCCAGCATCAGATCGGCTTTGGGACCGATGACAGCGCGCGCCGCCGCCACGCATTCCACCGTCCGCTCATGCAGCTTGATATGCTGATAGCCGCGTTTCAACGCCTGCTCGCTCACTTTGGCCACGAGCGGAGCTTCGTTCAATCTGAGCAGACTGGCATAGGCGGGTACATTGTCGCGCGATTTCGGGTTCAGTAATTTATGCACGGGCTTGCCAGCTAACTTGCCTCTGATATCCCACAACGCGACATCAATGCCCGACAAGGCAAAGATCGCGGCGCCATTGCGGCCGAGATTGAGGACGCGGCGGTGCAGTTCGGCCATCGTGCCTTCGATGTCGATGGCATCCATGCCCAGAGCGATTGGAGTAACAAGGCGATCATAGGCCGCATGTGTCAACGCGCAGCCGCCAAAACCGAAGGCTTCGCCCCAGCCGGTGACGCCTTCATCCGTTTCGACTTTCACATACAGCGCATCCATCGTGCTGCGCACGGCGCCGGTCATATCTGCGGTTTTCGGTCCGCCATGATCGTAGGGAAACCCCACGAGCATGGGCTCGATGCGAGTGATTTTCATCTGCCATAGCCCATTATTGATTAAAGATACGGACGAACGTCAGCCTTCACCGTGGTGCGCAACATCAGGCGGCGCTGGTCGGCGGGAAAATCTTCGCGCGCATGGGTCGAGCATCTGTTGTCCCAGATAATGAGATCGCCGACGCCCCATTGGTGGGAATAGACAAATTCCATTTTCTCGGCGTGATCGAAGACTTTTTCGAGCAACGGCGTGGCTTCGGCTTCGTCCATGCCTTCAATGCCGGTCGTCATCAAGCGATTGACATAAACTGTCTTGCGGCCGGTCTCTTCATGGGTACGAAACACCGGATGATTGCAAGCCGCAAATGCTTCCGTGCCGCGATTGTCGCCCTTGACGGTGGAGCCGTAGTGATAATGGTGCTTGGCGATCTTGCCCTCGAGCTTTGCACGCAAAACAGGATCCATGGTTTCGTAGGCCGCATAGCCGCTGGCAAACAAGGTGTTGCCGCCGTGGCTCGGAATTTCCACCGAATAAAGCAAGGTCGCCTTATCCGGAACTTCGTGATGAATCATGTCGTGATGAAACATCATCTCGCCATCGGGCAGCGCTCCGATAGGTTCACCATTCTCGCGAATGTTTGAAATGAACATGATGCCGGGCAACACGCGGTGAAAGCCCGCCGGGAAATATTGCGGCGGGCGCTTGATGGGCGCATGTTCGCCAAAGATCGCGGTGGCGCGCAGATGATCTTCCTGGGTGAGCTTTTGGCCGCGAAACACCAGCACTGTATGATCGAGCCAGGCCTGATAGAGCGCGGCACGTGTTGCCTCGTCGACGGGCCGGGACAGATCCAGCCCGCGAATTTCCGCTCCGATGTGCTTTGAAAGCGGGACGGTCTCGAACAATTTGGTGGCGGCGATATTCATCTGTTTCCCCCGGGATTTGATTTGAATTCAAGGTAACGGGGGTGGAAGCTGCGCGCAAGTTGCTGCCTTGACCCCTGCAAGACGTTTGCGCAATGTGCTCCCCGCCACATCGCCCATATCTTGCGGAGGAACCATGACGAGCCAGCCATCGGGCCAAAAGGTCTTTATCTTCGCGCCACGCGAGGAACCGCCGGAGTTGATCAAGCGGCTGGAAGACCGGGGTTGCGACGTGTTCATTGGCGATCCCGCCTGGCAATTGCCTGGCGGCAACCATGAGGACGAACTGGTTACACACGCGCGCGAGGCGGTGGCGCTGACTGGCACATCCATTCGCAATACGCCGATTTCCCGCCGCATCATGGAGGCCTCGCAAAGGTTGCGCATTGTCGCCAAATATTCTGTCGGCGTCGATGACGTGGATGTGGATGCGGCGACCGAGCTTGGCATCATGGTCACCCATGCGCCCACAGAGAGCAATTGCTTCGGCGTTGCCGAAACGACTGTCATGATGATCCTCGCCATGCTCAAGCGGGCCATGTTCCGTGACGCGGAAATACGCGCCGGCAAATGGCGGGAACCCTATCAGAAGGCGACCTTTCTCGGCGCACGATTGTCGGATGATTATCCCGGCATCACCATCGGCCTTGTCGGCCTTGGGCGCATCGCGATCCGCGTATCGCAATTGCTGGCGCCCTGGCGTGTCCGCATTATTGCCTGTGATCCCTATATACCACCGGGAGACTTTTTGCTCGCCGGCGTCAAGTCCGTTTCCTATGAGACGCTTTTAAGAGAATCCGATGTCGTCTCATTTCATGTCGTGCTGACGAAAGAGACACGCTACATGCTGCGCGATGAGCAGATCGCGATGATGAAGCCCGGGGCCATTGTGGTGAATACCGCGCGTGGCAAGGTGATCGAGGAAGCAGCTGTCGCGCGCGCCATCGAGAGTGGCCACCTGGCGGGCGCTGCGATCGATGCATTCGAAATCGAGCCGCTGCCGATGGATTCGCCGTTGCGCAAACTCGGCACGAAGATACTGATGTCGCCGCATTCGGCCTCGCATAATGCAGATGGAGAATTGCGCGAAGGCGTTTCGTGGGCGCACCGTTCCGTGATGATGGCCCTGCAGGGCGGCGTTCCCGACAATGTCTACAACAAGGAAGTACTGCCGCGCTGGCGCGAACGTTTTGGCGGGGTAAGTGTCATCGGCTAACGCCCGCGCGATAGGCGCGTT
>CANJJI010000057.1 GCA_947474545.1 Beijerinckiaceae bacterium | reverse complement strand
GCCTCGCAGACCTGGCTGAACGATGTCGCCAGATTGATGAACGGCCGCCCCAGAAAAACCCTCGGCTGGAAAACCCCTGCCGAGGCCATGGCCGAAGAAATCAAAGCCTTCAGTTCAACCGTTGCACTTGATGTTTGAGACCAAGATGTTCTATACGGCCTTTCTGCGCGACATCTCCGCGCGAAAGCGCGCCGAACGCGAAATCCTTGCCGCACGAGAGAGCGCAGAAGCCGCAAATCGCGCGAAATCCGAATTTCTGGCGCAAATGAGTCACGAGATTCGAACGCCGATGAATGCCATCATCGGCTATTCCGATCTCGTGTTGGAAACCAGGCTCGACGAGGAGCAGCGTCAATATGCCGAAGGGATAGCCGATGCCGCGCGCGCCCTTCTGACGCTCATCAACGACATACTCGATCTGTCGCGGCTTGAGGCCGGCCGCATGGAAATTTCCAGCGAACGATTCAACCTTGCCCGTGTGTTGGGCGGTGTGTTCGACGCGACACGCATTTTGGCGCGCGAAAAACCAATCGAAGTCGTGCTAAATTGCGAGCCGCCACGCGAAGCTGATTTTGTCGGCGATCCCGACCGCCTGCGTCAGGTCCTGCTGAATCTCGCGGCGAATGCGGTGAAGTTCACAGACAGAGGCCGTATCGACATCGAAGTGCGCAGTCTATGCCGGCGGGGCGGCAGCGATCGACTGGAGTTCGTCGTTCGCGATACAGGGCCGGGCATATCGGCAGCTGCACGCGCGCGCATCTTTGAGCCGTTTGAACAGGATCGCAACGGCGCGCTCAGGCGGGTGCCGGGAACCGGCCTTGGGCTCACTATCTCCCGCCGCCTTACTCAGAGCATGGGTGGTACGCTTGATTTCACAAGCGAGACTGGGGTGGGCAGTGTATTTTGCCTGCAACTCGATTTGCCTGTGGCAATGGCGTTGAACCATTCCGCAACTGCCACCGGTGGTCTTGTGGCGCTGTCACAGACTGTGAAGGATCTGCACTGCCTTGTCGCCGAGGATACGCCAGCGAGCCGAATCGTGATTACGAAAATGCTGGAAAAGCGCGGCTTCAAGGTCAGCCTGGCCCACAGTGGCATCGAGGCGGTCACACTGGCTAAATCGTTGCAACCTGACCTTATATTTATGGATATACAGATGCCGGAGATGGACGGCATTGAGGCTGCGCACAACATCCGCGCGCTTGAAGGTCCGGTGGCGCGCACGCCTATCGTTGCGCTGACCGCACAGGCTTATTTGACAGATCGTGATCGGTGCCGTGCAGCAGGGATGAACGAGTTTCTGTCGAAACCAATTCTGCCGGAGTCGCTCGATGCGGCGCTGGCAAGTATTCTGGAGAAGGGGTTGCGTGAAGCTGTAACGACGTCTGGCACCGCACTTGAAGCACACGAATCGAATACAACGCGGCTTCACGATGGTGTCGACCGCGAGGTTGTCAGCCAAATGATCGAAGATATCGGGGCGGACACGACGGCGCGGCTGCTTGGCAAGATCGAAGACAATGCCGCAATGCTTTTGCGGCGGATGCACGCCGAATTGCAGGGCGGAAGCTTGCCTGCGCTCATCGCGACTTCACATGCGCTTGTGGGGCTCGTGCGCCAAGTAGGGCTTGAATCGCTGGGACAGGAGTTCCGGAACGTTGAGGGAGAGCCGTCTCTCCTAGATCGTGCGATGTTAGCTGACCTGCAGCAACAACTCGATAGCGGGATAGCTGCGTTACGAGCATTGGTCTACAGTATCGATCAGGTTCAGCATGCCGCGTAATGTATATGACCAATTATAATTTCGCCGAAATGAACATGCCCCTGTTTAGCGTCTCCCAATGCTTTTTAATTATGCAACCTTTCTTTCTGCCTCGCCAGGCCCCCTTCTTACGATTTCGCGGGCTGCCTCGAATGTCACGGGGCTGACATGGCCTAGTGTCGAGTGCAGCCGTTTGTGGTCGTAGAAAGTCAGCCAGTCCATGATTTCGTCCATGGCCTGCCTGCGGGTAGAAAAGCGCATGTCGTGCAGCCTCTCTACTTTCAATGATCCAAACAGCGTTTCGGTGACTGCATTGTCCCAGCAATCGGCCTTGCGGCTCATCGAACCCTTCATGTCGAAGGCCCGCAATTGTTTCTGGAAGTTGCCGCTTGCGTATTGACTGCCCCGGTCAGAACGAAAGATCTGCCCAGACGCGGGCCGCCGCCGGAACCAGGCCATTCGCAGCGCGGCGATGACGAGTTGCCGCGTTATCCGTTCATGCATGGAAAAGCCGACGACCCGGCGGCTGTGAAGATCGATGACGACGGCCGGATAAAGCCAGCCCTCGTATTTAAACGCCTCGTTTGGCTTGGCCACATCAAACTTGCGTTCGAGCGGGTTGGGCTAGACGGGAAGCTTGTGCGAAGACTCTGTCGTTGCCCTGAATTTGCGCTTGCCACGCGCCCGCAAACCGTCCGCTTTCATCATCTTGCGCACGCGCCCCTTGGCAACGGCGATGCTGCGTCCACCAAGTTCGCGCCAGACGCGCGGCCAGCCATTGGCGCCCTTCATCCGGGTAAAGATAGCGCGAATGTGGGCCAGCAGTGCGGTGCCGCCGATCCGCTGGCCGTATCCCTCACAGGCTGGCGGCTTCGCCCGGCGCGTCAGATGATCCTGGAAGCCACTGGCGCACGTCGAGCGCGCGGCACAGGACGCAAACCGGCCACACATGCCGGTGCCGTTCGATGAACGCGTATCTCACGAGGCCTCCAATCGAATCAAAATTGATGTTTATTTGAAGCATTGGCTGTATTGGCTCTGGCCATGGCGGCAGAGCTTGTTCATTCTTGTCTAGGGTGTTGCTCAATAAGAAGGATGCCGATCTTGATGAATTTTGATCCCGATGTCGTAACGATCAGGGTTGGGCGCTGAACTATGCTCGGTGCGCTGCTTTCGCTGGCCTCAGCCGCCACCTTTGCCCTGAACAACACCACGGCGCGCAGGGGCGTCTTGTCCGGCTCTGTGCTGCAGGCGCTGGTTATCTCCATGCCGATGGGGATTCCCATGTTCTGGCTCGCTGCCTGGATCGGCGGAGCTGCCGGAGAGGTGTTCAACTTTTCCGGGCGGTCGATGCTCTATCTGTCGGCGGCGGGCATCGTACACTTCGTTGCAGGCCGCTATTGCAATTATCGCGCGGTGAAAGCGATCGGCTCCAATCTCGTGGGCCCATTGCAGGAAACCAATATGCTGCTCGCGCTCGGTCTGGCCGTCATTTTTCTTGGCGAGCGGTTGAGCGTTTTGAAGCTGATCGGCATCGCGTTGGTGATGGTTGGACCCGCCCTCATCGCTGTGGGCAACAAGAAATCGAATACGGTAAAAGCAGGTGGCGGGGGCTTTCAGCCGGTTTACGCGGAAGGTTATTTTTATGGCATTCTCTCGGTTTTCTTCTATGGTGTCAGCCCGGTCCTGGTGCGTTTGGCGGTGGAAGGGCGCTCAATGGGCGCAAGTCAGGCTGGCGGCGTCATCGCCTATACCGCCGCGACGATTGTGACGGCATTGGTTCTTTTTTGGCCTGGAGCTTTGCGGCACTCGATGGCGGTGTCGGGTGAAGCGGCAAAATGGTTTACCTGGGCAGGCTTTTCTGTTGGCGCCGCGCACATGCTGCGCTTTATGGCGCTGGCGATCGCGCCGGTGTCAGTTGTAGCTCCGATCCAGCGCCTGTCGATTATCATGCGGGTTATGTTCGGCTGGCTGTTGAACCGTGAGCACGAAATATTCAGCAAGCGCATGTACGCGGCCACCGCCATTTCCCTGGTCGGCGCGCTTTTCCTGAGCATAGACTCCCGATGGATCATCACAACCCTGGCTGCCCCAGATTGGTTGGCAAATCTGCTGTTATGGACATGGCCCTGAGAACCCAAGTCTGGTTTCGATCTGCGCGATGGTCCAGCTGCTACCTCACGATGTTCTTCATGCCGTCCATCCGCCCTTCGATGAAGCAGAGCAGGTTATGTACGATCAGAGGATGGATCTGTACATCGTAGACATCGCTCATGCCGCCGATGCGAGGGGTCAGCATCACGTTAGGCATATCCCAGAGCGGACTGTTTGGCGGCAATGGTTCGATTTCAAAGACATCAAGTCCGGCGCCGGCAATCTGTCCGCTGCGCAACGCCTGAACGAGCGCGGCTTCGTCTACAACCGGCCCGCGCGCGACATTGACGAAGAAGGCTGACGGCTTCATCGCGGCAAATACAGACGCATCGAACATGTGAAGCGTCTTTTCTGTCAGCGGTACAAGTGCGACAAATATGTCGGCCATGCCTGCTGCTTCCATCAATTGGGCGCGCGGCAGGATTTCGTCGAACCCCGGTACGGCGGTGCGTGAATCGCTCACACCGATTGTACGCATGCCGAAGGCCTTGCAGCGCAGCGCCAGTTCTTCGCTGATCGCGCCGACGCCAGCTATTACAATAGTCTTGCTCCAGAGCAATGTCTGATGACGGCGGTCCCAAACATGGGCTTGCTGATCTGCTTTGATTAGTCCTGCCTGCCGAACGAAATTCAGCATGTAGAGAAAGGTCAACTCCGCCATTTGCGGCCCGTGAATGCCGCGCCCCGAAGTTATGCGTACATCTGCCTTCAAAGAGGGCAGGGTAGAGAGATGGTCGGTCCCGCTGGTCAGCGAGCAAATCCATTTGAGCGACGGCATGGCGGCTATCAGCGGGTCATCAACGAAATGCGCCAGTGCGATCAAGGCTTCGCATTTCGGGGCGCAGGTGAGAGCTGCGGTAATCTCGTTCTCTTCGTGAAAGGTCACCGATGGAAAATCGCGTCGAAGGCGCTGTGTGTCCGCATGGCCGATCGGATTGAACACCAGGATTTCCATGTCACAGCCTTCGCGTTAGCACTTTAGCGCCAGTAAAATTGGCAGGTTCATTCGGTAAGATCGTATCGATTTTCTTGGAAGTATTTTCAGACAGTAAGACTACGTTACGGCATGATTGCACTTGGGTTCTGGAGAGGAGGTGGCCGTGTTCGAGAGCATTTTTTGCCGCGATATATTCCACAACAAGCAGGGCTTTAGTCTGGCGCTGGGGATATTCACATTCAATCTGATCTTGTTTTGCATGGTGCTCATCTTGCGTGCGCTGAATGGCATACCTGATCCGATCACCCATATTGCGGGAGTAGGCCAGCTCCAGGATGCCAAAGCGCTGATGTCCGTGCTGGCGTTATGGGCAATCGGCAATTCCCTGTTGATGCTGGGCTTCGTCGACGCGGTAAAAGACGAAAAGGCCTGATCCGGGCAGTTTTTGACTGCCCGGAGCTGGTTGTCAAAGTCTGAACAGCTTGCGCGCATTTTCGCCGAAAATCTTGTTCTTATCGGCTTGGGAAATCTGCAATTCGTTCATCCATTTCATCGCCGGAGGGTTGGCGACAAACGGCCAGTCCACAGCAAACATGATGTGATCAACGCCGACTTCCTGCATGCTGCATATCAACGCCGGCGTCGAAAAATTGCCGCTGGTCGTGATCCAGAAATGTTCACAGAAGGTCTGCCGGAAACTGAGCGATTCCTGTCCAGGCCGCGATAATGCCTGGTCGATGCGCCAGAGCAGAAACGGCAAAGTCTCGCCCATATGGCCGAGGATGAATTTCAGCTTGGGATATTCCTTGAATACGCCTGAAAGCACCAGCCGGATGGCCTGCGTCGCCGCTTCGACGGTATAACCCCAAGCGGCCCGGATGACCTGGGGGTAAGCCTGCACGTAATCTTTATAATAGACCTCGACCACGCGGGGATCCGGAAACGACGGGTGCAGGTAGATCGGCACATCGAGTTTTTCAGCCCGTGCAAAAATTGGCCAGAAACGCTTGTCATCGAGGAAAAGCCCGTTCGTCAGGCCATGGACCATCGCGCCCTTGAACTTGTGCTGGGTGACGCAGCGCTCCAGTTCATCCGCAGCCGCCTCCGGTACGATCGTCGGCAGGGCTGCAAAACCGAGGAGCCGCGACGGATTTTGGCTGACTGCGGCGGCCAGTCTGTCGTTCACGCGTTGCACCAGACCTGCCGCCACGTCTTCGGCCAGCTTCTGACCTGAAGGCGCCCCATGTGAAAGGAACTGGATATCTATTCCTGCTTCGTCCATTTCACGCAGACGAATAGCGCCCAGGTCGTAAAGGCGTTCGAGCATGTCGGGTGAGCGGCTGCCTTCTGCCCCGGTCAGGTGCGAAACCAGTTCCTTGTCCCAATAATGCTCTTCCAGGGCGATAACAGGTGTTTTGGCGGGTGAGCCTGACATGGATGTTTCCTCATGGCGCCGGTCATTGCCGGTCAGGACGCGGGGATGCGTTCGCCCGGTCTATATCAGGGCGGCCATTTTCGTCGAGCGGTTTGCTGGCTTTCAGGGCTTGGCGTTCGCCGTTTTCACTTCGCGCCAGACCAGCGCCAGCCGCTCATATTCCGCCCTCACGACATCCTGCCCATATAGCCGTTCCAATCTGCGAACAGTAAAATGCCCGCGGGCAAGTCCCTGAAAGTGCGCCATAAAGGCGTAATTTATACCTGCCCCCGCGATGGCGCCGATGACGGGAACTGTCTGTGCGGCCACTTTCTGGGTGACAATGATGCCGAACCGTGATGCGATTTCCGCAATAAGTTTGACCAGAACTGGCGCGGAATCTTTGGCTGCGCCTTGCGCCGCCAGATATTTGGCCGCCTCGGTCACGGATTTGGCGAGCACGGTCCGGACGGTAAAATATCCGCTGTCCATACTGTCATCGGATGGAGAGTTCCCGCCCAGTGCAAATACCTCCATGCAGGCGAGTGCGACCTCAGGGCTGTGCATATCTTCCCCCTCGCTGCGCGCGACGTCGGCGATCGCACGCAGGATGAGGACCGTGGAAACCGGTAATTCGACAGGCAGAGCCGCAAGGCCAATCGCGCCGCCGGCCGCGCCGGACAGCGTCGCCAGCGACCTGTGTGTGTGCGATGTTGCCGGGCCACGCTTGTCACGCATCCCGCGCAGGGCATTGCGCATCGCCGTGCGGAGCGCAATCTCGACAGCTTTGGAGACTACCTTGCGGACGGATTGTGGAACCATGTTGCCGGCCGCGCCCAGAGTGGCGCCGACCATATTGGTCAGCCGGGTCGCCAGACTGGTATATTCAAGTAAGCGGACGGCTTCCGCCAGCACTTGCTGATCCTCGAAGGTAATTGCGCCGGGGGCTTGATTTTCAATCAGGCTCATCTCTGTCTCCGGCGGAAATCCGCCCTGGCAAACTGCCACCTTGCTTCTGCGGGTATAATCTAGAGTGCGGGGCCGGACTGGCCAAGACATCCGGGATTAAGTCGCCAAACTTGCGGAGAAGCCGATTTATTTACCCGGTTAACTTCTCTGAGGAACGCAAATTAACTGTAATTTGGGCCGGATCTGGGCAGGCTTGTTAGGACTTGACGGTGTGAAAGGTTTACATGAGCCGCTCTACGCCGCAGCACCGAAGCTCCCGATCTCCATGATTTTGGGGTTTCGCGCAAATTTTCACATAATGCCAAATGATTAAATACAGAAATTGTTATAGTTAAATCGCGCACGCACAGAAGTTAATGCGTTCGCGTAAAATGCGCTCGAATTACTTAGACCGCCTGCAAATTGCTATTGGCAGACTGCCCTCAACAACAAACGGGGGCATTTATGTTTTCTCAAGTGTTCAGGATTGCGATTGTAGCGGGTGCGCTCGCTGCCGGCGTATTCGCCACGCAATCTTCGACCGAAGCGGCGGATGCAAATGTGGGTTATGTGGCCGTTGGCAATCGTACACTTGTTCCTTATGGCTGGGTTGATTTTTGCAATCGCTATCGAGGCGAATGCGACGCCTCCGCGGTCGAAGCTCAGGACGTGCGTCTGACCGCTGTGACAGAAAAGATCATCAAGCGCGTCAATGGCTGGGTCAACAGCAATATCAAGCCGAAGTCTGACGATGCCCATTGGGGCCAGGTGGACCGCTGGGATTATCCGTCTGATGGGCTGGGCGATTGTGAAGATTATGCGCTGCTGAAACGCCGGCTGTTGATCCAGGAAGGCTTTCCGCGTCAGGCGCTGCTTATCACTGTTGTGAAAGACGAACAGGGTGACGGACACGCTGTTCTGACGGTGAAAACCGATAAGGGCGATTTCATCCTCGACAATCTCCACGACCGTGTTCTGGCGTGGAGCAAGGTTCCCTATCGTTTTGTGAAGCGTCAGTCGCAAACGCAACAGAACGTGTGGGTCGAAATCGGCGAACCGACAGCAGCTCCCCTCACTGTCTCTCGCTGATCCAAGCTGAAGGTCTCACCCTTCGCAAAGGCGCCTTGGCGCCGGTCCCGGTAGAATCCGGCGGCCGGCGTCATTTTTTTATTTGATATTATCTTTGGAAGTCATGAGCTTCGCGCTAGTCAGGCGTGAAGGAACGATCCTACTTCCATCGGCGATGAATGGCGTTGCAATTTTTTATTCAAGACCGGTTCATTTCGCGCCGCTTATAAGCTTATTATGCGTTGCTGCCGACAGATTGCCGGAGGCGCGCAACGGGCGGACGATGTTGGTCCGCGGGCTCAACGGAGAACAATGTATGTCGACTATCAACGCCAGACTGACAGGCGGCGCGGCTGTCATTATTGCCGGAATTTTCGTCGCATTCCCTGCCTTCGCGCAGAACGCATCGCAGGAGGTGATGAAACAGTGCGGCGATAAATGGCAGGCTGCAAAATCCGCGAACACGACCGGCAATCAGACATGGCCGCAATTCCTGTCGAAATGCCGGACAGAATCGGCTCAGAAGCCGGCAACTCCTGCTGTCACCCCGGCAGCCGCAGCCGCCCCCGCTGCTGCACCTGCCGCAGGCGCCAAGCCTGCCCCTGCTGCCGCCGCACCGGCCGCGCCCACAGCTCCCCCGGCTTCCGCCGCACAGGCCGCCCCGCCCAAACCTGCTGTCCCTGCGGCACCCGCAGCAGCGGCCAAGCCTGCCGCCGCGAGCAACGCCGTGTTTCCGTCAAAGATTGACGCGAAATATGCGGCGGAAAAACCTGGCCAGCAGCGCCAGAAAACCTGCCTTGATCAGTACAATGCCAACAAGGCGGCCAACAATGGCGGCAATGGCGGTCTGAACTGGATCCAGAAAGGTGGCGGATATTACAGCGAGTGCAACAAGCGCCTCGGCGGCGGTTCCGGCGCCTAATCTGAACGCCGGCATTTCCTGTCAGATCCCCGCAGCAAACCTGCGGGGATCTTTTTTTGTAGCGATTGCGAGCCGATGGAGGATGTGCGGCCGCCGGTCATGGACAAGGCGGCGAAGCAAACCTATAAGCGCCCGGCGGTCTGAGAAGCTGCCTGCGCAGGCCGTTCGCGCCGCTGTCACATACGGAAATTACTGATGTCCGCAGAACTCAATTCTTCCCCGGAGAGGACCGGTTACGCAGTTTTGCGCCGGGCTATGGTCGATAACCAGCTTCGTACGTTCAATATTACAGATCGTTCTGTTCTCGACCGGATGCAGTCTGTGCCCCGCGAAAATTTCCTTCCACCGGAACAAGCCGCGATTGCCTATTCAGACCGGGCGCTCACACTTACCGAAGGAAATGAAAGCCGCCGGATGCTCGCGCCGATGATCCTTGCGCGCATGATTCAAGCCGCCGCGATTTCGCCTGCTGACCGGATCTTGGACGTTGGTGGGGCAGCGGGCTATTCGGCCGCAGTGCTGGCAGGGCTGGGCGCTGAGGTTGTTGCGCTCGAATCAGATCTTGCGATGACCCGTAAGGCTGAAGCCAATCTCAAAAATGCGGGTATCCGGAATGTACGAGCTGTATGCGGACCGCTTGAAGCGGGGTTAGCTGAAGCTGGGCCATTCGACGTTATAATCGTCAACGGCATGATTGAAACGGTTCCTGATCGTCTGCTTGCGCAACTTGCGGACGGTGGCAGGCTGGTCGCTGTCCGGCGGACCAGCAACGATCCAACCGGCCGCGCCGGCAAAGCGGTTCAATATGAGAAGTCTGGACAAGCTGTTGGCGTGAAAGAAATTTTTGACACCTCAGCGCCTGTGCTTCCCGGATTTCAGGCCGCCCGGAGCTTCGCCCTCTAGGTCCTCTCAGTGTGTATCTTTTTTGTCGCATGATAAGGGGATTCGGAAGGGGGTAGCATCATCAGACTCAACGAAACCTTTTGTTAAGTGTATGTATTCCACAAGTGTTGTGTTTCGAGTCAGTGGGTTGTGTATTCAGCAAATAAGTTGCGCAACAGGCCGGGCTCGATTTTCAGGGTGGTGACTAGAGTGCTGCAAATACAGCCGCATAGGTGCAAGCTGGTCTTTGCTCTGGCTTTGAGTGTACCTGCGTACATCCTCTCGGCCGCTTTAGTGCGCGCAGAAACCATTTCTGGCGCCTTGGCCAAGGCCTATATGAACAATCCGACCCTCAACGCGCAGCGGGCGGGCACGCGCGCGGTGGACGAGAACGTCCCCAAGGCGACAGCAGGCTTTCGTCCGACCATAACTGCAACAAGTGATGTCGGTTATCAGAACAATGAGGCGTGGTCGCCAGCATCTGTAAACAGGGCCACCGGGGCCAGGCTGACAGGAACTAATACAGGCTCATATACGAAGCCGCGCGGCGCGGGCCTGACGATCCAGCAAAATCTTTTCAACGGCAACCGCACTGTCAATGGTGTCAAACAGGCCGAATCTCAGGTGCTCCAGTCGCGCGAGCAATTGCGCTCTGTAGAGCAGACTGTGCTGGTGAACGGCGCTAACGCCTATATGAACATTCTGCGCGACACGGCGATTCTGAACCTCCGCACAAACAATGTGAAAGTGCTGGAGCAGCAGCTGAAACTGACGCGCGATCGCTTCCAGGTCGGGGAAGTCACGCGGACCGATGTGGCGCAGGCCGAATCGGCATTGGCCATAGGCCGTTCAGACGCATTTGTGGCCCAATCAAACCTGCAGAACAGTCTCGCGGTTTACCGGCAGATCATCGGCGAGCAGCCCAAAAGCCTGATGCCTGCGCAACCCCTTTCTGCTCTCCTGCCCAAGACTGTGAAAGCGGCGACGGATCTGGCTCTGAAAGAACATCCGGATGTCGTTGCTGCGCTTCATGCTGCAGACACGGCCTCTCTGGCGACCAAAATATCCGAAGGCGCGCTCTATCCCACAGTCAACCTGACCGGTAACGTCCAGCGCCGATATGATACAAATAACATTCGCGATACGCGTGTGACGACAGCATCCATCGTCGGGCAGCTAAGCATTCCGATCTATGATGGCGGCACCAGCTACGCCAACATTCGCCAGGCCAAAGAGACGTATGGACAAGCGCGGCTTCAGGTTGATGTCCAGCGGGAAACAGTCCGTGCAGCCGTCGTGTCGTCATGGGGACTGTTTGAAAATGCGGCGCGAGTGATCGAGGCCCAACAAGCTGCTGTCCGCGCCGCGGAGATTGCGCTGGCGGGTGTGCGTGAGGAAGCCAAGGTTGGCCAGCGTACGACCGTTGACGTGCTGAATGCACAACAATTGCTGTTGAACGCCCGCGTGCAGCTGGTAACGGCCCAGCGTGACCGTGTTGCGAACTCTTACGTTCTCATGCAGTCAGTCGGCCAGCTTTTGGCGGAGAGGCTGCAGCTCAAGGTGACCCCATATGATCCCTCCCTGCACTTTGATCAGGTGAAGGGAAAATGGATGGGCGTGCGCACACCTGATGGCCGCTGAGGTTTCCGGCAGATTAAGTTCCGTATCCGCAATCATGCTGGAATCTGCATGCCGGAACTTGATTTCATGAATGCGAACAAGGGGACGCCGTTATGCGGCTTCCACGGATTTGTACAACGTTCCTCGTCTGACGCCTTGCGGCAATCGGCAAGAGCGTCCACTCTCAGTTTTCACGAATCACAACGGGTGCGGCAAAGCCCATGAATCCGGCATCGAATGCAGCCAACTCTCAGGCAGCTGAAACACGCGGTCCCGCCGAAAAGGCGGGTGATCCGTCTATGGAGGAAATCCTCGCTTCGATCCGCCGGATCATAGCGGATGAACAGGCGGCGGTGCCCGCGCCGGTCTCGGCAGTCATTCAACCCATTCGCCCGGATATCCGGTCGGTCCCGCCCGTTCAGCAGCAAGCTCCGCCGGCGGGAACGGAATTCGATCAATGGCTGGCTGAAACGGCGAGCACGCATCAAGCTCCTGCGCCGAAGGTAACTCCGGTACAGGAGGCCCGGCCCCTAAATCCGCCTGCTCCTGTCCGGGTTTATTTCCAGCAGGATACATCCCCGCCTGTAGCTCCTGTGCAATATGAAACTGAAGCGCCCTATTGCGAGGCCCCGGTTGTGCAGCCTGTTCAGGCTGAGGCTGTGCCACAGCATTTTCAGGCCCATGCCCCCTATCACCAGCCTGTGCAGCAGCATTCCGGGGAGAATTATGCCCCAACAGTTCAGCCGCAGGAAGCGCAGCCAGCGCAATCAGTACAAGATTATTATGCGCCCGCAGCGCATATGCCGCTGGATCCTAGCCAGCCGCCCAGGCTGACAGTTGTGCCGCCTGTTGCGCCTCAACAGGCGCAGGAATATGCGCCGGCTGACGATCTGGAAATGCCCCTTCGTCCTGGCATCGAACCTGAAGGCCTTTTGTCCGCCATGGCGGGCAACAGCGTTCAATCGTCTTTCCAGGCGCTGGCGCGGACAATGTTCATGCAGAACACAGGCCTTGTTGATGGCGCGGTGCGCGAGATGTTGCAGCCCATGCTGAAGCAATGGCTGGACGACAATCTGCCTGTAATCGTCGAGCGCCTTGTACGTGCGGAAATCGAACGTGTCGCACGCGGCGGACGGTGAGACGGTGACGATTTCGCTTGCGCGTTGACTTTCGCGCGCGAGGCGGCTTTCTACACAAATCCTGACAGTTTGGACTAAGGCGCTGAAACACTGCGC
Source organism: Beijerinckiaceae bacterium (assembly GCA_947474545.1). Lineage (GTDB taxonomy): Bacteria > Pseudomonadota > Alphaproteobacteria > Rhizobiales > Beijerinckiaceae > Terripilifer. The sequence goes on along the minus strand of CANJJI010000057.1, from coordinate 12,829 downwards.
CGGAGCTTGATTCCGATGATGGAAAAGACATTCGATCCTGCAGCAGTTGAAGCCCGTATCGCGGTGCGCTGGGAGGCGGCAGGCGCGTTCAAGGCGGGCAGGCACGAGCGGGCGGACGCTGAGACCTATTCCATCGTAATCCCGCCACCGAACGTCACTGGCTCCCTGCACATGGGCCATGCGCTCAACAATACCCTGCAGGATATTCTCGCGCGTTATCAACGCATGCGCGGCAAGGATGTGCTCTGGCAGCCGGGCACTGACCATGCAGGCATCGCCACGCAAATGGTGGTTGAGCGTCAGCTCATGGAACGGCAACAACCTGGTCGCCGCGATATGGGCCGGGAAGCCTTCCTCAAACGCGTGTGGGAGTGGAAAGCAGAATCGGGCGGCGTGATCGTCAATCAGCTCAAACGCCTTGGAGCGTCATGTGACTGGTCGCGCGAACGGTTCACCATGGATGAGGGGTTATCCAAAGCGGTGCTGAAAGTCTTCGTGCAATTGTATCGCGAAGGCCTGATCTACAAAGACAAGCGCCTGGTGAACTGGGATCCGAAATTGCTCACTGCAATCTCCGATCTTGAAGTACAACAGATCGAGTGCAGCGGCAGTTACAAATGGACTCGCGGAGACGAGAAGCCGTTTGATGTGGCGGCGCTGGGCAAAGTTCTGGATAAAAACTCCAGCGGCCATCTCTATTATTTCAATTATCCCATCGACGGCGAAGATTATAACCCCGATGCGCCCGAAACATTCATAACTGTTGCAACAACACGGCCCGAAACGATGTTGGGTGACACCGCTGTAGCTGTTCATCCTGAAAACGAAAAACTGCGCCATTTCATTGGGCGCAATGTGGTGCTGCCACTGGTGGGGAGATTGATCCCCATCGTCGCCGACGAGTACGCCGATCCCGAAAAGGGAACGGGCGCAGTGAAAATCACGCCTGCCCATGACTTCAACGATTTTGAAGTGGGCCGCAGGCATGACCTCCCCATGATCAACATTCTTGATGCCGAAGGACGGCTTCTTTTGCGTGACAATCCTGAATTCGGTGAAGGCGTGTTCGAGAATTCCGAATTGGTGTTGACTCTGAACCTGCATGGCATGGATCGCTTTGCTGCGCGAAAGGTGATTGTGCAACGCCTCGAAGAGCGGCATGTTTGCGTGAAGATTGAGCCCTATACGCACACGGTTCCTCATGGCGATCGCTCTGGTGTGGTGATCGAGCCGTGGCTCACCGATCAATGGTATGTAGATGCCAAGACGCTGGCGCAACCTGCGCTTGCCGCTGTGCGTGAAGGCCGGACCAATTTCGTGCCGAAGAATTGGGACAAGACCTATTTCGAATGGCTCGAAAATATCCAGCCCTGGTGTATTTCACGGCAATTGTGGTGGGGCCATCAGATACCCGCCTGGTACTCCGCTTGGGGTGGGGTCTATGTTCATGAAAGCGAGGAAGAAGCGATTGCCGACGCGCTCGCCGACGCTGTCACACGCGAAATCTACGACGATGTGGAGGCTGGCGAAATTGCACAGGACCCGGAGCGTTGCGCCGCGCTGCTGACACGCGACGAGGACGTGCTCGACACCTGGTTTTCTTCGGCGCTGTGGCCTTTCTCCACGCTGGGCTGGCCCGATGAAAGCGACCCGGCGCTCAAACGCTTTTATCCGACATCGGTGCTGGTGACGGGGTTCGACATCATCTTCTTCTGGGTCGCCCGTATGATGATGATGGGTCTGCATTTCCAGCACGAAGTGCCGTTCCACGATGTTTATATTCACGCCCTCGTCCGCGACGAGAAGGGTGCGAAAATGTCGAAGTCGAAGGGGAACGTGATTGATCCTCTCGACCTCATCGACAAATATGGCGCCGATGCGTTGCGCTTCACGCTCGCGGCAATGGCGGCGCAAGGCCGGGATATCAAGCTCGCGACAAGCCGTGTCGAAGGCTATCGCAACTTTGCAACCAAGCTCTGGAACGCCTCGCGCTTTGCCGAAATGAACGGCTGTGTGCGTGTCGCCGGATTTGATCCGGCGCCGGTCGAGCAAACGCTGAACAAATGGATCATCGGTGAGACTGCGCGCGCAGCGGTGGATGTATCTTCCGCCATCGAAGGCTATCGCTTCAACGACGCCGCCAATGCCGCCTATCGTTTCGTCTGGAACATATTCTGCGACTGGTACGTGGAACTTACAAAGCCTGTGCTGCAAGGCGGAGATGATGCGGCGGCTCAGGCGGAAACCCGCGCCACAACGGCCTATGTCATCGATGAAATTGCAAAAATCCTGCATCCCTTCATGCCCTTCATCACTGAAGAATTATGGGCAATCAAGGGTGAGGTAGGTCCATCTCGCGAGACGCCGCTGGTTCTCGCGGCCTGGCCCGATCTCGCCGGACTCGAGCAACCTGAAGCTGAAATGGAGATCGGATTTGTTGTCGATCTGATCAGCGAGATCCGCTCCGTGCGAGCTGAAATGAACGTCCCTGCAGCTGCACAGATGCCGTTGGTAATTGTGTCCACCGAGACCGCTGTGCGCGAACGTGCACAAAAATGGCAGGACACGATTGCCCGTCTCGCGCGCGTGTCACAAATGTCATTCGCCGACCAGCCGCCTGCCGAATCCGCGCAGATGATTGTACGCGGTACAACGGTAGCCTTGCCACTTGCTGGCGTGATTGATCTGGCTGCAGAGCGGATTCGTCTCGCCAAGGAAATTGGCAAGGAAGAAGGCGAAGTCAAAAAGATCGAAGCCAAACTCAATAACGAGGCATTTGTCGCCAAGGCGCCGGAGGAAGTCGTCGAGGAAAACCGCGAGCGGCGCGAGGGCGCAGTGTCGCGCATTGCCAAGATGAAAGCGGCGCTGGAACGGCTGGGGTGAGATCCGCTTCAGCGGCTGTGCTCTTGTTGCAAAATGCGCTCGATGCGCTTGTCAGGCACGAGCCATATAATAGCGACCGCGACATGACAGGCTGTCGCTAATAATGGATGAACGAAAACTGCGGCCAGAGACAGCAGGTAAAGCGCTAGTGAGATGTAACCTTTCGCGTCCTTGCCGACGGCCTTTGCAATGATGGAGTCGCGTCCATCAGCGGCAATGAGCAGGCGGAGCATGATCGTATAGGCCAACGCGCAGGCCAAGAGATTGAGCGCATAGACAAACACTGTCCATTTCGAGAAATGGTTCTCGCCCATCCAACCCGTCGTGAAGGGCACAAGAGAGAGCCAGAACAGAAGATGCAGGTTCGCCCACAGAACGCCGCCTGTGACATGCTTGACCGCATGAAACGTGTGATGATGGTTGTTCCAGTAAATGCCGACATAAATGAAGCTCAGCACATAGCTGAGAAACACCGGCGCAAGTTTGAGCAGCGCCGCCGGGTCGGCGTCATGTGGCACTTTCAGCTCTAGCACCATGATGGTGATGACGATGGCCAGCACGCCATCGCTGAATGCCTCTAGTCGGTTCTTCGTCATTGTTCTTTTCCTGCTACCGAGTGCCTGGCCGCACTGGCCGCAGCGGCCGCGAACTCATCACGCCGGAATTGATCCCAAGCCAGCCGATCTCGCCCGTTAAGCGGCCGATCTCAATCTGGGGACAGCGGTTCATGACAACCTTGATACCCGCCGCTTCTGCCTTTTCTGCCGCAGCGTCGTTGCGTACGCCCAATTGCATCCAGATGACCCGGGGCAAGGGATCAAGCGCCAATGCTTCATCCACTATTCCCGCCGCGGCGTCTGCGCTGCGAAAGATATCTATCATGTCGATAGGTCCTGGCGCCTCTTGCAGGTTAGGGAAACAGGCCACACCCAGCACGCTCTTGCCGGCCAGGACCGGGTTAACGCCAATCATGCGGTAACCCTTCTTCGCGAGATAGCCGAGTGCAAAATAGGATGGCCGCGCAGCGTTGGCGGAAAGTCCTACCATGGCAATGGATTTCACCGATTGCAGGATGCCGCGGATATATGGGTCGCTGTAACGGTCGTGATCCATTGCTATTCGATCGCCATGACGAGGGCGATCTTCCAGCCTGATCCGTCCTTGCGGAAACAGGTGCCCGATGGCGTCAATTCTTCAAGACCGATGGCGTCCGTATAGGCGATCTTGCCGCTGGGCAGGGCGACGCCATACCAGCCGTCCGGCATGTTTGTGGCTATGTCGGACAACATTGGCACCAGATCGCCTTTTGCAATCGTTCCGGAAACGGGCGCCTTCTCACTTGGCGTATCACGATATTTGATCGGTTCGCTGGCGTATCGAAGTAGCAGTGGGTCCGCGCCGGTTGCGGCAATAATGGCTTTGGCCTTATCCCGGTCGTAGATAGCCCATGATGGCATGCAAACCAGGCCCGGCGTCTCATGGCCCGTCGTCTGGCCAGATTCCAGCGCCCCTGCGATGTGTCCGGTGATAGTCTCCTTGCGAAGTTCATCTGTGATTTGATCCTCGGGCACGCCGGGGCAACAGATGGTTTCGCGCAGACGCTGTGCTGCGGGCTTGGATTGATCGGCTGTTTTCACGCCCGGAGCCCCTGGTGCGCAAGGCAGAAGGGGATCAGAGCGGCAGACGACGACCTGAAGATCCGCGGCCAGCGACTTTTCGATGGTGCCGACATCGTCTTCAGATGCTGCCTTTCGCAGAACTTCGATCATCGCTTTCAACGCTGCGTCCGGAGTAACCGCTGTAAACGTCACGCTGGCCCGCGGATAGGGCTTTACCGCTGCCGATTGTGCGCGGGCGGCGCTCGTGAAAAGACAGGCGGCCAATGCGGCAAACAGCATCTTCAAACAAAAGACGCACCGGGAATTGAAAACACTCATGGCCTCGAATCCTTCCAGTACTACGCCGCCGACCATTTCTGCCAAAGGTGCACTGACTTGTCGATTCAACCGCACAGACAATTGCATGCTGGTCATGAAACTTGGCGGAACTTGACCACCAGCGTATGAGCGACAAACAAACAATAGTCCCAAACGATATGGCCGGGGTATGACAAACGACAAGCTAGGCAACATGACTGCGAAGGAAGTGATCACCTTTCTCGCTGAGCATTTTCCGCAGATCGAGATCGGCCGGGATTTCCGGGTCGAGGAGATTGCCCCGATGCGCGCCCGTCTCCGCCTCGTTTATGGCGATCGCCATTTGCGGCCCGGCGGCACAATTTCCGGCCCGGCCATGTTTTCGCTGGCCGATCTGGCCATGTATGCCGCAATTTTGGGCGAAATTGGCGTCGGTGATGATCCCGCAGCCGCCCACAACTCCGCCGGCGCATTGAGCGTGACGACGAACCTGAATATCAATTTCCTGCGCAAGCCTGATCAGCGCGATCTGATTGGCGAAGCAAAGCTTATGAAGCTTGGCCGCAGGCTGGCTGTTGGGGATGTCTGGATGTATTCAGACGGCGGCGGCGAGCCGGTCGCCCATGCGGTGGCGACATATTCGATCCCGCCGCGAGGTTGAATACAGCCCTATCTGAGCCTTTTATATGGTAAGCGTAATATTGCTGTCACGATAGATCCTGTGGATACAGCGCAGAGGACTTATGGCTGAATCAGCAGAAAAATCACCCACTGAACGGGAGAAGTCCGGGGCTCGAACCACCGTCAGGGCCATCATGGCCGGAAACCGCCTGGACACAACCGGGCTTGAGCGGGTGGATGCAATTTCAACAAATCCGTTGGCTTTTCCTGTTGGACCAACTGGTTTCGCAGTATTGTTCCGCACCGGCATAGTCGTTCTGTTTGGGCTTAGTCCAATTGAGGAAGATGAGATATTGCGAGGGCTTGCGCCGCGTGTAAGCGGCCCGTTGCAGACCAGGGAGGATGAAGCCGCACTTATCGAGGTGAACCCTGAACGTGACGATCATTTGCCAGTTGGCGGGCCCATCAGCATCAAGGATATGGCGCCCGACCGTTTGTTGGTCATTGCTGACGCGCTGGCAAAAAGCGTAGCGCTTGCCCATGACGAGCGTGGAATTGCCAAGGTACTGGATCGAGTTGAGCCCTTGGCCCAGCAACTTGCAGCGCGAGGGCGAGTTCCCGGCGGCCGATCAGATCTGCGCAAGCTGATAGGCGAAGCTCTGATCGCCCGCCAGCGCATGGCCGGACGCATCGCCCCGGACGAGAAGCCGGATATCCTTTGGGATCGTCCTGATCTCGAACGCCTTTATACGAGACTTGAAAACGAATATGAGCTGTCAGAGCGCTCCAAAGCCCTGGGCAATAAGCTCAATGTCATCGCCGAAACGGCCCGCGCGCTGACCGGACTTCTGGACACCGAACATTCTTACCGGCTTGAAGTGGCGATCGTTGCGCTAATTATGTTCGAGATCCTCATTACTTTCTATGAGTTGTTTTTTCGCGCCGCGAAATAGCGGAACATTATTCCTCGACAGACAATCCTCAGCCCTATTGTCATCCGCCCGCTTTGCTGATGTGCCTTCCGTTTCGGGCGCTTGGATGATTCGGCTCGACTGATGGCGGGGCAGGGGCTTTATGGCGGCTTTTCCTTACAAGAGTGCGCATTTCATCGGGATTGGCGGCGTTGGCATGAGCGCCACAGCCAAATTACTGCGCGATTCCGGGGTAGCTGTCACTGGTTCCGATCAGGCCGTCTATCCGCCGATATCAGATGTTCTCCGCGAGGAAGGGCTCGTCTGCCGTACGCCCTATGATCGGCAAAACATCCCCGATGGCGTCGAATGTATCGTCATCGGCAAGAATGCCAATCTGGTGCCCGAAACAAATGCAGAAGTCGCAGCTGCGTTCGCACGAGGCTGTGCGATCCTCTCGTTTGCTGACGTGCTTGGCATGCTGTCACGCGGCAAAACCCCCGTAGTGATTGCAGGGTCTTTCGGCAAGACGACCAGCGTCTCATTGATCTCACATTGTCTCAGCGAAGCGGGCCTCGATCCCTCCTGGATGATAGGCGCTGTGCCTTTGTCACCGCCCAGTGCCGCCCATGTGGGGCAGGGCGAATATTACCTGCTTGAGGGCGATGAATATCCCTCATCCAATACCGACAATAGTTCCAAATTTCTGCACTATCATCCCGCTCACCTCATCCTGACGCCGTTGGCGCATGATCATGTGAACGTGTTTCCGACGATAGAATCCTATCTCGCGCCGTTTCACCAGCTTGTAGACATGGTGCCGGACGATGGCGTCATCTTCGCCTCGACAGGCGGAGAGTTAAGCAAGCAATTCCTTACCGCCATCACGCGCCCGCTTGTGACTTACGGGATTTCATCTGGCGACTGGCAGGTGCGCGATATTGCCTGGGGCGAGCGCACGCGCTTTACTATAACGCATAATAGCAACGATATTGCTCGTGTGGAGACTGGCCAGCTCGGCGTGCATAATATCGAGAACATGCTGGGCATCGGCGCTTTTGTAATTTCCCGCGGGATTGTGAGCGCAGCGAAATTCGCTGAGACTATGGCTTCATTCAAAGGCATCAAGCGGCGACTTGATCGCAAATCAGATAAAACCCGCATTCCCATTTTTGAAGGCTTTGGCTCGTCTTATGACAAAGCGCGCAGCGCCATCGCCGCCATGAAACAGCATTTTGGCGATCGCAAGCTGATTGTCATTTTTGAGCCTCACACATTTTCATGGCGCAATCGCGCTACCATGCACTGGTATGATGATGTGTTTGAAGGCGCAGCGAAAACCTTTGTCTGGCATCCGGCAGAGCAGGGCGCCACGACACATGAACAGGTGACACAGGCTGACATTGTCGCGCGTATTGCTGCGGCGGGATATGATGTCGAGGCGTTGTCTGAGCCGGTCGCCGCGCTGGAAGAGATTGGCGCGGCGCTGAGTGAGGATGTAGCAGTTCTGTTTCTGACGTCGGGTAATTTGGGCGGGTTGATCGAGAGCGTACCGAAGCTGGCGGAGATGCACTTGCCGGTGTGAACATCCCGCAAGTCTTAATCCGGACGTCAGATTTGCGGTCAAATGGTCCCGCGCTTTACCCTCTCAACCTCGGAATTAACCCCAGCGCATTCTCCCTCTCGATCAGCTTCAATTCGTCCGCGGGCAGATTGCATTCGGCCAGATCATGCAGCCCATGATCCGCCTTCACGAAGGGCGCGTCTGAACCGTAGAGGATGTGGCTGGCGGGGACGAGTGCGCGTAACGGCAGGACGGCGCTGGGTGAAGAGGCCCCTGCGATATCGTAATAGGGTTTTTGTAATTCGGCGCGCACGCCGTTGGGCAGGGCTTCCTTGTATTGCGGGCGCTGCAATGAATGTTCGAGACGGCCTGCCAGCATTGGAACAGTGCCGCCTGCATGAGAAAACACCCAACGGATATCGTTGAGCCTGTTCATCGTGCCTGTCACAAGCAGCGACGTGATCAGGCGGGTCGTCTCGAACGCAAATTCAATGGTCTGCGGCATCACGCCGGGCAACACACCGCCGCCATAGCCGGGCACTGTAGGATGAAAATAGCAGATCGCCTTGCGGCGGTTGAGTTCCTCAAATACAGGCGCAAAATCGGAATTCCCCGGATATTTGCCATCGTAATTCGATAACATGCCGACGCCGTCGGCTTTGAGCACATCGAAGGCGTATTCAATTTCCTTCAGAGCCCCGTCGATGTCCGGCGTTGGGATCACGGCGAACAGGCCAAAGCGTTTGGGCCTCGCCGCAACCTGTTCGGCAGCGTAATCGTTCCACTGACGGGCGAGGCGGCGGGCCTGTGAGCCGTCGCCAAACCAGACGCCTGGTGTCGAAATTGAGGCGACGCAGGCATCAATACCATTAGCGTCCATGACATCAATGGCGGTTTGCGGGCTCCAGTTCAACAATTGATTCACGGAGAGAGAATGGGCCATCTTGAGGCGGGCATGTTCTTCTTCCATGTGCTTGGGCGGCAGGAAGTGATGATGTATGTCGATGCGCCCGGCCATTGGTTTCTCCCTCATCTGTTCATATGTGTTATCCAATGTTTGGCACAGGCAGGGAGCGCAATAAAGCCCGCTGCGGTCTTGAAGGACAAAATATGAGCAATAGCCCGGCAGACGCCTCCTCAAGGCTCGATGCGCTGGAAATGCGCATCGCGCACCAGGACCAGATGATTGCGGAGTTGAATGAGGTGATCACAGCGCAATGGCGCAAGATCGATATCCTGGAACGCCACATCGGTAATCTTCGAGAGGAGTTCCAGAACCTTGCGGTGCTGCGCACGGCGCCGGAGCCGCCGCCGCCACACTATTAACCAGCAGAATTTAATACGCGTTTTTCGTATTAAGGAGCGAAAGCGGCGTCTTGAAAAGAATATAGAGATCCAGCCACAGCGACCAATTGTCGATATAATGCAGATCGTGCTGCACGCGCTGCTCGAGTTTTTCCAGCGTGTCCGTCTCCCCGCGCCAGCCATGGATCTGCGCCCAGCCGGTAATGCCCGGCTTGACGCGATGGCGCGCGAAATAACCTTCCACCGCAGCATCATAGGTCTGCCCGCCGGCCTTCGCCTGCATCGCATGCGGACGCGGGCCAACCAGCGAAAGTTCGCCGCGCAAAACGTTGATCAGCTGCGGCAATTCGTCGATAGAAGTCTTGCGGATGAAACGGCCGATACGGGTAACGCGCGGGTCATCCTTGGTTACGAGTTTCGCAGCTTTTGCGTCGCTCTGGTCGGTGTACATGGAGCGGAATTTGTAAACCTGAATGGGCTCGTTGTTGAAACCGTGTCGTGTTTGGCGGAAAAACACCGGTCCACGCGAGTCCCGCTTGATCATCATCGCGATGATGGCAAAAATTGGCGAAAGGAGCACGAGCGCGAGAGCAGCAATCACCCGATCCTCGATCGCTTTCATGGCTATGGACCAATCCGACATCGGGCGGTCGAACAATGGCAAAAATGGGACGTCGCCAATGTAATTATAGGCCCGTGCGCGCAGCTTCAGCTTGCTGGCATGGGCGCTGATGCGGATGTCTATGGGCAATACCCACAATTTCCGCAAAAGATGCAGCACACGATCTTCTGCTACCGGCGGAAGCGAAATGATGATGAGATCGACATTCTCGTCGCGGCAGAATTTGACGAGGTCCTCGAATTGCCCAAGCTTTTTGTAAGGGCCAACCACCTCAGGCGAACGGTCCGCGCCCCGGTCATCGAACAGGCCGAGAATCCGGATTGTATCTTTCGCTGTGCGGTCGAGAGAGGCAATCAGATCGGCTGCGGCCCGTCCGCCGCCAGCAACGACAGCGCGGCGCATCAGTCGCCCCTCACGCTTCCAATGCGATACGAGCAGGCCACAGACCAGTCTCGAAAGCGATAGCGCCAGCCAGCCGGTCATGAACCATTGCGCAATCCATGGGCGCATCGTCGCATTCTCATGGGCGAGCATGAAAGCGGCAAAGACAAAGCCAGCAAGAGCGACGAAGAGGAAGAGCCCGGATTCTGCGATCTGCCTCGTGGCCTTGCCCAGCGCAGGGATCGTATAGGCATAGCGCCATTGGAGAGCTGCGATCACCGCAACTGCAACCGTCAGACCAGCTGCAAACGGTCCCCAAAGTGAAGAATTGCTCGTGTAGTTTGAAAACACGGCCGAATGGACACCGGCTGTCGTGACAGCCAGTAGGTCGTAAATCAGGACAGCTGCGATGACGCGCGGCTGAGACACGCGCATTGGCTCGGCAAGCGTGCCGTTTGAAATTTTCGATAGGTTTTGTGCGTTTAGGATGAGGCCCCGTGCATTTTCCGGTGGCGGTACATAGGCATTCATCAGGGATTTCCAGACATGTTGGAGCCGAAAGCGCACTGTTTATGCGGGGACTTTAATCGCATGAAGTAAATGTGGCTCTAACGGGCTCTGCTCCGGGCGTGGCGATAGTGGCGCAGGGGGGGGCGACGATTAATGTTTATGAGGTATTTTATTACCGTATTTAAATAAGCGCCGTTCTATTGGATATTTTCTCAAATTTCACGAATGTTCGTTGACCAATCTGCTAGGGCCGGGTTATACGCTCCTCAGCCGGGCTTGCTTCAGGCAGGTCCGCATCAATCTCAAGGATTCTGACACCCATGTTCGGCAATACAACCAATACAACGGTGGCCGGCGCCGACAAGAAATGGATCGTCATCGACGCCGAAGGGCTCGTTGTCGGCCGTCTTGCGTCCGTCATCGCCATGCGCCTGCGCGGCAAGCACAAGCCTTCCTACACTCCCCACATTGACGACGGCGATCATGTTGTTGTCGTGAACGCGGAGAAGGTCGTTCTGACCGGCCGCAAGCTTGACCAGAAGAATTATTACCACCACACCGGCTTTCCTGGCGGGATCAAGGAACGGAACGCCAAGTTCATTCTCGAAGGCCGCTTTCCCGAGCGTATCGTGGAAAAGGCTGTCGAGCGCATGTTGCCGCGCGGTCCTCTGGGCCGTCAGCAGCTTTCCAACCTGCGGGTTTACAAGGGTCCGGATCATCCGCACGCCGCGCAGAACCCCGCCGCTCTGGACGTCGGCGCCCTGAATTCTAAGAACAAGCGGAGCGCCTGATCATGGCCGAGAACACACTTTCTTCCCTGGCCGATCTCAAGGACAGCGCGGTAGCGCCTGCCCCTGAAGCACCCGTGCATGTGCAAAAGCTTGACAAATATGGCCGCGCCTACGCCACAGGCAAACGCAAGAATGCCGTGGCCCGCGTCTGGATCAAGCCCGGCTCCGGCAAGATCAATGTCAACGAACGCGAGTTCGATGTCTATTTCGCGCGGCCTGTTCTGCGCATGATTGTTCAGCAGCCGCTGGTGGTCGCCAGCCGTCTGGGCCAATATGATCTGATGGTGACAGTTGCGGGCGGTGGTCTGTCCGGGCAGGCCGGCGCTGTGCGTCATGGCCTTTCCAAGGCTCTTACCTATTTCGAGCCGGAACTGCGCGCGGTCCTCAAGCGAGGCGGCTTCCTGACGCGTGACTCCCGCGTCGTCGAGCGCAAGAAATATGGTAAGGCCAAGGCTCGCCGCAGCTTCCAGTTCTCCAAACGCTAGGCGTTTTCAGACCTGGACACTGGACATCAGGTACACAAAAGCCGCTGGAAACAGCGGCTTTTTTGCATTCATCGCATTTTGGATGTAACCAGGATGCAATGCGCTGTTCATCGAAAAAACCTTTCAAGCCAATTTTGGAGAAATGGCCTTGATTTGCGGTCTTCGACCTTGCGCAGCAACCTTTCAAACGAATTGGAATTGGCTCTGTCGAGCAATTCGATGAACTTGTCCTGCAGTGACGTTTGCCGCCAGGCAAAATACTTTGCATAAGCCGCATCATCATGATCAAGATAGACGAGATAGTCCGCCAACTCTCTTTCATCTCGAAATGCGCTGGCATCAATATAACATGTAGGGTCAGGTGCGAACTCTGCAACATTGCGGGCACCCCTGTAGACTGGCACAGTCCCACCGATGAGGGGGTCAAAGAACTTTTCAGTGACGTAGTCGTCCTCGATTGCATTTTCCAGGGACAGGCAGAACTTGTAATTTGACAGAATCTCCAGCTTCGTTATGCGGCCCTTGTCGGGCGACGGAAATTCGCGGTTCTTCAAGACCTTTCCGTAGGAATCCAGTTGGATGTATTTCGATAACCTCTCGGCAAATTCGTATCGATTTGATTTGTTGTCGGGAGCAGATTGAAACATGACCAGCGGCGAAGTGGCGTTTTTTTGTGGTATCGGGGCAGCAATCGCTTGCTCCCACTCTGACCGCCAAGGGACATAGGGCGCCCAGATGTCGGCATCACGCCGAAAGTTCATTGTCAGATCGATCCTTTTACGAAATGCACGTGCATTCATGACGGGATAGTTGACCGAACTTTCCATTGACCAGGCTATC
>CANJJI010000056.1 GCA_947474545.1 Beijerinckiaceae bacterium | reverse complement strand
CCGCGCAATCAGTCTAAGGAACAAAAATGCCGCCAGCAGGATAACTTGCTGGCGGCACAGGCAATCCGAAAGACTTAAGAAGGGACTATTCTTTGACCTTGAGGTCCTTCAATTTCGCGAACACTGAATCCAGATCGATACCGTCGTCTTCTTCGACCTTTGCAGCGCGCGGCAGGGTCATATTGCCAAACACATTGTCAGGCAGCACAGGCTGCGGACGGTCTTCCTCGTAAACAGGACCGGTCGTAATTTCGGCAGAGACCAGCGTTGCCCCATGGTCGGCCTGCGGCGGCTTGTCCTTGTTGGCGCGTGCCACCTCGATATCCAGATCCAGTTGCGAGCAGATGCCCAACGTTACCGGATCGAGCGGTGACAGGTTTGGCGCGTTCCAATGGGTCCGGTCACGCACCGCCGCCAGTGTTGTCTTGGTTGTGCCGACGAGACGCATGATCTGCGCGTCTTTCAACTCTGGATGATTGCGAACCAACCACAAAATGGCGTTGGGACGATCCTGCCGGCGTGAAAGTGGCGTATAGCGCGGCCCACGCTGCTTCTTCACTTCCGGCAGGCGCACCTTGGACTTGGCTAGAGAAAGCTTATGCTCAGGGTCTTTCTCGGCCTTGGCGATTTCATCGCGCGTCAGCTGGTTGGACGTGATGGGGTCGTGGCCACGAATACCCGCAGCCACCTCGCCATCGGCGATGCCTTTCACTTCCAGCGGGTGCAGCACGCAAAATTCGGCGATCTGGTCGAAGGTAAGAGAGGTATTCTCCACCAGCCAGACAGCGGTCGCCTTTGGCATCAGCGGGGCATCACGCATGTCAATTCTCCTGATAAAAGTATAACCATCTGTTATTGCGCCATTTTCAACGACACAATGTAAGTCTTTGACCGCGAATTCAAGGCAAGCAGCTGCAGGCTCCGGCCGGGCCGAGGCAAGCCTCGAAAATACGCAATCATGACTGGGATCGACGACAATATAGGTGGCGGCAGACCGGATTGCAATCAAAACCGCAATGGCAAAACCTCAAAGGTTCATGTTCAATTCGCCTGTACTGGAGCGACCTGATCCAGGGTCATCAGCAGGGCCTTGATAAACCGCCAGATGACGCCTGTAGACAAGAACAATTCCGTCTTGCGCGCTTCCCGTTGGATATCGATCTGATAGCCATTCGCCATCACGTTAATCGCAATTTTCCATTCGTCTGTCAGGTAAAAGCCGGTCTTGGCCTGAAAAACAACGCCTACTAGCTCTCGTACGAAATCCCGCGCATCGGCCAACGGCATGGAGAGCAGCAGCGGATCAAGCCGGGACGCATTGAAAGCATAGATGGCTTCAAGCGTCAGGTTGTTACTCGCATCCGAAGTCACCAGCAGATGCTGCAATGTCTTCCCATCCGGAAAAACCATACAGCGATCATCCATCTCGACCTTGTAAACTGCTGGTTTAGCAGTGACTACGGGGGCGGGCTGAACCCGGAAAACGTTGCTTTCAGTCATATTCTTTGCCTCTTGCGCCCGCGGCGCGAAATCGAACGCCAGCATTTCCCACCACAATGTAGCATATTCGCACCTTGCGCATATATTGTGGCGGCACAATCACGCGGCCCTGCGTCAACAGCCCTTCCTGCCGGATCAAACATGACCAAAAACCCGTTTTTCGAGCCAAAATGGCATACCCTGTTCGAACTGCCCCGCTTCAGCGAAATCCGGCCGGAACATTTCCAACCCGCTTTCGAGCGGGGGCTCGAAGAGCACTCAGCCGAAATCGCGAAAATTGCCGAAAACCCGGAGCAGCCTTCGTTTGCCAACACGGTCACCGCTTTCGAGCGATCTGGGGAAACCCTACGGCGCGTGAGCCGGGTATTCTGGAATCTTTCGGGCTCCGACACCAACGAAGCTCTACAAAAGATCGAGCGTGAGATCTCGCCAAAACTCGCCCAGCATCGCTCCGCGATCTACCTTGACGCCGGTCTGTTTAAGCGGATCGATGCCTTGCACGCTGCCCGCCAAATACTCGGGCTCGATGCTGAACAGCTCCGCGTACTCGAACTCATTCACAAGGATTTTGTACGCTCCGGTGCCAAGCTCGACGAAGCCAGCCGCAAGCGCCTGACGGAAATCGTGTCCCGGCTGGCGACCCTCACCACGTCATTCGGACAAAATGTTCTGAAAGATGAAGCAGATTTCACACTCGTTCTGGAAGCCCCCGGCGACCTCGCCGGACTTCCCGAAAGCCTGATCGCCAGCGCTGCCACCACCGCAAACGAACGTGGCCTGCCGGGCAAGCATGTGCTGACCTTGTCGCGCTCACATGTGGAGCCATTCCTGCAAACCTCGACGCGGCGCGATCTGCGCGAAATCCTTTTCGATGCCTGGACAAGACGCGGCGAGAACTCCGGCGCAACCAACAATATGAATATCATTGCCGAGATCGTCGCCCTGCGCGCCGAGCGGGCGAAGCTCCTCGGCTACGATACGTTTGCCGATTTCAAGCTCGACAACACTATGGCGAAAACACCTGCAGCCGTGCGCGAACTTCTCGACCGCGTATGGCAGGGCGGGTTGAGGCGCGCTCAGGCCGACCGTGACGAATTGCAGAAACTGGCTGACTCAGAAGGCGCAAATTTTGCCATCGCTGCGCACGACTGGCGCTATTACATCGAGAAATTACGCAAGCAGAAATTTGATCTCGATGAGGGCGAAGTCAAAGCCTATTTCCAGCTCGACAATATCCGTGCGGCTGCATTTGACGTCGCCCATCGTCTGTTCGGTCTCACATTCGCGGAGGTCAAAGGTCTCGATGTCTATCATCCCGATGTCCGCACGTTCGAGGTGAAGGATAGCACAGGCAAACATATTGCACTCTTCGTGGCTGACGATTTCGCGCGCTCCTCAAAACGTAGCGGCGCGTGGATGTCGAATTTTCGCGGACAGGACAGGCTCGACGGCGACACGCGTCCCATCGTCATCAATGTACTGAACATCGCAAAACCAGGCGCCGACCACCCTGCGCTGCTGTCGCTCGATGACGCCCGTACTTTGTTTCATGAATTCGGTCACGCGCTGCACGGCATGTTGTCGGATGTCACCTATCCCCGCATTTCCGGCACGAGCGTTTCAACTGATTTTGTCGAACTGCCATCGCAGCTTTATGAACATTGGGTCTTGCAGCCGGAAATCCTGCGCACATATGCGCGCCATCATGAAACAAACGCGCCCATGCCGGACGAGTTGATTGAACGCGTGTTAAAAATGCGCACGTTCAACCAGGGTTTTGCGACTGTAGAATATTGCTCGTCCGCTTATGTTGATATGGATCTGCACGAACTGCCACCACCTGCAAAAGTAGATCCAGAGAAATTCGAACGCGAACGGCTCGCGGCGATCCACATGCCCAGAGAAATCGTCATGCGCCATCGCACGCCGCATTTCGCGCATGTCTTCAGCGGCGAAGGCTATGCCGCAGGCTATTATTCGTACCTCTGGTCGGAAGTACTCGATGCTGACGCCTTCAATGCGTTTGAGGAGAAGGGCGATATATTCGACAAGGACGTCGCGGCGCGTCTGAAAGAACACATCTATTCCGCAGGAGGTCGGCGCGAGCCCGACGCCGCCTACATCGCCTTCCGTGGCCGCCTGCCCACGCCCGATGCCCTGATGGAAAAGCGGGGCCTTGCATAATCCAAACCCAAATCACGCAAAATGCGGCATGACCTCGCGCGAGAACAAACGCAGCGAGGTCAGCGCATCTTCATAGCTGATCGTATGAAAATTCACCTGCATGGACGCGATGTCAAAACCGCCTGTAACCTCGTTATAGGCGTCTATGGATTTGCGGATTTCCTCGGGCGTACCCACCCATGCGCCGCCCTTTTCCACTTGCGATTCAAAGGTTTCTTTCGCCAAGGCGCTCAGCAATTTACCATAGTCGGGGTAATCTTTTGAAACGGTGCCGCCGGTCCACGCCGAAGCCGCGTCGATCACCGATTTCAGATAATGATTGAGAGGATCGCGCGCGATCCTCACGGCAGTGTCGTGATCCTCATGACAGAACATATGAAACGCCAGGGTAATCCGGCCATTGCCGGGATGTCCTGCATCTTTCCAGGCTTGCCGGTAAATCCGGATCAGGCTCGCCATATGCGAACCTACAAGCGGGATCGCCATAATGCCGTAACCAAGCCGTCCCGCTGTTTCAAACGTCTCCGGCGTTGCAATCGCGGCAACCCAGAAAGGTGGGCGCGGCTTCTGCACCGGGCGCGGCAGCGACGTGACGTTCCTGAACGAATGAAACTTTCCTTCGACGGTAACATTCTCTTCTTCGAGCAGGCGGCGAATGGATTCGACGCCTTCTGTAAACCGCTCACGGCTTTCATCGAGCGGAATGCCGAAGCGCTCGAACTCATGCGGCAGAAACGCCCGTGCGAACCCGCATTCAAGCCGTCCGCCAGAAATTGAATCGAGCATGCCTATTTCGCCCGCCATCTTCAGGGGGTGATTGAACACCGGCAGAATGGCCCCGGTGACAAGCCGCGCCTTTTTCGTGCGCTGCGATGCAGCTGTCAGAAAGATATGCGGATTGGGCGAATAGCCGCCGTAGGGCAGGAAATAATGTTCGACTGTCCGAACATTGGTGTAGCCAAGTTCATCGAAATGATCGCAAAGACGCAGCGCATCGCCCCAATAATCCTGCCCGCTTTTCTCCTGCGGTCCGACATCGGGGAAAAACTGAATGCCGAATTCCATCTGCGACTCCATCACTTTTTCAAGGCAGCATAATCACAATCCGGCGCTTGTCGAATTGCTATTTGCCGCGCTCAGGCAAGCTTCAGTAAGATGTCCGCGAGCTCCCCTGGCATTTCGATCATCACTTCATGGCCGCAGGCGACAGCGTGATAATCCCAGCCGGGCGTTGTCTTCGCCATCTCGCCAAAGGGCGCGAACGTCGGGCCGGGATGCCCCTCCGCGCGGATATAGACTTTGCGTTGGACCTTTTGCCATTCGCCCTTGGCCTGCGCTGGCTGCATGAACGTGAGCAAAGGCTGCGACGTGCAGCAGCGTGTGATCCAGTCAATGTCGCCCTGCGCTTTCACACCAAAATAGGACGGCGGCGGCGCAGGCACTTTCCAGCCATCGCCCGCATTGGCCGCCATCTGTCCGGCACGTTCGGGCCCGAGAATGGAAGTTAGCGATTCTCCGTCCTTCGGCACAAATGCATCGAGATAGACGAGGGTTGAGAGCTTCGGCGCAATGCGCTCGGCAGCGCCTGTTATGACCATGCCACCGTAGGAATGCCCGACAAGGATGACGTTCTCAAGTTCTTCAATCTCGATGAGCCCGATCAAATCGTTTACATGCGAAGTCAGACCTATGGCTGCCGTGGCTTCATGGGCGCGCGCACCCACGCCCGGCAAAGTCGGTTCGAAGACAGTATGTCCCTTCGCCCGCAACAATTGCGTCGTGCGCTTCCAGCACCAGCCGCCATGCCATGCGCCATGCACAAGAACATAAGTCGCCATCGGTCTTTCCTCCCAAATTATATTTTTACACCGCGTCCATTCCGCTCCAGTCGGCATCAACTGGCGTATCCAGCGTGATGGCTGCGGCCTGCCGGACGGAATCCAGCATGGAGGTTTCCATCAGGAATTTACGCGCCTTGACCGGATCTTTGGCAATGGCCGCAATCTCGGCCTGACGCTGTTTGCGCACGTCCGGATCGCGCTCTTCCAGCAGCTTCTTGTTGCGAATACTCATCGCCTGCACGGACTTGATATTAATAGGGCGGCGCTGGCGCTCATAGAGCGTGAAGGCAGGTACATGGTCGCCACCCTCGAGCCAGACCGGCGCAAGCTTGCTGGCAAGATTGACAGCGTCATGCACGCCACCATTCAAACCCAATCCGCCAAAGGGATTGTTGAGATGCGCAGCATCGCCCGCAATGACAAGCCGGCCCTTGTGCCAGTTGTCGGCGACGCGCTGATGCACCTTGTAGGTGGAACGATAGACAAGATCGAAATCGTCCACATTCGCGCCGGAATATTCCATCACCAGTTTCAGCCGTGTGCGGATGAGCGCCTCATCCATCACGATTTCATCGGGCGTATCAGGGTCGATGGGATAGGCAATGCGCCAAAGGCCCGGCGGGCCTTCATCGGGCACATGGAATACCGCTGCGAAGTTTACGGGATCGGCGATATATCCGGCGCCAGAAAAGCCAAGCGTCCCCAGATCAAACGTTGTCGACGCCACCAGCAGTTTTTCAGGCCAGGTGAAGCCGACAAACTTGCTGCCGATGGCATTGCGCACAATGGACCGCGCGCCCTCACAACCCACCACAAATGCGCCATCGACCCGGCTGCCGTCGTCCAGCGTTACAACAACGTGAGAGCCACAATCTTCGACAGACTTGAGTCCGTTGCCGAAGCGTACCGATACATTGGGAGTGCGTGCGCGGATCTGTTCCAGCAGCATCGGCGTCAGGCGATGCTGCTCCAGATGCAGGCGGAAAGGATAGGGCGTTTCATCCGCAATCAGGCCAAGATCGAATTCGGCAACAATGCCATCAACGCGATCACGGATCTGCCAATGGGGCACTTTGATGCCTTTGTCCAGCATGGCCGTGCAGCCGAGCTTCACCAGCATGTCCGTTGTCGGCGGATGAAACGAGCCCGCGCGCAAATCGACGGTCAGGCCCGGCTCCCGTTCCACAAGAACAACATCCACACCTGCAAGGCCCAGTGACAGCGCCGTGGCGAGGCCCGTGGGGCCTGCGCCTGCGACGATGACGGGAAGTGATGCCTTGGCCACCTAGGCCACCGTCAAGATGATCTTGCCCTGATGCTGGCTGGTTTCCATGCGCGCATGCGCCTTGGATGCCTCGGCCAGCGGGAAGGTTGAATCTATGATCGGCCGGCATTTTCCCGCCGCCCACATCGGCGCAACATGTTCTTCCAGAGACACGGCGATTGCCGTCTTCTCTGCGACGGTGCGCGGGCGCAAGGCCGAGCCTGTCCACACGAGCCGCTTGGCCGAGATCGGGCGGATGTCGAGATTTTCGATCTTGTAGCCAAGCTGCAGAGCGATCTGGCCGATCCGCGCATCGCGCGCTGCGGCTTCAAAATTGCGCTGCACATAGGGACCGGCGACCATGTCGAGAATGACATTGGCGCCCTTGCCGCCAGTGGCCTTCTTCACCTCTTCAACGAAATCCTGCGTCTTGTAGTTGATGGCGACATCAGCGCCGAGCTTTTTGCAGAAATCGCATTTTTCGTCGCTGCCTGCGGTGATGATGACTCGTGAGCCGATCTCCTTGGCCAGCATGATCAGGGTCGTGCCGATGCCCGAAGACCCCCCGTGGCACAGCACGGTTTCGCCCTTCGAGAGTTTGGCTGTCATGAAGCCATTGACCCACACCGTGAAGAAAGTCTCGGGAATGCCGGCAGCCTCGATCCAGGAAAACCCCTTGGGCTTGGCGAGCGCATGACCCTGATTGACGGTCACATATTCCGCATAGCCGCCGCCATGGGTGAGCGCGCAGACCTCGTCGCCCACTTTCCATTTGGCCGCATGCCCGCCAACCGCCGCCACAACGCCTGAAACTTCCAGACCCGGCAGGGGCGAGGCATCGGCCGGTGCGGGATAACGGCCCTGCCGCTGCGACACATCCGGGCGGTTCACACCGGCCGCCATGACCTTGATGAGGATTTCCCCGTCTTTGGGTTGCGGCACCTTTTCAGTCACCGGTTGAAGCATCTCAGGCCCACCGGCAGCCTTGATGGCGATTGCAGTCATGGTTTCAGGCAAAGCAGACATGAAAGCCTCTTTCGGGTTTCCTCGGATGTTGCTCGCTGACCTAGCGCGGGCGCGGCAAGGTGGCAAGCGCGAGGCTTCGCGCAAAAGCGGACCCGGTTTGACAGAGGAAAAAAAGCGGCCGCTTACCCGCCCAGCTTCGCCATCAGCGCATCAGAGATCTCGAAATTCGCATAGACGTTCTGCACGTCGTCATGCTCTTCGAGATTGTTGGTGAGCTTCAGGATCTTTTCGCCGGTTTCATCGTCCACGCTGATCGTGTTTTGCGGACGCCAGACGAGTTTGGATTTGCGGGGCTCGCCGAACTTGGCTTCCAGCGCCTTGGCGACTTCCGCAAAACTTTCCAGCGAAGTTGTGATCACATGCCCGTCTGCGCTGGACGCCACATCATCGGCCCCTGCTTCCAGCGCGGCTTCCAGCATGGCGTCTTCGCTGGCAACCTTGGTGTCGAATTCAATTTCGCCCACGTGATCAAACATGAAAGCGACAGCTCCGGTTTCCGCCAGAGCCCCGCCGGCCTTCGTAAAGTAGGAGCGCACATCGCTGGCGGTGCGGTTGCGGTTGTCGGTCAGCGCTTCGACAATCAGCGCCACGCCGCCGGGCGCATAGCCCTCATAGCGGACTTCG
Organism: Beijerinckiaceae bacterium; assembly: GCA_947474545.1. Taxonomy (GTDB): domain Bacteria; phylum Pseudomonadota; class Alphaproteobacteria; order Rhizobiales; family Beijerinckiaceae; genus Terripilifer. The sequence continues at coordinate 17,536 of CANJJI010000056.1, read as the reverse complement.
TCATAATTCTCGGTATCGCCGCCGGACGCCTTCTTGATCGCCCGTTCGATATTGTCCTTGGGCATGTTTTCGGCGCGCGCCGCCAGCACTGCGAGGCGCAAGCGCGGATTCATGGCGGGATCTGGCATACCCATCTTGGCGGCCACGGTGATTTCACGGCCCAGCTTGGAGAACACGCGGGCGCGGATCGCGTCCATCTTGCCCTTCTTGTGCATTATGTTTTTATACTGGCTATGGCCTGCCATGGTCGTCCTCTGAAAAATGGGGATCGCGGAGCCGATCCGCCCCCGAATGCCAGCTTTATACGCGGCCCCTGCGCGAATTTTCAACTCCCGCTTAACCCTAAGCAAATCTTAAACACTGGCCTGCTATTTCAAGGCAGGGAAAACCGGGGTCAGGCCCTAGTTTCGTCCGATTTTATCGTGAAAAGCGGGCTCCCCGCCCGTTACAAAGGCGGGTGTTCCGCGCAAATAGAGGAATTCAGTGATGAACCCAGCCGACGCCGCCGGTGGCGCTCCGGTCGAAATTACCATCTGGGGCATGTTCTGGGGCGCCCATCTGGTCGTCAAGCTGGTCATGGTCGGCCTGCTGGTCGCCTCGGTCTGGTGCTGGTCCATCATCATCAACAAATATCTCCTGTTCGGGCGCGTGGAAAAATCCATGGACCGTTTCGAGGAAGTTTTCTGGTCCGGCAATTCTCTGGAAGACCTGTTCCAGACGCTGTCGGCCCGGCCGACTACCGGAATGGCCTCGCTTTTTGTCGCGGCCATGCGCGAATGGAAACGCTCGTTCTCCGCCTCCGCCGCCTTCATGGGCTTGCAGGCGCGCATCGAGAAAGTGCTCGATGTCTCCATCGCCCGGGAGGTCGAGCGGCTGGAATCCCAATTGCTTGTGCTGGCGTCGGTCGCGTCCGCGGGTCCCTTCGTCGGCCTTTTCGGCACCGTCTGGGGCATCATGACCGCCTTCCGCTCAATCGCAGCCTCCAAGAACACTTCGCTCGCAGTGGTCGCGCCCGGCATTGCCGAGGCTCTGTTCGCCACGGCCATTGGCCTCTTTGCCGCAATTCCGGCGTTGATTTTCTACAATATCCTGCAGGGACGAGTCGCCCGTTCTCAAGCGCGGCTGGAGAGCTTTGCGGACGAATTCTCGTCAATACTCTCGCGTCAGATTGACCAGCACGTCGCGTCCGAGAACTCGTCTCGTCCCGTAGGCCCGGCGCGCGAGCGCGTGAATCAGGAGGCCTGATATGGGGATGTCGGTCGGCGCAGCCGGACACAAGGGCGGACGCCGCCGCCGTGGCGTGCCGCGATACGGCGCCATGGCCGAAATCAACATGACGCCGTTCATCGACGTCATGCTGGTTCTGCTGATCATCTTTATGGTCGCGGCTCCCCTTCTGGCGACAGGCGTACCTATCGATCTACCGGAAACCCAGGCTTCTGCGCTGAATATCGACCAGAAACCCATCTCCATCGCCATTGACGAGAAAGGCGCGATCTTCGTCTCCGATCAGCCCGTGGGCTTGGATCAGGTTGTCGAACGCGTAAAATCGCTGGCTAAGTCCGGCGCTGACGAGCGCATCTATGTGCGCGGCTCCAAGGCCGTGAACTATGGCCGCGTCGCCGAAGTGATGGCCCTGGTCACTGCAGCGGGCTTCAAAAAAGTCGCGCTCGTCACCGAGCAGGGTAAGAAGTAGGAGTAAAAGGAGTTGGAATTCAGGCGTAACGAGCCCGGCATCTACGTCTCGGCGGCAGTGCATATCGCAGTGCTGGCGTTTTCGCTCGTCGCTTTTTCCTCGACGCAAAAATTCGAGGATGCGCAGGAATCGATCCCGGTGGAAATGATCACCGAGAGCGAAATGAACCAGATTATGAAGGGCGAAAAGACTGCAAAGCCCACGGACACCAAGCCGAAAGTCGACGAAAAGTCTGAGAAAGCCGAACAGCGTCCGACCCCGCCGATCGCCGAAGCCAAGCGCGATGTTCCAACGCCGCCGCCGCCGCTCAAGCGCATTCCTGATCCCGCTGACGATGATGTGCCGGAACCGCCGAAGGTCGCCGTATTGCCGCCGCCACGGCCCGCTCCCGAAGTCAAACCTGAGCCCGAGCCTGCTCCCACGCCGCCCACCCCACCGGTACGGCCCCCGCAGCCAAAGGCCGAGCCAAAACCTGAGCCGCCCAAGCCCGTGGTGAAAGAGGCTGCCGAGCCACCACCACCGCCGCCGCAACGCCCCAAGCCTGAACCTCAGAAACAGGCCGAAGCCAAGCCTGAGCCGGAAGAATCCGAACCCGCACCCTTGCCGCCACGCCGACCGCCGGCTCTGCGCAAGGTTGAGGACAAGCCGAAACCTGATCAGCTGGCCAAGCTGGAAGAAAGCACGCGCGACGTGAAGCCCACACCGCGACCGCGCTCGGGCGAGGAGAACAACGAACCACAGCGGAAATACGACCCCTCCGCAATCTCCGAGCTTTTGTCGAAGGAACCACCCCAGGCGCGTCGCTCAACCGGACCAACGCCCGCGAACAGGCAGGCCAATCTCGGCGCGCCCTCCGCAAGCGCACCGAAAATGTCGCCAAGCATGTCCGCACAGTTGAACGGCATGCTGATCGAACAATACAAACGTTGCTGGACTTACATCGGCAACGCCCAGGGCAGCCAGTTTCAGCCGCAGGTTAGCGTATCTTATTCGCAGAGCGGCGGCTTGGTCGGGCGGCCGTCACTGCGCAACAGGCCTACAGATCCGGCGCTCCAATCGCTCGCCGATAGTGCATTACGCGCCGTACAACGCTGCAATCCGTTGCAAATTCCGGCTCAATACATGCCTTATTATAACGAGTGGAAAGACCTGATACTTCGTTTCGATCCAAATGAGATGTCAGGATGAACCAACTGCACGGACTAGCCCGCCCAACGTTTGTACGCGTTCAAGCAGTGACCCGTTTAAGATAATCGCCGTCTGGCGCATTCAGTCCGGAACCGAATCATGAGCATACTTCTTACTCGTAGACAGGCCGTCTCCACGCTCGCCGGGGCCTTCGCATCGCCGTTCATCATTCGCAATGCCCACGCCCAACGCACGCTCGACATTCGCGGCGGCTCGTTCACGCCGGTGCAGATTGCTGTCGCTGATTTCACCGGCGATGCCCAGCAAGGACCGGCCCTTTCACAGATCATCACCAACAACTTCAAACGCTCTGTCTATCTCGCACCTATGGATCGCGGCTCCTTTGTTGAAAAGGGCGACAATCCCGATGCGCCGCCCAATTGGGACGCCTGGAAAACCATCAATGCGCAATTCGTTGTCACTGGCCGCACAGGCCGTGGCGGCGACGGACGCCTGCGCACAGAATTCCGCTTGTGGGACGTGGCACAACGCCAGCAGGTGGCGGGTCAGCAGTATGTCACTGATCCCCAGAATTCGCGCCGGGTCGCGCATCTGGTTTCCGACGCCATCTTCACAAAGATCACTGGCGAGGGGCCCTTCTTCGATACGCGGGTGGTGTTTGTCGATGAGACGGGCACTCGCCAGAAGCGGCGCAAACGCCTCGCGATCATGGATCAGGACGGCGCGAATGTTCGTTACCTCACCAACGGAAACGACCTCGTGCTGACGCCGCGCTTTTCGCCTTCGTCCCAGGATGTAACCTACATGGCTTTCGGCGACGATGCGGCCAAAGTCTATCTGATGAACGTGCAGACGGCGCAGCGCGAAGTCGTCGGCAACTTCCCTGGCATGACGTTTGCCCCGCGCTTTGCGCCTGATGGTCAACGCATCATCATGTCGCTATCGACAGGCACCAACACCAATCTCTTTGCCATGGATCTGCGCTCGCGTTCGACAACCCGCCTCACGGACACATCGGGCATCGACACTTCGCCGTCCTATTCGCCCGATGGAAGTCAGATTGTATTTGAGAGCGATCGCGGCGGTACGCAGCAGCTTTATATCATGAGCGCCAGCGGTGGCGGCGCAAAACGCATCTCATTTGGACAAGGCGCGCGGTATTCGACGCCTGTCTGGTCGCCCAAAGGCGATTACATCGCATTCACACGCCAGCGCAGCGGATCATTCGCGATCGGCGTCATGAAACCTGATGGCTCGGGCGAGCGCATCATAGCCGACGGCTATCACAATGAGGGGCCAACATGGGCGCCCAATGGCCTTTATGTCATGTTCTTCCGCGACCCCGGCGGTGGAGGTGGCTCGAAAATCTACATGGCAAACATTACAGGGCGGGGCGAATCCATTGTGCAGACGCCTTCGTATGCGTCAGACCCGTCGTGGAGCCCGATGCTGCGATAGAGGCGTTTGCGGCGAAAAGCCTATTACGCCAGCCTGTAAATCGAAAGCTCCACCGCATCTGGCCGTCTCGCACCCGAACAGACGAAAATGGATTCCATCATCCAGCGCAAATGTGGAGCAGCCGTTTCAAAACGGATGACCGATTTGAAATAAACCAGATCGGGATCAACCGGCTCGCCGCGCTTGATCTTCGCCATCACTTCGGGCGAGCCAAAGCGCACGCCATTGTTCTCCACATAGACAAGCGCGCCATCACTGGCCTCAATCGCATAACGCGCTTCCAGAATGGTGAAACCGTTTGGCCTGATGATCTGAAAATCAGCTCCGCCCGGCAAAACCTTGCCACTGAAACGCGGCCCGGAAATCTCACCCCCGAGAATATCGATGATGCGCCGTTCGCCTGTGCCGACATCGCCAATCTCAAAGGGCTTTGCGACTTTTACGCTGACATCACAGATATGTTCGAGATTCATCGCGATCGGCATTTCGTTTCACCTATTTCATATGCGAGGGCAGCCATAGCGCGATAACCGGAAAAGCGATGAGAATGATGAGCCGCAGAATATCGGTGATAATGAAAGGCGCAACGCCCTTGAAAATCGTGGTGAAGTCCACATCTTTGACCACCGTTTTAATGACGAACACATTCATGCCAACAGGCGGATGAATGAGCCCAAGTTCGACAGTCATGACGACGATAACACCGAACCAGATGGGATCGAAGCCCAGCTGTACAATAAGCGGGAAGATGATCGGCACCGTGAGAATGATCATCGCCATCGCATCCATCAGGCACCCCAGCACAAGATACATCAGCATGATGATCGCGAGCACGCCGTAGCGGCCGATGCCAAGGCCCGTGAGAAACTCGGTCACCTTTTGTGGCGTTTGCGTGATGGTGAGAAAATAGCCAAACAGCAATGCGCCAATGAGAATCGTGAACACAGCTGCGGACGTGCGGGTGGCTTCAAGCAACGCCTTTTTCACGCCATCCATCTTCAGCCGGCCGCTTAAAACGCCAATGATGAACGCGCCGGCGGCACCCATCGCACCGCCTTCGGTTGCGGTGAACAGCCCGCCATAGAGCCCTCCAATAACGAAGATAAAGAGGAGGATCGGGGCCCAGACATCTTTCACCGCTGCGTAGCGTTCAGCCCAGGATGCGCGTGGCGCGGAAGGCAGAAAATCAGGCCGCACCCAACCGATGATCGATACTGTCAACATATACATGGCTACAGCCAATACGCCCGGCATGATCCCGGCAATGAATAATTTGCCGATATCCTGCTGTGTGATTAGTCCATACACTGCAAAGACAGTGGATGGCGGTATCATAATGCCGAGCGTCCCTCCGGCGGCGATGACGCCTGTGGCAAAACTTTGCGGATAACCGAATCGCCGCATTTCCGGATAGGCGACATTGGAGAAAGTTGCAGCGGTGGCGACCGACGAGCCGCAGATCGCCGCAAAGAAGCCACACGCCGCGATGGTTGCTATGCCAAGGCCACCGCGCAGATGACCGATAAACGCATTCGCGGTGCGGAACAATTCCCGGCTTATTCCTGCATTCGAAACAAATGCGCCCATCAGCAGAAACATAGGCACAATGCCGAATGTGTAATCGGTGACCGTACGAATGGTCGTTGTCCCGACCATTTTCAAGGCTGCAGTGGGATTGGTGAGATAGCCAAAGCCCACAACGCCAACAAGTCCCATCGCCATGCCGACGGGAACACGCAAAAGCATAAGCACAAAAAGTGCAACAAACCCGGTAATAGCGACAAGATCGGTGCTCATGATGTCTCAATCCACCGGCTTGATTTCGGAATGATCTTCAATCTCTTCGGGGTGAAATATCAATCGCCATGTGCGAATGGCGATCAACAGCACCGCCGAAACATCGCCGACCCAGGCAACCGCCGTGAATGGCCATGTCGGGATTCGCAAATCATAAGTCAGCGCGTGGCTTCGCCAGGTATCGACAACCTTGTCCAGCAGCGTATAGGTCTGCACCGCAACGACGAACAGAAGTACTAGCGTTGCAAATATATCAATATAGCGTTTCCACTTCGGGTTCGCCATGCTCCAGACCAAATCGACGGTTATATGCGTGCCACGATAGCTGGTGGCCGCAATACCCCAGAAGATCAATATGCCCAGCAACATCGCGCCGATGTCGTGACCGTCCGGAATCGAGGATGAAAAGAGATAGCGCATCAGCACATTGATGAACGTGATCGTCACCACAATGCCGACAAAAATCGCCGCGATCCATTCGATCGTGTCGATGAAGCCGTCCATATATTTGCGATGCACGGATGCCCCCAAACTCTGCCAGCAGCCACCGTCAGCGGAATATGGATGGCCGCCGGAAAGCGGCCATCCTGTTCACGTTGCAGCGGTCAGCGCGCGCCATTTTTGACGATCAGTGCATCGAGCTCCTTGAAAGCTTCATCTGCATTAACGCCCTTTTTGGCGGCCTCATCAGCCCATTGCTTGCGCAGGGGATCGACTGTCTTGCGCCATTCGCCGATCTGTTCCGGAGTCAGGCGATAGACATCGTGATTAGGCAGAGCTTTCATTTTAGCTATGCCGTCGGTTTCGAACTTGTCCCAGGGCGCAGCAATCTTCGCAGCCCATTCGCCCGTGCAATGATCGTCGATGACCTTCTTCTGAGCCGCAGACAGCGAGTTATATTTGGCGGGATTGATATTGTATGTGAACGCCGTCACATAGAGCGGTTCTTCCATGTGGTACTGCACGGTCTTTTCGATGCCGAACAGAAACATCGAGCCCCAGGGAAAGGCAATGGCGTCGGCAACGCCGCGCTCCAGTGCTTCACGTGCTTCAGGCGCCGATGCGCGCACATTGGTGCCGCCGAGCATACTGACCATATTGCCGATCATAGATTGCGCGGGCCTGATCTTCATACCCTTGATGTCGCCGGGAACCGTGATCTTCTTGCGGCTGTGGAACGTGCCGGGCGCATGCATGAAGGCAAAGCAATATTTGGTTTCCTGCATCTCCTTGGCTTGGTATTTGCGATACCATTCATCCAGCGCGAGCGAGCCCTTGGTCGCATCTCCGAACAGAAACGGCAACGCCGTGACATCGAATATCGGAAAGCGGCCAACGCTATAGCCAGGACTCACATAGACAATATCGGCAATGCCGTCGCGAACCATGTCGTAGTGGTCGAAGGCCTTGCCGAGCTGTTCGGACGGGAAGATCGAGAATTTCAACGTTCCCCCCGACGCCTTGGTCATGGAATCTGTCCATTCCTTTGTGGATGGCACCAGGGGATGAGCTGGCGGGGCCCAGAGAGAAACCTTGAATTCGACGGTTTTGTCCTGTGCAAACGCTGGCGCAAGGCACATCGCGCCCGCCATCAAAGCAGCTGCCAATTTCTTCATATCTGTCACTCCTCTGAACTGTGGCTACAGACCTCCCCGAACACACAGCTCTGAACGCAGACTAGCCGAGCAGGCCGCGAATACAAGTGCTCGAAATGGCGGCGCGGTTCAGCGGCGGGCAGCAGCGCTCTCACTCTCACGCCGCAGCCCGGATCATATAGTCCGCACATTTCTCGCCGATCATGATTGAGGGCGCATTCGTGTTGCCGCTGATGAGCGTCGGCATCACCGAGGCGTCCGCAACGCGCAAGCCTTCGATCTCGCGAACCCGCAATTCCTCGTCCAGCACAGAATCCGGATCCATACCCATCCGGCACGTACCCACGGGATGATAGACCGTGCCTGCATATTGCCGCACATAGGCGTCGATGTCTTCGTCGCTGGTGACTTGTGGCCCCGGGCCAACCTCCCGGCTTTTCATAAACGCAAACGCCGGCTGGTTCAGAACATCCCGCAAGATGCGCACCCCCGCGCGCATGGTGAGTTTGTCATTTTGTGTCGAAAGATAATTTGCGCAAATGCGCGGAGCCGCAAACGGGTCAGTACTCTTCAAAGTAATCTCCCCGCGGCTTTCAGGACGAACCTGACAGATTGTCCCGGCAAAACCATAGCCATCGTAAATCCCTGGTGGATCCTTCATGAAGGGAATGCGCAGCCCGTTCTGTGCTGGCACTCCGGGAAAGAAATGGACCTGCAGATCCGGATATTCCATTTCCGTCCGTGAGCGGATGAAGGCTCCCCCTTCCAATGGCATTGCGGTCGCCTTGCCTTGCCGGGTCAACATGGCCTGCAGCACCGCGAAAAACGATCGATCAACCCGCCGCAGATCATAAAGCGCATCGGGCTTTTCACTGGCATGTACGATGCGGATTGTCAGATGATCCTGAAGATTCCGCCCAACCGACGGGCGATGAGCGGCAACCTTTATGCCGTGTTTGCGTAAATCCTCAGCGTCGCCAATGCCCGAATGCATCAACGCGGTTGGCGAAGTGATGGCCCCGCACGACAATACGATCTCGCGGCTTGCATCGATGCGATGAACGCCGCCGCCTGATTTGACTTCGATAGCGGCAGCCCGTCCCTTCTCGATAATCACGCGCGTGAGCTGCGCGCCGGTGAGAACAGTAAGATTTTTCCGTTCGCGAACAGGCTCGATAAATGCCCGCGCCGAAGACCAGCGCTCGCCATCCCGAATCGTGAAATGATAGCGGCCAAAGCCTTCCTGCTCCGCGCCATTGAAGTCCGGATTGGCCTTGTAACCGGCCTGCTGGCCTGCCTCGACCAGCGCATCGTAAAGCGCCAGTTTTGCCGGCGTACGCGTGACAGGCAGTTCACCACCCGAACCATGAAAAGCTTGCCGGTCCGCAATTTCCTCATCCAGGAAATTCTCCGAACTCTGGAAGAATGGCAGCACTTTTTCATACGACCAGTCGCGCAGGCCCAATTGGGCCCAGTGATCATAGTCGCCACGATTGCCGCGAATATAAACCATTCCGTTGAGCTGGGATGAACCGCCCAGAACGCGCCCTCTTGGCCATGGAATCTGTCTGTTATTCAGATTGGGTTCCGGCTCGGTGAGATAAGCCCAGTTGTGATAGGATTTGCGCATAAAGAACGTCGCCATCAATGGCACACGCAGCAGCGGATTCCAGTCGCGTTGACCCGCTTCAACCAGCAAAACCTCTGCAGCAGGATTTGCGGACAATCTGTTGGCGACAACGCAGCCCGCCGACCCGCCGCCAACCACAATATAGTCGTATCCTTTTTTCATTTTCCCCCGCGATTTATTATGCTGTTTTCTGAATAAAGGCAGCGCCACGCTCGGCAATCATAATGGTTGGCGCATTCGTGTTGGCGCTAACGAGGTTGGGCATGACGGAGGCATCGACAACGCGCAGACCATCAATGCCGCGTACACGCAATTCCTCGTCAACAACCGACTCTTGGTCGACGCCCATGCGGCAAGTGCCGACAGGATGATAGATTGACCCGGCTGTGCGGCGCACGAATGCGTCGATTTCAGCATCCGTTTGCACTTGGGTGCCCGGCACGGTTTCATCCCCGCGATAGTCTGCAAACGCTGGTTGCCTGAACAATTCGCGCACACGCTTCACGCCTTCGCGAATGGCAATGCGGTCGGCCTCCACACTGAGATAATTGGCTTTGATCGCCGGCCGCTCAAGCGGATCGTTCGAAACAATCCTGATTTCGCCGCGGCTTTCCGGACGCAGGTGGCACACGTTGCAGGAAAGGCCGTAGCCCTCATAAACGCCATCGGGCACTTTAAGAAACGGGGCGCGTATCCGGCCTGATGATACGCCGGGTAGAAAGTGAAACTGCAAATCAGGCGCGGCCAGATCCGGCCGCGAACGCAGGAAAGCCCCTGCCTGCAGAGGGAAAGAAGCCGCTGGTCCGCTCTTGAAAAAAAGGGCGCGCAAGATGTTGAGCGCCGCCTTGTCGATGCGCCGCAGTGCGAATAACGGATCTTCCTTGTGCGATGTATACTCCAATCTGAGATTGAGATGATCTTGCAAATTTTTGCCGACGTTCCGGGAATTAAGTACAACAGGAATACCCTGCGCACTTAATTCTTCCGCAGGCCCGATTCCTGAGTGCATAAGCACTGCCGGCGAAGAAATCGTGCCACAGGAAACAATCACTTCACGCGCGGCAGCCACTTCGCATTTCATGCCTTGCGCTAGAATTGCAACGCCACGTGCGCGGCCATTGGTAATTAAAACCCGCAGCACGGTGACGCTTGTCACAATATCCAGATTTGGCCTGTCGCGTACCGGATCTAGGAAAGCACGCGAGGTAGACCAGCGTTCGCCGCCACCCGACGATGTATGATACCGCCCCACGCCATCCTGCGTTTCGCCATTGAAATCACCATTGAATGAAAGGCCCATCTGTTGACCCGCTTCAAAGAACGTGTCGAATAGAGGCCATGGTGTTTTGGGCGTTGTCACCGGTAGTTCGCCGCCTGCGCCATGAAATTCGTTTGCCCCGTCTTCGAAATTTTCAAACCGTTTGAAATAGGGCAACAGCCTCTCATAGCTCCATTCACGTAGTCCCAATTGCGCCCATTGATCATAGTCGAAACGGTTACCGCGCGTATAAACCATGCCATTAATCGCGGACGAGCCACCCAGCACGCGACCTCGCGGCCATTCGATTCGCCTGTTGTCGAGATGTGGTTCAGGCTCTGTAAGATAGGCCCAGTTGTGAATTTTTGTGCGGTAATAAATGCCCGCCATCATGGGCACCCGGATCAGCGGATCCCAGTCGCGGCTTCCCGCCTCCACCAGAAGAACACTACAGGCAGGATCGGCTGATAAGCGATTCGCCAACAGACAGCCCGCAGAGCCGCCACCAAGGATGACGTAATCATAGCCGGTTTTCATACTGTCCTTTCAATGACGATTTTCTCGAGCCGTTCGCCGGCTAGCCAGCGCCTGAGGTTGTCTGCGAACATACTCGCATGTGTGGCCCCGGTTCCATTTGATCCCGCCCCTGATACGTGCGGCGTCAGGAGTAGGTTCTCGAGCGTCCAGAGTGAATGTTCCGGCGGCACAGGTTCACTCGCCTGCACATCAAGTGCGGCGCCGGCAATGCGCTTTTCTCGCATGGCTTCGATCAGCGCCACTTCATCGATCAATGAGCCGCGTGCGATATTGACGATATAAGCGCATTGCGGTAGCGCCGCGATAATATCCCGTGAGACTATTTTTTCCGTACTGTCATCTGCGAGTGCAGCGATCATGAGAAAGTCAGCCTTGCGGCAGGCGGCGCGCAATTCGCTGCGCGGTAGAATCGCATCGAAATACGCAAGCGGCGTTGTGGAACGGCTGACGCCTGTTACCCGCATGTCGAACGCTTTTGCCTTGCGTGCAATGTCCTGGCCAATCGCCCCTGTGCCAAGGATGATGAGATGACGTCCGGCAAGATTATCCATTCCGGACGAAAGATCATCGCGCGCCCAATCGCGCCGGGCGAAGGCCTGTTCCGAGCGGCGTACCTGGCGCACGAGGCCCAGCATGAGTGACAAGGCATGTTCAGCAACAGCAAAGGCGCGCAAGCCCGCCAGATTGGTCACGACGACCCCGGCCGGCATCCCGCTCGCCAGCGCCTTGTCGATCCCCGAGGTGGTGAATTGGATCCATTTGAGCGCGGAGCCGTGTTCGCGGATGAGCGCCCCTGCCGCAGCGTCATAAACCCTGTTGGCGGTGACCAAGATCTCGGCGCCCGCCAGAGCGCCCGGCAATTCCTCGCTCGAACGCGCAATTTCAAGCTCGACTTGGGGAAAGTCGCGCAAGGCGTCGCGAAATTCCAGCTCGCTGGTATAAGGGCTGAACAGCGCCGCTTTCATCGGATATCAATCTCCCAGCCGCCACGTCTTGTTGCACCCGCGCCGCATGAGGCGGCACTGTGTCATATACGCACCGCAACGGGCAAATTCCCGCCTTTGCTATAGCCGCGCCCCATTGCCGCCATCAATTTTTCATTAACCAATATCTAGATTTGCTCAAATGCAACGCATGTTAGCAAGCTTGAATCAAGGTTGATGGAACCTTCGATTAACCAGCCCGGCGCTACCACTATGCCCATGAAGCGGCCAGTGTTGCGTCGGTTGAAGGAGTATCAGGATGTTTGGAATTCATAGCGGTCGTGCGCTGAAATTTGCAGCGGCGCTTCTGGCCGTCATGGCCGTCGCTGCCTGTTCCAAGAATCAGGATCCGAATGCCGGAGCCGGCGGCCTGGGCAGTGCTGGCGCAGGCGGCGTTGGCGGACGGGCCGCCCCTGGTTCGGTCGAAGAATTTGCGCAAAGCGTCGGCGACCGCGTGTTCTTCGAGAGCGATTCCAGCGACCTCACCCCGACGGCGCAGGCGACTCTCGACAAGCAGGCCCAATGGCTGAATCAATACGGCCGCTATCGTATCGTCATGGAAGGCCATGCCGACGAACGCGGCACCCGCGAATACAACTTCGCCCTCAGTGCCCGCCGCGCCGAAACGGCCAAAAACTATCTCGTCGCCAAAGGCGTCTCAGGCAGCCGCATCCGCAACATGAGCTACGGCAAGGAACGCCCGGTCGCCACTTGCAATGATATCTCTTGCTGGTCCCAGAACCGCCGTGCGGTAACAGTGCCCACTGCGGGGACGGGTTCCTGAATCCCGTCTGATCTATAATTGATGATATGGCCGGTGCAGATACGCCGGCCATTTTCATTTGGCGTCGCGCTGAATTTGCGCATCTTTCGCCCGGTCCACCAGATGCTGCGGCATCGAATAAAGACGGGCGGCGAGCGATTGCAATTCCTCGCCTGAAACGGGATCAATATCTATTTTCAGGGCCGCAGCATCAGCCAGTAAGGCCGCGTCGGTCATCGCTGCCGCAAAGGCGCGGCGCAATACAGTAACGCGATCTTGCGGCACAGCCGGCCCGGTCACAAAGGGACGGCCGAATGCCTGTTGAGCAAAGATCAGTTCCATGACCTGACGATCTTCCTCACTCTTCGCAAAATCAGGCGAGCGCGGCACACCCAGATCGTTGGCTGTTTTTGCCCCCTCCACATTGTTCTGCACCAGGGGCTTTATAAAGCCGTCCCTGATCCAGTCCGGCTTTTGCAACGCCATACCGGCATAGCTGATGCCGCAGACGCCAGCGACCTCGCCGCTCTCAATCGCCATGATGATTTGCCGCGTGCCGGGATATCCGGACACGATTCGAAGCCTTGTGCCCAGGAGATTATTGAGAATGACCGGCTGCGTCCGCGACACACTGCCTTCCGCGCTCCCCCCGACGATGATTTCCCTTGAATAAAGATCGGTAAACGACTTTACCCCGGTATCTGCGCGCAAAAAACACATATCGACTTCGCTTTTAGCGCTGCCGATATGCTGCAACCGGGCGGGGTCGTAGTGCAGTTTCTGCACGCTCTCATATAACCCCCCTGTAATCGTCGGTGGCAACACGAGCGCCATGGATGTTCCGTCTTGCGGCACTGCATTGACGATATAGCTGGCAGCCATATTGCCGCCTGCCCCGCTCATATTGGAGACGATCATACGGGGGGCGCCGGGGATATGCCGGGGCATGTGCCGAGCCACCAGCCGCGCATAGGTATCGTAACCACCACCAGGCGTGCTCGCGACGACAATCGTGATCTGCCGGCCATCGTAGAACCCGGGAGTCGCCTGTTGCGCGCCAGCTGGCGTTATGGCTAGCCCTGCGGCTAAGGCGAGCAAGTTTACTCTGAACCCCGGCATGTAAACCCCCATTTTCCGCTCACCGCGCGCTCCAGACCGCTTTCTCCATCATCGCGCTGACTCCGCTTTCGAGGATGGCTTCCGGGTCGCATTCGGGGCTTCCCGGCTGAAGATGCCGTCCCAGCATCAAGGTGGCGACGCCATGGGACAACGACCAGATTTCATATCCGAGATTGCGCGCGCCCGCAGTTGAAACGCCACGCTTGTTCAAGATAGCGGCCGCAGCCCCGGCCAGAGTGTCGAAGGCGCGCTGTGCCGCTTCATGGCCGCCACCACTGGCGAGCTTCTGGGCGTGGCCGAACATCGTGAAATAATATCCGGGCTCTTCCCTAGCAAAGGCGAGATAAGCCCGCCCCATGCGCTTGAGCGCTTCGGCAGGGTCAGGACGGCCCTCGTCCCAGGCCGCCACCAGACGTCCGCGAAAATTTTCAAATCCCTGTTTGGCGACCTCGCCCATGAGGTCTTCGCGATCGTTGAAATGGCGGTACGGGGCAGCGGGCGTCACCCCTACAAGCTTGGCCGCTTCTGCCAGAGTAAACCCAGCCGGACCATGCCGCGCGACGAGCGAACGGGCTGCTTCAACAAGCGCTTCCTTCAGCCGCCCATGGTGATAGCTGCGCTTCTCACCCTGATCCCAATTGCCCCAGGGGGCCCGCGGCGGCATTCAACTCTCCTCAAGAGCGCAGCATGAATTTTGCGCTGCAAAGTGCCCAAATATGTCGCGTCAACATCGCCGATTTCCCATGCTGATACAACGCCGGCGTTATCCAAATTTCCCTGGGTCGGGCGCAATTGTTCGAAAGTCCAAACATTTAATCGATAATTTCGGGAGTTTTAGTGCGCTTCTTCACATTGTCAGGTGGTAGTTAGCGTTGCCTGTTTTTCAAGACTTGATGAAAATGAATTTCGGGATAATCTCAGCCCATCTAGAGTTGCGTATCCGTTGTTTCGATCAAGCGAGTGCCAACAGGAGGACCTTATGGCCACCGTCCAGAAGTTCGACATTCTCGCGATCTGCGCCGCCTTCGCGTTTCTTGGCGCAATCGTATTTGGAGCGTTCTGATCTTCAGGCACAAACTTATAAACCCGCATCAACGGGCCAGATACAAGAGCAAACGCCGCCCGGGGAGGGCGGCGTTTGTGATTCAGGAGATGATCAAGCCACCGGCGCACGCAATTGCTTGGAAAGCTTCACCATCGCTTCCAGCAATTGCTTGATGAGATCGCGCCCCATAGGATCGTTGAACTTGCCGTGTTCGTCGAATTTTTGCGGCGCGCCGCCAATGACGACTTGCGGATTGTTCACCGCAAAGGAATTAGTCGCCACCAGCATGTGGCGCAGCGCATATTGCGCACGCACACCACCCAGAGGTCCGCCTGATGCGCTCATGATGCCGACAGCCTTATTGGCAAGCGGCTGATCCGGCGGGCGGGAAATCCAGTCAAATGCGTTCTTCAGGGGCGCAGAGACAGCGTAATTATATTCCGGTGTTGCAAACAACACGGCATCGGCAGATGCCACCTGAGCGCGCATGCGCTGCACCGAAGCTGGATATCCTGCCGCCCGGATGTCGTCGTTATACATCGGCAGATCGCTGATATCGCAGATCTCGACGGTCACGCCTGCAGGCGCAACTTCCTGCGCAGCGCGCAGAGACATCGTATTGAATGAACCTTTGCGAATGCTGCCGGAAATTGCCAGAATTTTAAAGTCGCTCATTTGGTGTCAGCTCCCAAGTACATGTCACGCCAGACATGGCTTCGGGCTTCTTAGCGGGCGGCCTCAAGGCTGGCAATGAGCAATGGCCCATAAAAAAGCCCCTCCACGGCAAGGTGAAGGGGCTTGAGAACGCGCATTCGTCAGAACAGGTTGTCTATTGCTCTGCATCCTGGATTGCGGAAAGCTTCCAGTCCTGCGGTTTGCCGGCGGGCTGGCGTACAAACGTCCAGATTTCCGTCACCTGCCGCCGCTGGGTTGCCGAACCCTCGACGAGTTGTCCGCTGCGCCGGTCGACGAGCTGATCGATCATCGAGAAGCGCATCGCGACGGTCGCATATTCTGCGTCCGGCTCTTTCCAGGCTTCCGCCAGATCGCCCTGTTCGAGACGAACGTCGGAAATACGGGCCGCGCGGTTGTTACGCACATTCTCCGCAATGTCCTGCGTGAAATAATCAGCCATTTCCTCCGTGCAGAGCTGGCGCAAGGCCGTCTGATCTTCCTTGGCGAAAGCCTCATGCACATTGGCAAGCAATGTTTCGAAAGCGCCGAATTCCTCGCCAGCCAGTGTCAGGGGACGGGTCGGCACCGGAGCCGGAGCGCTTTGCTGAGCCTGTCCGCCGAAGATGCCGCCAGCGGCAGCCCCCGCGCCAGCTCCAATGCCCATCGCGCCAAGGCTCGAGCCGGAGCGCTGCATATCCGCCTGACCGCCGCCGTTGTAAGGTGCACCCGGCTGCTGGCCATAGCCGCCGCCAGCCGATTGACGTGCAAAGGCGGGGTCATTCTGCTGCTTGCGGCGCTGCCACCAAGAAAACAGCAACATAGCCACGCCTGCAAACAGAGCGATCTGCAGGATCAATCCAAGCATGGCCCCAATGCCGCCAAGACCACCTGACATTCCATAGCCCAGCAACATGCCGAGTGCGCCCGCGCCCAGCAGGCCTGCCATGAAACCGCCCTTGCTCATGGAGCCGAACAGGCCAGGTTTAGTCGCATTGGCCGCAGCAGCCGCGCCCGCCGCCGGCGCTGCTACCCGTGGCGCGCCACTATTTTGAACCGGCGCAGCGGTGCGCGGAGCCGTATTGGTCACCGGCGGAGCTGCATTTGTGTTTGCGCCCCGGCTGCCAACTCCACCACCGCTCTTGCTCAGTTTGGCGTCAGCCAGATCTGGAGCGATAAACGCCAGGCTCGCAGCAAAGACTGCGGCAAACATCGTCAACTTTGAAAATCTCGAAATCATCGAACCCTCCTGGCGCCCACATCCGCCGCGCGCCTCAACCCGGCATAAGCGACGCAACGCCACGAATATCGTGTCGAATTACAGCAACCACAAGAGGGGGAAATACGGGGAGGGGAAAACGGGTGCGGGAAAACGGATTTTGCCGATCCGCAAAACTCCGCAAGTGAGTCTGACCGCTTCGGCGGGACTTCAGCCTGGTCCGGCGCACGCGTCTCCATCAATGGCTGGATCTCTGGAAAATATAGTGCTATTTTTCCTATTGAAAAATATTTTCCTATATCTTAGGTTCCCGCTTCGTTCGTTTTCAGCCAGGCCGCCAATCATTTGCATGATGTATTTTCAAACCACCATCGCTCTCAACAAAAAGCTCCTTCTCGGCATGGTTGCGCGGCTCTACATGCTGCTGGGCGCGGGCATTGGTCCTTCGCGAATTTCCTTGGAGCTGCATCGCAGGATTGTTCGGGTGCTGCGGCCTGCAGAGTCTGCTGTGCGGCGGTTGATTCTGGCGCTCGCGAAGAGTTCGGGCCTGAAAGCGCCGCCGCCGCGGGCGAATGCGCAATCGCGTTCCGTGCCCAAAGGCCTTGCCCGCTCGGG
>CANJJI010000055.1 GCA_947474545.1 Beijerinckiaceae bacterium | reverse complement strand
GCAGATCACGATGCGCAAAGTCGATGGCTGGAAGACCCTCGCCGACAAGCCATCGGATCAACCCATTGACCTCGCCGCATGATCGGATAACTTCATGAAGCTGGAGATCGCGTTAGCCTATTCCAACCACCTTCGCGACGGCACCTTTTCGATTTGTCTCCGATGACTCATTGTTCGATAGTTGGAACGTGTTTGACTATGGGTGAGCTCCGAAAAATCGTTGCCAAGCTCGCCGGTGAGCAAGCCAGAAATATGTCGGACCACGACATCCATACATTGGGCGTTGGTTACGCATCTGTTCAAGGTTTTGCCTCGAAACTATTGACGAAAGCCCTCGATCAAAAGCACGCAGCCGTTATCAAACGCTTTTCAGCATTCAAGAGCGAAGACGACATTCGGCTTGCCTGGAAAAACGCGCGTCAGGAATGCGCGGTCGAGGGGGCATATTGGGCTATAGCGACACATCCAATGGCGGGCGAAGGCTTGTTCAGGGAAGTCTTTGGCCACATCCACATGCTGTCTCATCTGGTTGGAGCGTCGAATCGTGCGGAGTTGAAGCGTCTTGTGGATTTGGAGCAAGAAAAGGAAACTTTGATCCAGCAAATGAATTCAACCCGGAGTGAAATGCGCAGGGGCTGGGCTTCCCGTGACAAAGAGCTTCAAGAATTACGCTCATTGCTTGCCAGGCCTCAATCAGTTGGAATATCCCAACCAGACGAGACCGAAATTTCCGCCTTTAAAAAAGCAATCAGACATCTTGAATCTCAGTTGTCTTCCGAGGAAACGCGACGGAAGTCGCTCGAGTTGAAAGCAAGTATTAGTCTGGAGGAAAGCCGCAATCTTCGCATTGAGCTAGGCGGCGCCAAGACAGAGATAGTTGCACTCAAGTCCGAAATTGCGGCCTTAGAGAATTACTTTAATGATCACGAAACGACACTTCGAGACTTGGACGGCAAAGCTGTCCTTTATGTTGGAGGCGTTGCCAAGGGTATCAAGTTTATCAGAGCCTATGTTGAGAAAACTGGAGCGAGTTTTGTACATCATGACGGTGGCAAGGAACAGGCTACCATTCTGTTGAGAGGCCTGATTGGCAGAGCTGATATTGTCTTGTTTCCTGTTGATTTCGTGAGCCACGATGCGGCAAACATTTGCAAGACCATCTGCCTGCAGCAATCCAAGCCCTTCTTTCCGCTGCCGCACGCAGGCGTTGGCAGCGTCATGCGGGTTCTGAGCAATATGGAATTGTAGGAAGTTTGATCCTCCCAAGCCAAGGATTTTGACTGACTGTGGCGTTGGGGGGCGCATCCCTCTTGGCCACAAACGTATTTTCCTGCTATCGAGACCTTAAGAGCCGCGGGAAGGGAAACACGCGGGGTCTTGCACGTTCGGAGGGTCAAATGGGTCACTCGTTTCTTCGCAAAAGCCTCGCGGTCGCCGCTGCCGTAGGCATTTTGACGGGCGCAGCCAGCGCCCAGACGATTAAAATCGGCGTGGTCAACACGTTTTCGGGGCCGCAGGCCAGCTTTGGCGAAATGATCGACCGGGCGTTCCGGCTCTATATCAAGCTGAACAGCGACAAGCTGCCGCCGGGCGTCAAGATCGAGATTATCAACCGTGACGATGGCGGCGCGAACCCGGACAAGGCCAAGCAACTGGCGCAGGAACTGATTGTCCGCGACAAGATTGATTTCCTCTCAGGCATCACCTTCACCCCCAATGGAATGGCGATTGCCCCCATTGCGACGCAGGCCAAGATGCCCACCGTTCTGGTGAATGCGGGTACCTCGGTCGTCGTGACACGCTCGCCCTATTACGTGCGCACCTCTTTTACGATCTTCCAGCATTGTGTGCCGCTGGGCACATGGGCGGCCAAGTCGCTGAAGAAAACTTTCATCCTCGTGTCTGACTATGCACCTGGACATGATTGTGAAGAAGCTTATTCCAGTTCCTACAAACCGGCTGGCGGCGAAATTGTGGGCGTTATTCGCGCACCGGTAGCCACCGCGGATTTCGCGCCCTTCCTGCAGCGCGTCAAGGACGCAAAGCCCGATGCGCTGATGGTGTTCCTGCCAGCAGGCCGCACGGCGACCGCGATGATGAAATCCTTCGTCGATCTCGGGCTCAAGAGCTCAGGCATCAAGCTGATCGGCACCGGCGATATCGCGCCGGAAGAAGAATTGCCGAACATGGGT
Organism: Beijerinckiaceae bacterium; assembly: GCA_947474545.1. Classification (GTDB taxonomy): domain Bacteria; phylum Pseudomonadota; class Alphaproteobacteria; order Rhizobiales; family Beijerinckiaceae; genus Terripilifer. The sequence goes on along the minus strand of CANJJI010000055.1, from coordinate 24,117 downwards.
GACGAGGCCATCGGCACAATCTCCATGTTCCATTATTCGGCTGCTGGCGATCGCCCCGCCAACAAGGCCTTTGTTGCCGCATGGCGCAAGGAATACGGCGAGAAAGCCACGCCGAATTTCGCGGCTGCCTCCTCCTGGGATGGCATGGCCATGATGTTCGACGCGATCATCAAGCAGAACGGCAAGCTCAATCCCGACAAGTCGATCGAGATCATGAGCCATTTCAAGACCGACAACAGCCCGCGCGGGACGATCTATATCGATCCGGAAACGCGCGATATCGTGCAGAACGAATATCTGCGCGAGACACGCCGGGTGAACGGCGAGTTGCAGAACGTTGAGATAGAGACGGCTGCTGTCGCCATCAAGGATCCCTGGCAGGCGATGCAGAAAGCCAAGAAATAAGCGGTAAACCAGATTTATGCAGGCCTTCGCGTCTTCGCTCGTAAGCGTTCTCTTTCATGGGATCGCTTACGGCATGATCCTCTACGTGATCTCGGTTGGCCTGTCGGTGACGATGGGGCTGATGGGATTTGTCAATCTCGCCCATGGCGTTTTCGCCATGGCGGGTGGGTTGCTGCTCTCGACGGCCATGGCGAAATATGCCGTGCCCTTTCCTCTTGCGCTGCTGCTCGCCTTTGTCGTGGTGGCTTTGGGCAGCGTCGTGCTGGAGCGGCTGCTCTATTCCAAACTCTATTCTGCGGGCGAACTGGCTCAGGTGCTTTTCACCATGGGGCTGATTTTTATCTCCATCGCCATTGCACGCCAGCTCTATGGCACGCAGGCTGCGCCTGTATTCCTGCCTGATTACCTCAAGGGCCAGATCAATATTCTGGGACGGGATTTTCCCGCCTTTCGCGTTGTGCTGATCTTCATCAGCGCGATCATTGTTGTTACTCTCTGGTTCGGTGTAGAGCGCACGCGCTGGGGCGCGATGGTGCGTGCAGCGGTCGATAATCGCGATATGGCGCAATCGGTGGGTATCAACACGAACCGGCTGTTCATGGTGACTTTCGCGCTGGGCAGCGGACTTGCCGGTCTTGGCGGCGCGCTGGGCTCCGATATTCTTCCAGTGCAATCGACCTATCCGCTGGAAAATCTCGTCTACTTCATGATCGTGGTCGCTGTCGGCGGGCTCGGCAGTCTCAGTGGCCCATTCATTGCGGCGCTGATGATTGGCATCGCCGATACGGCGACCAAATACTGGTTTCCGGAGCTGGGCGCCTTCCTGATTTATGCTGCGACCATTGGCCTGCTGCTTTGGCGTCCGCAAGGCCTGTTCGGGGTGCGCTCATGACGCGCACTGGAAGCTATAGCGGACATGCGCGCATCGGCATCATGGAGGCTTTGCCGTGGATTGCGGCGATAGCGGTGTTTTTCCTGCTGCCTGATTATCTCTCGCTCGGCGCGCGGATCATGATCTATATCCTGTTCACGCTCTCGCTCGATCTGATCCTCGGTTACGCAGGCATAATAACCTTGGGGCATAGCGTCTTTCTGGGCATAGGCGCCTATGCAGCGGGTATTCTCAGCGTCAAACTGAATATCAACGACCCCTTTCTGCAATTGATTGCGGGATCCCTCATGAGTGCTGTTTTCGGTCTGGCGTCCGGCGCTGTGATCTTGCGAACGAAAAATCTCACGCTGTTGATGCTGACACTGGCAATCACGGCCATTGTCTATGAGATTGGCAATAAGGCGTCCTGGCTCACAGGCGGCGCTGATGGTTTGCCCGGCGTTCAGGTCAACCCATTCTTCGGCAGATTTGAATTCGATCTATGGGGACGCACTGGCTATATCTATTGTGTGATTGTACTGTTCGTCGTCTGGTTCGTGGTGCGACGGCTGATCTATTCGCCCTTCGGGGCCATGCTCACAGGCATTCGCGAGAATACGCCGCGCATGCATGCGCTGGGTGCGCCGGTCTATCAGCGTCTGCTGATCGTCTATACGATTTCTGCCGGGATTGCGGGCATTGCTGGCGTGTTGATGACGCAGGTGACGCAGAGCGTCGGTCTCAACGTGCTGACGTTTGAAGTGGCTGGCGATGTTCTGGTGATGCTCATTCTGGGTGGTGTCGGGCGCATCTATGGGGCCTTTGTCGGGCCTGTTGTTTACATGATCGCGCAGGATCTGCTGGCTAAACAATTTCCCGAATACTGGTCTTTCGGTGTCGGTGTGTTGCTCATTTTCGTTGTGTTTTTTGCGCGCGGCGGCATACTCGGGCTTGTCGACAAGATCGCGGCGCGGGGACGTACGCCATGAGTGCTCCGGCCCTCGAAACACGCGATCTCTGCAAGCAATTCGGTGCGCTGACTGTCGCGAGCAATATCAATTTCCGGCTGGAGGCGGGCGCGCGCCATGCGCTGATTGGCCCCAATGGGGCGGGCAAGACGACGTTCGTGAACATGCTCACGGGCGCGTTGCCGGCAACATCAGGCAAGATCCTGTTTGGCGGTGAAGACATTTCACAGATGGCGCAGGCCGCACGCACCAAGCGCGGTCTGGGGCGCACATTCCAGATAACGTCGCTGTTTCGTGACCTGCCCGTGCTCGATAATGTGGCGTTGGGCATTGCCGAGCGTGAGGGCGTTTCGCTGAAGATGTGGAAGCCCGCCAGCAGCTACAAGACTATTCGCGATGAAAGCATGGCGCACCTTGAAACCATGGGTCTGGCTGCCGAAGCCCTGCTGCGCGTCAAGGATCTGCCCTATGGCAAGCAGAGGCTCGTGGAAATCGCCATTGCGCTTGGCCTGAAGCCGAAAGTGCTGCTGCTGGATGAACCTGCAGCTGGTGTGCCGTCCATTGAATCAGGCCGCATTCTCGATGTGCTGGCGGACTTGCCGAAAGATATCGCTATCCTCATCATCGAGCATGACATGGATATCGTGTTCCGCTTTGCGCAACGCATCACTGTGTTAGTGCAAGGCGCGGTGCTGGTGGAAGGCGCGCCAGAAGAAATCGCCAATGACCAGCGCGTGCGCGATGTCTATCTCGGGGAGGGTGGGCATGACTGATGCTCTCACAGTCTCCGGCCTTCGTGCGGGTTATGGCGAGACGGTCATCCTTGAAGACGTGGGTTTCAGCCTGCCCGGGCGTGGATCGCTGGCGGTTCTAGGCCGCAATGGCGTCGGTAAGACGACGTTGCTGGCGACAATCATGGGCCGCACCACATGGCATGGCGGAACCATCATCTATCAGGGGCAGAACATCGAGCGGCTGGAAGTCTATGAGCGTTGCCGGCGTGGCATCGGCTATGTGCCGCAAACACGGGAAATCTTTCCCTCGCTGACAGTCGAGGAGAATCTCACCGTCGCAGAAGCGCCGGGAAAATGGACGCTCGAAAGGGTCTATGATTTCTTCCCGCATCTGGCGAACCGCCGCCGTAACGGCGGCAATCAGCTTTCGGGCGGTGAACAGCAGATGCTCGCCATCGGCCGCGCGCTCATGGGCAATCCCTCAGTTCTGTTGATGGATGAGCCCTTTGAAGGCCTTGCGCCGATCATCATCGAAGGCATTCTCAAAGTGGTGGAGACGCTGATCCGCGAGGAAGCGCTCGCTGTCATCCTCGTCGAACAACATGCGAAGATGACCTTGCGCGTCACGCAGGATGCGCTGGTGATGAGCCGCGGGCGGGTCATTCACTCTGGTCCCAGCGCGGCTCTGCTGGCGGATGAAGAGTTATTGGCGAGGCTGGTTGTGGCGCAGTGAACGTAAGCTGAAGTTCTGCCCGCGCTCCGCCTATCCCGCCACAAATCGATCAAACATCTTGAGGTGTTCGTCCTTGCGCGGATAATCCTTGTGCATGCGGCCCATGAGGGCTTCAGGGTCGCCGGCATAGAACATTTCATAGAGCACATGGCGCGAGCCGAATTCTGTGCCACAGATATCCCAGGCCAGCCGCAACAACTTGATCTTTTCGCGTGCGCTGACGCCTGTGCCGGTGAGATAACGGCTCATGGACAGGCCTGCGCCGCCATCGAAATCGGCCAGCGAGGCAGGGGCCTGCATCAGGGCGCTGCCAGCGAGCCGGCGCAATTTCTGCACGAACTCACTATAAATCCGCGGTCCGAGAATACGTGGCACGAGTATGGTTGAATAATCCGGGTAGATCATGCCGTTGTCTGGATCAATCTGCGCTTCGGCTTCGCTGGCGAGTATCGCGCCACGGATCGTTTCAATATAGGCGGCGGCCTCGCCCAGGGATTGCGAAACCAACGGCGAATCCTCGGTGCCCAGCATGCGCGTGATTTTCACCATCAACGCATAGAGAAATTCGAGTTTCACCTGCAACCGAACTGCCGTCTGGTGCGCAGTCATGTCGCGCATCCGGCAGGTGGCGTACATCGCGTTGATGAGGCTGATATCCTTATAAAGAAACACGCGCTCCCACGGGATCAAAACGCGATCGAACACAAGCACGGAATCCATCTCGTCGAAACGCGAGGAGAGGGGATAATCATCTTCGCGTCCGGGATGGGCGAAAGAGGCGCGGCACAGCACTTTCAAACCTGGCGCATCCATGGGGATGCAGGCGCACAAAGCATGATGTTCATCGCCGGGCACGAGGTTGTTGGGCATGTTGTAGACGATGGCCTCATTGGCATAGGCAGCGGCAGTGGCGACCACCTTCGCACCGGAGACGATCAATCCCTTCGAAGTTTCTTCCACGCCCTGGAGAATGACGCCCTTGTCCTCCTGTGCGTGGCGGGCCCTGAGCTTGTTGGGCAGGGGGTCATTCAACGCGTGAGTGAGAAAGACATCGTTACGCGCAGCGTGGAGATAATAGGCTTCTACCGCCTCCTGACGCTCTTTTGACTGGCGCGCGAAAAAATGACTCTTGGTCTTCATGGCCATGACGGCGGTGTTCAGAAAATCCGGCGCGCGCCCCATGAAGCCGAAGGATTGTTCCATCCAGAGTTTCGTTGCGGCGCGCCTTGCCGCAAGGTCCTCGCGCGTGCGTGGGATCTGGAAGGTTCTGCCAATTTCGCCGCCCGTGTCAGCGCTGGCTGTGACGAGTACATCACGATGTCCGCCTTCGAACTGGAGATCGTACAGGTGCGCCGTGGACTCGATCGACGGGCGCAGATGCGGATGCTGCGTGACATCCTTGACCCGTTCGCCATTCAGCCAGACTTCGCGGCCATCCCTCAGGCTCTCGATGAAGGTCTTGCCATTGCGCATGCGGGGCTCCCTGTTCGTTCCGGCCCCCGGGCTTGCCGGGAGGCTCAAGCCGCCCTATTTCTAGCTGGCCTTCCCCGCGATCTAGCACGGGACGGCCGTTCCGGAAATGCAGCGATGAATTCAAACAGCCCGATGGACGATGTCGTTCTCGTCGATGAAAGCGACCGGGAGACAGGGCGCGCGGGCAAGCTCGAAGCGCACCGTCAGGGACAATTGCATCGTGCGATTTCTGTGCTTGTTCACGATGGCGAAAACCGGCAGCTCCTGCAGAAGCGCCAGCACGGCAAATATCATTCACAGGGGCAATGGTCGAACGCCTGCTGCAGCCATCCGCGGCCTGGCGAGGCGCCAGAAGCTGCAGCGCACAGGCGTCTGCAGGAGGAAATGGGCTTTGATTGCCCGCTCGATTTTCTATTTACCACAATCTATCGCCGTGATGTCGGCAATGGACTGATCGAACACGAACTGGTGCATGTCTTTGCCGGTCAGTATCGAGGTGCAGTGGCGCCTGATCCTGAAGAGGCTGACGGCTATCAATGGCTCGATTTTGACGCCATGTGCGCTGATATTGAGCGCGCGCCCGAAGCCTATTCGGCGTGGCTGCGGATCTATCTGGAAACCCATGCGCGGGAAATCCGCGCGGCTTGCACGGGGTGATCTAAAAGGCTACGAATTTCATGCGGAGGCAGCGCTCAAGGACAAGGATTGCCTCTGCGGGAGTAGCCTATGCCTTTGCCTGCCCATGTTTTCAATCCGCCATTCAATATCGTGCGCTGCAGCCATGCAGTGCTGGGCGTTCGCGATCTTGCAGCGAGCCGCAAGTTTTACGAAGAGATCGTTGGGCTGCATGTTGAGGATGCCAACGCCGAAAATGTTTATCTGCGTGGCATGGAAGAAATGCAGCATCATTCACTCGTTTTGAAAAAGGATGATGTGGCCAGCTGCAAGCGCCTCGGCTTCAAGGTCGCTTCGGAAGCTGATCTCGACAAGGCGGCAGCGCTTTTTACGCAACAGGGACTGGCGCACGAATTCGTCACTGCGCCCTATCAGGGGCGGACGCTCCATGTGACAGATCCCTTTGGCTACAAGCTCGAATATTATTTCAAGATGGAGCGCCGTGAGCGCCTGCTGCAGAAATATGGGCTCTACAAGGGCGTGCAGCCGCAGCGCATGGATCACTTCAACGTCTTCGTGCCGGAATTGCAGAAGACGATCGACTATTATGCGGCGCTTGGTTATCGGATGACCGAATACAGCGAGGAAGAGCCCGAAGACGGCGGGCGCATCGCTGCTGCCTGGATGCATCGCAAAGGCAATGTGCATGATTTTGCCTTCACCAACGGCCATGGTCCTCGCCTGCATCATTTCGCCTATTGGGCGCCGACTCCGCTGAGCGTGATTCATCTCTGCGATGTCATGGCTTCGACTGGCTATCTGAAGAATATCGAACGAGGACCAGGACGCCACGGCATATCCAACGCCTTCTTTCTTTATGTGCGCGATCCCGACGGGCACCGGCTTGAAATCTATTCCTGCGATTATCAGACGATGGACCCGGATCATCCCCCGCTGCGCTGGTCGTTGCGCGATCCTCAGCGGCAGACGCTCTGGGGCGCGCCTGCGCCGCGTTCCTGGTTCGAAGAGGGCACTCTGTTTGAAGGCTCAACTGCGCGGGACCCGGCGTTCGTGGCCAATGTGATCATCGCGCATTAATAAAAAACAACAGGAGGAAATTATGAGTAATCCAGCGAACAGAATGGCGACGTGCACCATCAACGGCAAGAGCACATGGGGACTTGTGCGCGACGATGGCTTTGTCGATCTCGGCCGCCGCCACGCTGAATATCCTACCATGCGCGAAGTGATTGAAGCGGATGCGCTGCTGAAAATGGCTCAGTCCGGCGCGGGGCTGGCGGCTGACCATGCGCTGGCTTCGTTGCGCTATGAAATTCCCGTGCCGCAACCGCGCAAGATCATCTGCATCGGCATCAACTATCCCGCGCGTAACGAGGAATATACGGAAGGCAATGCGGCGGCGAAATATCCGGGTATATTCTTCCGCGCAGCGAATTCCTTTGTAGGACACAACGAGAAAATCTTGCGCCCGCCGGAATCCGTTCAGCTCGATTACGAAGGCGAAGTGACGCTTGTCATCGGTAAGGCCGGCCGCCGTATCCGCAAGGAAGATGCCTATAATCACATTGCCGGCGTGACCATCTGCAACGAAGGCACAATTCGCGACTGGCTCAATCACTCGCGCTTCAATGTTACGCAGGGCAAGAATTTCGATGCGACGGGCTCCATCGGGCCGTGGATCATTCCCTATGAGAAAGCCAGCCAGATCGATGACATCGAGCTCAGCACGCATGTGAACGGCGAATTGCGGCAGAAAGACCGGACCTCGCGCATGATCTGCAATTTCCGTTTCATTCTCGCCTATGTTTCGGCGTTCACCACCTTGCATCCCGGCGACATCATCGTCACCGGTACGCCGGTCGGCACCGGCGTCAGCTTCAAGCCTCCGGTGTGGTTGAAGGCGGGCGATGTGCTGGAAGTTTCCGTCGAGGGTGTTGGCACATTGCGTAATCCCATCGCCGATGAAACAGGGGTGACCAATGCTTGGCCCGTCTGAAGTTCTGGCTGCAGCGCAGCGGCTCGAAGAGGCCGAACGCACCCGCAAGCAAATCCGGATGATCTCGCTTGATCATCCGGATATGGACATGGCCGACGCCTATGCTGTTCAAAACGCTTGGCTGAAGATCAAACTCGATAGCGGCCGAAAAGTGCTGGGCCATAAGATCGGCCTGACCTCAAAAGCCATGCAATATGCGGTCAATGTGAATATCCCTGATTCAGGGTTTCTGCTCGACGATATGTTTTTCGCCGATGGCAGCGATATTCCCACGGACAGGTTTATTCAGACGCGCATCGAGGCGGAGCTTGCCTTTGTTCTGAAGTCGCGGCTGTCTGGCCCCAATTGCACCTTGTTCGATGTGCTGCGTGCGACCGAATATGTCACGCCGGCGCTGGAAATTCTCGATACGCGCATCATGCGCGTCGACGCCGAGACAAAGAAGACGCGCACTGTCTTCGATACGATCTCTGACAATGCCGCTGATGCGGGCATCGTGCTCGGCGGACGTCCTTTCCGTCCCGAGGATACAGATATGCGCTGGGTGGGCGCGGCTGTGTCGCGCAATGCACAGGTTGAAGAAACCGGCCTGGCAGCAGGTGTTCTCAATCACCCGGCCATGGGCATCGCCTGGCTTGCCAATCGCATGGCCGAATATGGTGGTGCGCTGGAAGCAGGGCAGGTTGTGCTCGCGGGTTCCTTCATCCGTCCGATCGAGGCTCGTAAGGGCGACACCTTCCATGCTGATTACGGCCCGTGGGGCAGTGTCAGCTGTTATTTTGCCTGAGGATCACATGCCCGCACCCAAAAACAAATTCAAACAGGCTTTGAAAGATGGCCAGCAGCTGATCGGCTTCTGGATGTCGCTCGCCAGTCCTTATACTGCAGAGGTCTGCGCCAGCACCGGCTATGATTTTCTCACTTTTGACGGGGAGCATTCGCCAGTTGATATGCCCATCTTTCTCTCGTTGTTGCAGGCTGTTGCACCTTATGGTGCGCCGCCGGTTGTGCGTCCGCCCATCGGCGAGACCTATATGATCAAGCAATTGCTGGATATGGGCGCACAGAACATTTTGATTCCGATTGTCGAAACGGCTGATCAGGCCAAGCGGCTCGTTGAGGCCGTGCGCTATCCGCCGCGCGGCGTGCGTGGCGTGGCGGCGGCGACGCGCGCTGCGCGTTTTGGGACAATTCCTGATTATCTGGCCACGGCGGATGATGAGATATGCCTTTTGCTGCAGGTGGAAACGCGCAAGGGTTTTGATAATTTCGACGCAATTCTCGCTGTTGAAGGCTATGATGGCGTGTTTATTGGCCCGTCGGATACGGCTGCAGCGCTGGGGCATCTGGGCAATCCCATGCATCCGGATGTTCAGAAGGCAATTGAGGAAAGTATCATCGCCATCCGGCAAGCGGGCAAAGCGCCGGGTTCGTTGATGGTGAATGAGCCTGCCGCGCGGCGTTATCTGGAACTGGGCGCGCAATTTGTCTCCGTGGGAACGGACCTCGGCATATTGGCGGGTGGTGTGCAAAGTCTGGCCGAACGGTTTGGTGTCCGGCGCAATCCGGTTAGCTGAAGGACATTATCATGGGCGTGCCTAAGCTTGAAATCGATTATGGAAAATGCCGTCTGGCAGGCGTTTCTGACGAAGAATGGCGCGCCCGTGTGGAACTTGCCGCCTGCTATCGCGTGTTTGCCCATCTGGGCTGGGTGGAGATGATCTACAATCATATCACCCTGCGCATTCCCGGTCCTGACAAGCATCTGCTGATCAATCCGTTTGGCCTGCACTATTCGGAAGTGTGCGCCTCGAACCTGATCAAGATCGATCTTGATGGTAACAAGCTCTCGGCCTCCGAATATCCGGTCAATCCGGCAGGTATTACGCCACACACGATCATTCATCGTAATCGTGATGACGCCCATTGTATCATGCATACGCACACGACTGCTGGCCTCGCTGTGGCCTGCACGAAGGCGGGCATGTCCATGACGAATTTTTATTCAGCGCAATTGCACGGCCGTATCGCCTATCATGATTTTGAGGGCATTACTGTCAATCGCGAAGAGGGCGATCGTCTCGTGAAAAGCATCGGTGACAAGCCGTTGCTGATCTTGCGAAACCACGGCCTGTTGGCGACGGGACGCACATTACCTCAGGCATTTGTTACGCTCTGGACAGCGCAGCGCGCGTGCGAAATCCAGGTTGCATCGCAAAGTCTCGGGCAGGAATTGCTGGAAATTCCTCAGCACGTTCTCGACCAATGCTCACGCGTGTCGCTGCAATATGACGCCAATTATGGCGGTGGTGCAGACGTGTTCAATGCGCTGATCCGGCAGATCGGCAGGATCGATCAGAGCTACAAGTTGTGATCGCCAATTCAGGGAGATTGCCTTGAAAGTCCTGGTCGCAGGTGTGGGAGGCATTGGCGGCTGGCTCGCGGCGTCACTCGCCCGTGGTGGCGCTGACGTCGAACTGTTCGCGCGTGGCGCCGCACTGGCAAAACTGCAGCGCGACGGTTTGACGATCGTATCGGATGGCCAGCAACAAACCTTGCCTCTGAAGGCTTTTGGAACAGTATCGTCTGGACAATCTTACGATCTGATCATCGTATGCGTGAAGACGCAGGATTTTGGCGCGGTCTGCGAAAGTCTCCGGCCTGTGCTGAAACCTGGTGTCAGGTTGATAGCCGGAGTTAACGGTCTGCCCTGGTGGTTTCTGGCTTCCTGCGGCTCTTCCTTGCATCTTGAAGCCCTCGATCCCGGCGGCAAGATTACAAGTCTGCTTGGTGATGTTGCGCCGCTGGGTGCTGTCGTGCATGCCTCTGCGCACGCGATTGAGCCGGGTGTCGTGCGCGTGGTGAAGGCGGATCGTTTAATCATTGGCGAACCTGATGGGCGCGTGTCAGACTTTGTGCAGGAACTGTCGCGATGCCTGCAACGCGGCTGTGTTGCTGCACCCATTGTTCCCAATATTGGCGAGGAAATCTGGGCCAAACTCTGGGGCAACATGAACATGAATCCGGTCAGCGCGCTGACAAGGCTTTCGTCTTTGCCGATACTAGAGCGGGCAGATCTGCGCGCGCTGGTTCTGGCAATGATGGAAGAGTTCGACGCTATAGGCCGGAAACTTGGTCTGAGATTGCCAATGAGCGCCAATGAGCGCATCGAAATCACCAAGGTTTTGGGTGATTTCCGCACCTCGATGCTGGCAGACGCCGAGGCACAGCGCAGGCTGGAACATGAGGGCATATTAGGCTGCGTTGTGGAACTCGCAGAGAAACTCGGCTTGCCTGCACCAGTGAGCAAGACTGTCTACGCCTTGCTCACTGGACTTGATTATTCCTTCGAGCGCAACAAAACGCGCCTACAGTCCTGAGCTGGCAGCGCCATCCACACCGATCAGCGCGCCGCTGATGTACCCAGCCTGTTGCGACGCCAGAAATGCGATCAACGCCGCGCATTCCTCGGGTTCGCCGGGGCGGCCCATCGGCACTTTCGCTACGGACATCGCCATTTCCGCTTCAAAGGTTCGCCCGGCTTTTGTCGCGCGCTGATTGACGAGTTCCTTCAGGCGCGGTGTCGCCGTGGGGCCGGGATTGATGCCGTTGACGCTGACACCTGCATGCGCCAGCGTTTTTGCAAGCGTCTTGGTGACAGCCAGCAATGAGGCGTTGATTGCGCCACCGGCGAGATAATGCGGGTTGGCCTGATAGGCGCCAAGGCCGATGACATTGATGACGCGACCCCATTTGCGTTCGCACATGCCGGGGGTCAAAATCCGCGCCGCCCTTACATAACCCATAAGTTTTAAATTGAATGATTTCTCCCAGACTTCATCGCCCAGCTCGAGGCCGCCAGATGGTGTCGAGCCCGCGTTGTTGACGAGGATGTCGATGTGGCCGAGGCCAATCTGCGCTTCCTTCATCGCGCGGTCGACTTCCGAAGCCTTGGTGAGGTCTGCGCCTATCGTCACGACTTTGGGTCCCCCGGCCGTGCGCAAAGCAGATGCCTTTTCTTCCAGCCGCGTCTTGTCGCGCGCAATCAGCGCCACATTGACGCCGTTGGCTATCAATTCCTGCGCTGTGGCGTACCCGATCCCAAGACTGCCGCCGGTGATCACCGCATTGCGGCCTGCGATGCCCAAATCCATTTCGTGCTCCCTTGTTTGTTTCGTTGCGTTGATGTGGACCTTAGCCTTATTGTGTCAGGGAGAAAAGTTGAACGCGCCAGATGCGCAGGGAGGCATTCATGATTCTGCAGGGCAAGGTTGCGCTGGTGACAGGCGCGGGTGGTGGTTTGGGCGGTGCGATGGCGCTGGCTCTGGCAGGCGCGGGCGCGAAAGTGGCTGCGGTTGATGTCAGTCTCGACGGGATTAACGGGCTCATGCAGCGCGCGGGCGCAGCCGGCTCGCAGGGCAACATTTTTCCTTTCATCGCCAATCTCGGTGATCGCGGCGATTGCGAAAAACTTGTCGGCGAAGTCATAGCCGCCTGTGGCGATCTGACAATGTTGGTGAACAATGCGGGCGTCGGGCAGCAGATGATTGATCCGGAATATTCCACCGCAAAGGCAAAGCCGTTCTGGGAGACAGATATTTCGGGATGGGAGACCATCATCAACATCAATATGCGCGCGCCCGTTATCCTCATGCAGAAGGCGGTGAAGCACTTTATTGCAAAGGGCCGGGGCCGCGTCGTCAATGTCACGACGTCGTTCGATACGATGATTGCTCCCAAAGTGTGGGGCTATGGTCAGGCCAAGGCGGGTTTTGAAGCGGTGTCGGCAAGTCTTGCCGCACAACTTGTCAATACGCCCGTCACGCTGAATATTCTGGTGCCTGGCGGTCCTGCCAATACAGGACTTTTGCCGGCCAATACCGATCTGCCGCGCGACAAGATCATCCAGCCGCCTGTAATGGGTGCTCCGGTCGTCTGGCTTGCCTCGGACGATGCGGATGGTTTCAACAATCGCCGTATTATCGCTCGTATGTGGGACGGCTCCCTGCCTGGCAAGGAGGCGGCGCAAAAAGCATCCGCACCCTGCGCCTGGCCGGGGTTTGGCGTACAAGCGGCTCAGCCAAAATAGAGGTGTTCAGCCATGCTCAAACTTTACACGGCCCGCAATTCCATCTGCACGCAAAAGGCTTTGATCACGCTGCATGAGAAGGGGCTCGATTTCGAGCAGGTCTATATCGACCTGTTCAAAAACGAACAATACAGCCCCGAATATCTCAAGCTGAATCCCAAGGGCGTTGTGCCAACGCTGGTGCATGAAGGCGATGTCATCAACGAATCCACATTGATCTGCGAATATCTCGATGAGATGTTTCCCGAGCCGCGCCTGACGCCAAAGCGCGCGGCGGATCGCGCACGCATGCGGCTGTGGAGCAAGTTCATCGACGAGGGGATTTTTGAGTCCACACGCGAAATAAGTTTTTCTGCAATGTTTCGCGAGCGCATGAAGAACATGACGGCGGAACAGCGCGAAGGCCGGTTCCGCAATGTCGGTAATCCCGAAAAGCGGGCGCGCTTTATCTCCACCTATGAAGAGGGTGTTGAATCTCCCTATGTATTCTATGGTATCGCACATTTTGAGAAAATGTTCAGCGCCATGGACAAGGATCTGGCGGATGGCGCGGACTGGCTGGTGGCCAACGAGTTTTCGCTGGGCGATATCAATCTCATTCCGTTTGTGGCGCGCCTGGAATATCTCGATCTGCTTGATGTCTGGATTGCGGAGCGGCCAATGATCCAGCGCTGGTGGGCGCGAGCCAAGTCGCGGCCGAGTTTTGAAGCCTGTATCGCCAGCAAGCTGACGCCTGAAGATGTCGCTGCCATGAAACAACATGGCGGGGCGCTGAAGGCGCGAATCGGTGAGCGGCGGACGGAATATCTGGCCGCCTTTGGCTGATCGTCAGGCTTGCGCTGGATCAAGGCGCGTTTTCAGCGCGAGGCCATCATGAAGCGCTTTAAAAAGGAGGCGCTCATGACTCTGCAGGCAAGAGACATCATGACCCGTGACGTGGCGACTGTGAGGGCGGAAACGCCGGTTTATGACGTTGCCAAAATGATGGTCGAACGCCGTATCAGTGGCGCTCCGGTTGTCGATGAGGGTAATAATATTATCGGAATCGTGACGGAAGCTGATCTATTGCACCGCATCGAAACGAATACTGAAAAGAAATCCGGGTTCTGGCTGACTTTGTTTTCCGATGGCGAAGCGCTTGCGCGTGAGTTCAGCAAGGCGCATGGGCGGACGGCGGGAGACATCATGACGCGCAAGGTCTTTGCTGTGCCAGAGAATGCAACCCTGGATGTCATTGCCAATGGCTTCGATGCCCATCGCATCAAGCGCGTGCCAGTCACCCGCGATAGCGTGCTCGTTGGAATAGTTTCGCGCGGCGACATTGTGCGTGCGCTGCTCAAGCTTACTGAACAACCACAGGTAAAAGAAACGGTGGCCGCCAAAGGTTCCGAGATTCGTCAGCGCGTCATGGAGAAGATCCGCGCTCAACCCTGGATCAATGGCGGTCTGGTCAATGTGATCGTCAATGATGGCGCGACTGAATTATGGGGCAGCGTGGAGACGGAAGATCAGCGCAGGGCGATCCGTATCCTCGTGGAAGAGATTCCCGGCGCCGGTAAGGTCGAAGACCATCTGTCGGTGGGATTGCCGCGCATGGGCGCGATTTAAGAGCCTGTTGTGCGATAGGTCGAAGAGCCGGGTGCGCTTGCGTGTCCGGCTTTCCCCTGCCAGATTGCCTGCAAAGCGCCCGAATGGGGCCTGCGCGGAGAGTTTTTGGGGATGAGCAAGATTACGCGTATTGAAGCCACGCATATCAGCATCAAACTGCCGCGTGATTTTTCCGGTAGCATTTATTCAGTGCCGGAAAAGAATGCCGTGATCACCAGGGTTTTCACCGATGATGGGCCAGTAGGCGAAGCCATTAATGGCGAGGGGTCGCGTGCGATGATGGCGGCGACTCATGATGTGCTGACGCGCGAATTGATCCCCTTGGTCATCGGCGAGGATGCCTCCAATATCGAGGCTGTCTGGCAAAAGATGTGGACGCTGACCCATACGTCCAACCGGGACCGGCGGCCCGAAGTGCGCGCCATTGCCTGTATCGACAGTGCGCTGTGGGACATGAAGGGCAAGCAGGCGAATATGCCGCTCTATAAATTGTGGGGCGGCGCGCGCGATGCGCTGCCTATCATCGCCATCGGCGGCCAATATCATCCCGATTACACCGATGCCGATTATGGCCGCGAGATGGAGTTTTATCGCGGCATCGGTCTTGCCGGCTGCAAGTTCAAGGTCGGCGGGCGAACGCCAGAAGTGGATGCGGCGCGAACACGCGCAGCGCTGGCAGGCGGTGGCGAGGGATTTGTGCTGTGCGTCGACGCCAATCGCGGCTGGCCACTGCGCACCGCGCTGGATTATGCGCGGCTTGTTCGGGATCTGCCGTTGCGCTGGTTTGAAGAACCCTGTCATTGGGATGACGACAAGCTTTATATGGCGCAGATGCGCATGATGAGCGGGATGCCTATTGCGGCAGGCCAATCTGAATCGACGGTTCAGGGATGCCGCGATCTCATTCGCGAAGGCGCGATCGATATCTGTAATCTCGATGCGAGCTGGGGCGGCGGTCCGACTGTGTGGCTGCGGGTGGCTAGAATGGCGCAGGCGTTTGGCATCGAGATGGCGCATCACGGCGAGCCCGTGGTTGGCTCACATTTGATCGCGGCTGTCTCCAATGGCACGTATATGGAAACACATCATCCTGACCGCGATCCCGTGTTTCACAAGCTGGTTACGGGGCGCGGTAAAATCGCAGAGGGGCATTATACGATGCCAACAGGGCCGGGCTGGGGCGTTGATCTCGACGATCAGATGATCGCGCATTATCGTGTGAGTTGACGAGGACGTGATGCACATCAACCGCCGCCATTTCATTGCATCCGCCGCAGCTTTCGCAGCCAGCGGCGCGCGCGCTCAATCGCTCGACTGGAGTGCAGTGGAGCGCGCGGCGAAGCAGGAAGGCAGCGTCACGATCTACAACACGGGCGTCGGCCTTCATCGTGACGTTGCCGGCGCGTTTACAGCGCGCTACGGCGTGAAAGTGAATTTCCTGGACATGCGTGCGTCGGAATTGCGCGAGCGTGTGCGGCTGGAACAATCCTCCGGGCGCTTTCAGGCTGACCTGTGTCTGAATGGATCGACGGGCGCCATCATCATGGATCGTGCCGGGCATTTTGAAGCCCATGGCAGGCTTCCCAATGAGGCGAACATCTTGCCGGGCCTTGAAGGCAACGGTGTGCGCATACCCATTTTTGTCAATATCTTCGGCTTCATGATCAATACAGGCATCGTCACTGCAGACAAGGAGCCCAAAAGTTTTCGCGATCTTCTGGATCCGTTTTTCAAGGACAAAATTCTCGCCGATGATCCGCGTGCGGCTGGCGAAGGTTATGCGACCTTTGCCACGACCTATGAACATATGGGCCCTGGATTTCAACAATCGCTTGCAAAACAGAACCTGACATTTACGCGTAATTTGCTGGAAGGGGGCCGGCGTGTTTCGCGCGGTGAATATGCGGTCTATTTTCCGCAAAAATATCCCGATTATCTGTTGCTGAAACAATTGCCTGTCAAATTCATCTGGCCGCAGGAGGGTTCGCCCTACCAGGTGTTCATGCTGGCGAGGTTGAAGCAGGCGCCGCATCCCAATGCTGCCAGACTGCTGTTGAATTTCTTTCTCGATCCGCAGGCGCAGTTGCTTTATGCGCGCAGCGGACGTGGTGTTGCGATCAAGGGTGTGCTGGATCAGGCGCCGCCGGATATCCGCACAGCGCTCGGTGCGAAATTGTTGGGGACGACCGACCCGGACCGGGAGGCCGAGTTTTTCAAGTTGGCCAGAGAGATTTACAGGCCAGCCTGAGCGTAGAGCTTGATAGCGAGAGCGTCAGACATGGCAGCGAAGTCTTTCGCCAGCGCCACGCCAGCGACTACATTATCGGGACGCAAAATTAAAATATGTCCGCGCAAGGCGTCGAACAATTCGCTGGCGCGGCTGCGGTCGAATTCAAAATCGTAGCCGTATTCAAGGCTCGCCGATATTGAAATCAGGCGCGGGGAAAGCTGCATCCACGGCACGCTTGTCGTAAATTTCTCGAGGGCGTCGCGCGGCAGATTCACGCCGATCAACGCCCATTGCATGGCAATCTCTGCGTCAATGTTGGCGGGATGTCCGTCCGGCGCACGAAGCAACCAGCGCGGGAGCAGACGTCCTACCGGCGAATTGTCAATGCCGCTGTCATGCAGGAGCAGTCCGTCCTTGATGACGGGTTTCGGCAAATGGCGCATTTCAGCGAAATAGCGCCGCACGGCGGGCGACAGGTTCACCAGCGCAAAGAAGGCGTCGCGCAGCAAGGCAAGTGGCCAGAAACGGATGTTGGCAAGCTTGCCGATGTGCACGGAATAATCGATGGTCTGGCGGATATGTTCGCGCCGCTCAATTTCATATGTTGCGAGCGCCGTAGAGGGCAATCTGCCTGCCAGGACAGCAGCGATTTTCCAGCAGAGATTTGCGCCATCGCGCGCGCCGGTGTTCATGCCCTGCGCACCGAATGGCGGCATGATGTGCGCTGCGTCGCCCAGCAAAAAAATACGTCCGTCCTGAAGCCGGGCGGCAAGGCGCTCGGCGAGGCCATAAATGGCGCGGCGGATGATCTTCAGCGGCATGCCCTTATAGGGGGTGTGCCTGTCCACCAGTGCGCGGATGCTTTCGTCGCTGGCGATCGTGGCGTGATTGTCGCCGGGCAGCAGCATGAATTCGAGACGTCGGCCGCCATAGGGACCGAGCACCGCATTCAACGGCCGCCGGGGATTGCAGATGAAACGCGAGAAGCCCGCCTGATCCGGCACTTCGGCCAGGTCCACCACGAGATGCGGCTGATCCAGACTCGCGCCTTCAAAGGGGATGCCGAGATGCTGGCGCACAAAACTGCGCGCGCCATCGCAGGCCAGCACATATCTGGTGCGTATGGTTTGCGGTTGTCCGGCTTCCTCCGCCAGCGTGATTGTCACGCCGTCCTTGTCCTGCGCGATATCAGTGACTGATGCGCCAAAGCGGCTGTGGACATGGGCAAAGCGCTGCGCGCCCTTCAGCAATATCTTTTCAAACATCGGCTGCGACACCGCATTGCGATTGCCAAAGCCGTTGGGCGTGATGAAGCCCGGCACTGCCACCAGGGCAAAGCCCAGTGGCGAGCTGAAATGCACGCCGAAGGGTTTGGAAATATGGCCATCGAGTTCCGGGCCAAGGCCGAGCCTGTCGAGCAGGCGCATGTATTCATCATCCACCGCAATTGCGCGTGGGAGATCCGAAGTCCGGGCGTTGCGTTCGATCAGCGCGACCTTCACCCCAAGTTGGCCGAGCAGGTTGGCGGCGGTCAGCCCGGCGGGCCCTGCGCCGATGATGGCGACCTCGATTTCAGCGGGTAGACTATCCCTCGGTCCGGCCACGGGGGTCAGGAGAGTCATGGTTTCTTCGAGGGTGAGAACAGGGGAGACCATGCCTATTGTATTTCCTTGCGATCAGCGCGTCAGGGCCCGGCTTGCCTCGTTCTGGCCTGCGGTATAGACAGCCCGCCAGCATCGGCGTGAGCCGGACCTTTAGGGAGTAGTATCAGATGGCGCAGGTTTTCGTTCCCACCATTCCGCCGCCGGACCCGAACACCAAGACTCCGAAGTTCAAGCTGCCGCCAAAAGCGACTGACGCCCATTGCCATATTTTCGGGCCCGGCGACAAATATCCCTTCGCGCCCGACCGCTCCTATACGCCACCGGATTCCGGCCTCGACAAGTTTCAGGCGCTGCAATCAAAACTCGGCCTCACCCGGGCTGTGATCGTCAATGCGAGCTGCCACGGCAATGACAATACAGTTTGCCTTGACGCCATCGCCCAGAGCGGCGGCGCCTATCGCGCAGTTGCCAATATCGACGACAGCTTTTCGGAGAAAGATATCGAGAAGCTGCACCAGGGTGGCATCCGGGGCTGCCGGTTCAACTTTGTGGCGCATCTGGGCGGCGTGCCCGACATGAAAGTGTTCCACAACGTTGTCGACAAGATCAAGAATTTCGGCTGGTCGCTGGATGTGCATTTCGATGCGATTGATCTGCCCGATTATGCGCCCATGCTGGCGAAGCTGCCTGTCATTTATACGGTCGATCATATGGGCCGTGTGAAGGCCGGCGACGGCATGGAGCAAAAGCCGTTCGAATGTCTCATCAACCTGATGAAGGATGATGAGAAATGCTGGGTGAAGGTCTGCGGCTCCGAGCGTGTGTCGTCGAAGGGTTATCCGTTCACCGACAGCGTGCCATTCGCGCGCAAGATTTGCGAAACAGGCCCTGACCGGGTGATCTGGGGTACGGACTGGCCGCATCCCAATGTGAAGGTGATGCCGAACGACGGCGATCTCGTCGATCTCGTGCCGCTGTTCGCACCCGAGCCGGAATTGCAGCAGAAGCTGCTAGTGACCAATCCGGGCCGGCTTTATTTCGACGAGAAGTAAGCGGGAGGCGGCGATGGCGGAGCAAGCAACAGTCCTGCCCGGCAAAGCCAAACCGCGCGGCAAATATCCGCATGTGAAGCGCGCCGGAGACTTTTTATTCGTCTCCGGCATTTCCTCGCGCCGGCCCGATGGTTCGTTCGCGGGCGCCAGCGCTGATGAGATGGGCAATACGGACCTCGACATCCGCGCGCAGACACGCGCTGTCTTGGAAAACATCCGCGATATCCTGCGCTCACAAGGCGCGGACCTTTCAGACCTGGTGGATGTCACCGTGTTCCTTGCCAACATCAACGATTTTAAGGGCTATAACGAGACCTATGCCGAGTTTTTTGATTTTCAGGGCCCTGCAAGAACCACGGTGGCCGTGGATCAATTGCCGCATCCGCATATTCTGGTGGAGATCAAAGGAACAGCGTATCGGCCGCAGAAGTAGAGGCGACGGTCAGGTGAATACGGTATCTGAACAGACGCGCTGAAGATATATATCCGGGGGTCGGCAAAGCGTCACAGAACCGAAGACCACAGGTCCGAATTCTTGCGCGTTCTGCGCGCTCAAGGCATCGCGTTTGACGAGAAATTCGTGTGCGATTGAGCGAGGAGTCTGCGTGAAACTCCGCCGCTCCGCCGGGGCAGAGACGAAGATCAAAATCACTTCTCCACGAGTTCCGCTGCGCTTCACCGTGGCTACAGTTGCGCCCCCCGCTGGGGCGCTGGAACGCGCTTGTCCTATCCAGGGATAAAATTCCAGTTGACAAAAATCCGTTCGTTCCTTATGTTCACTTTTTGTTCTTTGCCCAAGCAGCCCGCCATGGATATTCCCGCAGCGATCGATCTCAATAAAACCTTCCTCGCCCGCATCATCGCGGGGCTCTTCACCCTGCTGGGTGGGGGCGCCGGGCCTGCGCGGATTTCTGTAGAGCTGCATCGCAGAATTGTCCGCGTGTTGCGTCCTGCTGAATCGGCTGTGCGGCGGTTGATTGTGGTTCTGGTGACAATCACGGGCATGAAAGCGCCGCCGCCGCGGGCACAACGCCGTTCCTCCGTACCCCCGGGTCTTGCCCGCACCGGAGATGCAAAAAAGCGCCAGTCTTTTGCGCTCTTCGATCCCAGGCAGCGATTTTGGCGTCAGCGCCCCGCAAAGAAAACGCCCCGCGCGCTGCCGCGTATTATTTCCCTGACGGACGAGGGACTCCGCAGGCTCAAGGAGAGTCTCAACGCCCCGCCCGTGCCGGACAAAAAAGCTGAGGACGTCAGCCCCATCAATCTCCTGCGCCGTCTTGAGGCCGTGGTCGGCGCCCTCAACGATTTGCCGCATCAGGCCAAACGTCTTGTCCGTGCGCTGGCCAGACGCCAGAACGTGCCCAAATTGAAATTCAGAACGCCCCTGCGGCCGGGGCGCCCGCCGGGTCATCGGCAAAAGCCGCGTCTGGAAATCGATCATGTGCTGCGCGAATGCGAATGGCTCGCCCGCAATGCGCTGCCGCCCGCCCCCGATACCTCCTGACGCTCTGCCTGCATCCCCGGGCCATCATATCCTCGCGTGCAACGTACGGCGGGGTTATTGGCGCTTGCCTGAAGCGCTGCGTCAGCCATTGACACCATCCGCGCCTCACTGGAAGCTCGGGGCTCTGCTGACTGGAACCAGAGGGCGAAATCAATTTGTCCGCCAGCCGGCGCCGGGAGGATTTTATGCGGCTTGTCCTGTTTCGCGATGCGTCCAAAACCGAATTGACGCCGGGCCTGCTGACGCCGCGCGGCGTGGTCGATATTTCCGCTGCTGTGAAGAAAAGCTATACGCCGCAGCTGGTCATGCAGGGAATTATCGACGACTTTGATCAGCTTCGCCCCGCGCTTGCCAAGCTTGAGAGCGAAGGGCCGGCAGTGCCACTTGCCAGCGTACATCTTGGTCCGCCCCTGCCGCGTCCGGGCAAGATTCTTGGCTGCATCGCCAATTATTGGGAACATGCGCAGCGTGAGGCGCGGCCGCTCAACATGTTCATGAAAAATCCCGATGCAGTGGTAGGCCCCGGCGATACGATCATGCTGCCCGATTACACTGTGCCATGGGCGTTCATGCATGAAGCGGAACTGGCGCTTGTGATGAAGGGCCCCGCCAAAATGGTGAAGGCGAAGGACTGGAAAAGCGCAATTTTTGGTTACACCTGTCTCATTGATGTTTCTGCGCGGCAGGACGGGCGGCGCACCTGGCCGGCAACGCCGCTGGCGAGCTGGCTTGGCAAATCATTCGATACATTCGGGCCTATTGGACCGTGCATTGCAACGGCAGATGAAATCCCCGATCCCAACGATCTCATTGTGCGTTTCTGGAATGATGGCCAGCTCAGGCACAATTACAATACCGATGATATGGAACATCGTGTGCCCGCTCTCGTTGAATTTGCCACAACAGTCATGACGATGAATTCGGGCGATCTGATCGCCTGCGGCACCAATCATGAAGGGCTTGGCTTTGTGCAGGATGGCGAGACGGTGGAAATCGAAATTCAGCACATCGGCAAGATGGCGCTGAAAGTCGCTGATCCCCTTAAACGCTCATGGGAGCGCGGCGTTTACATGGGCGTGGATTCTACCAATCCGGAAGCTGTCAAACGGCATCGTCCCAACGGCGGGCCGACTGTCACGGGCGCGTTATAGGCTCACTCAAATCCCGGAGGCGGGACAAATCCCTGATAGTCCGCCTCCAGCATTTTGGCGAAATGAATGGTCGAACGGTCAGCATATTGCGGGCCAATGATTTGCACACCGACAGGCAATCCGCTGGCTGTAAAGCCGATGGGCGCGACGCTGGAGGGCAGAAACGACAGGCCCGAATATCCGGCCCAGAATGTCTCCATCATGGCGGGATATTGTTTGCCATTGATGGTGGAGAAGCGCTCGTAAGATCCCTTGTGATCGTGTTTGAAAGCCGCAGTCGACATGACCGGCGCGAGCATCAGATCATAGTCTTTGAAGAACTCATGCCATTTCCAGCGCATGGCGGTTCGCTTTTCATCCAGCCGCAGCCAGTCGCGATGTCTGATGGTTGCGCCGCGCAGGCCGCGCGCCTGTACACTGTCGTCATCAGGGCTGAGCCCAGCCGCACGTTCCAGGGCTTGCGCATAGGCGGCATCGGGATTGCGGCCTGATGTGGCGGCGCGCAGCATCACATCGAACGTGCGATGGGCGTCGTCCATGTCGATATCCGGACGGGCGCCGATATGTATGCTGGCTTTTTGCTTGCCCAGAAAATCCATAAGCTTTTGCAACAGGGCTTTGTATTCGTCATCAACCGGCGCAGTAACATCATCAAGGATGACGGCAATTTTCATTTTGCGGAATGATTTGTGGCGGGGCGCTGGCAATTTCAGGCGAAGACCGGCGCTGTCGATTTCATCGGGACCGGCGATAATATTCAATGCGGTGGCCAGATCGTTAGCGCTGCGGGCCAAAGGTCCGATCACGGAAATATCGGTCTGGCGCAAGGCTCCGCCCATCGCGTGGCCGCGCGGCGGGCAAATGCCCCAGGTCGGCTTGTGGCCGAACAGGCCGCAGAAATGGGCGGGATTGCGAATTGAAGATGCAATGTCGGAGCCCATCTCAATGCCCGTGAGGCCCGCTGCCAGCGCTGCCGCTGCTCCGCCGGACGATCCTCCGGGGGTTCGTGTCAAATCCCAGGGATTATTCGTTGAGCCGTAAATTTCATTCCAGCTCTGGGAATCGGCCAACAACATAGGCACATTGGTTTTGCCGAACAGGGTGACGCCCGCATCAAGCCAGCGTCGCACAGCCAGCCCATCCTGGCTGGCAATGGACTCCTTGTAAGCCGGAACGCCCCAGGTCGTGGGGAGCCCCTGCATATCATTGGATTCCTTGACCGTCATGGGAACGCCGTGCAATGGCCCCCAGATCTCACCCTTCGCCAGTGCCTTGTCTGCAGCGCGGGCGCGTTTTTTCGCGCGGGGTATATCGGTCGCTATGATGGCATTCAGCCGGGGATTGTAGTGTTCGACCCTGGCGAGAAAATGCTCGAGCAATTCCGCGCAGCCAATCTTGCCGCGCCGGATCAAACGGGCCAGCGATTTGGCGGACTGAAAGGCTATGTCTGTCATGGCGCAAATTTCCCCTTGCCTTTTTGATAACCTATAATACCTGGCCGGAGCTGGAAACCCGCCCGGACTCTTGCATTTCTGCTTTGGCGCGGGCAGTGTTCCGCCGGACGACTGGGGGCTTGCACGGTTCGCGCAATCCGCCTATCCGCCACAGCAATAACCGGGGCTTAATGCCCCTCCCGGGGAGGCTCCGATGTCACTGGCCACATTGAAATTTTCCACGATCCTGTTTGGCCTGGCGCAAGCACTGAAGCTTTCCGCTTGGCAGCATCCGTCTTTCCGTAAACGTTTGAAGGAGCGCAATCTCGTCGCACAGCTGAAAGCGCGCGATGAGGAAACCGGACGCTGGTATCAGATCAAGGACGGGCGCATCACTTCACGCAAGGGTCTGCATCCCAAGCCGGATGTGACGCTGAATTTCAAGACAGCGGCTGACGGTGCGCGGCTGCTGATGCCGCCGATCAACTGGCTTGAGCAGATCAACGCGCAGAAGGATTTCATCCTCACGGTTGATGGCGAGGAAGATTTGACCAACTGGTTCGCGCAGACAATTATGCAGAGCCAGACGGCGGGCTGGAAAGCGGGCACGATGATGCCCAATGGTGAAAT
>CANJJI010000054.1 GCA_947474545.1 Beijerinckiaceae bacterium | reverse complement strand
GCGATGATTTTCCAGGTTGCCCGCGATGCTTTCAACTCGCGCTTCAGCCACGCCAATTGTTCAGGCCCGAGAAAATAGGCATCCGGGCCATAAGCCATTTGTCTGTTGTCCCCATTGGGCGCACGATAGGAGCGCATGTCGATAAAGAACAGGTCGAGCGAAGGACCATAGGAAAGCCGCCGGTAAACCCGCCCCGGTTCATTTGCGCTGGGCCGTACGGGAAGGAATTCATGAAACGCGCGCGATGCCCGCGCTGCCAATGTCATCATATTTGCTTGCGTATATTTCTTTGTGCGATGATCCGCGCTCGTCAATGACTGGCCTGGCCACCAATTGTCTGTAACTTCATGGTCGTCCCATTGATAGAATCCGGGCACTTCCGCGTTGAATGCAAGCACATTGCGATCCATCAGATTATATTTGAACGCGGCTCGAAACTCGGCGAGCGTCTCAGCCGCTTTCAGTTTCTCCTCGATTGTGATGTTTTTCCATACGCCGCCATCCGGCATTTTCTGTTCCGGCAATACAGCGCCATCAGCATAAACCGTATCACCGCTGTGGATGAAGAAATCGGGCCGGTTGCGCCGCATGGTCTCGTAACAACGCATGCCACCGCGCGATTCATCGATGCCCCAACCCTGCCCGGCCGTATCGCCAGACCAGACAAAATTGATCGGCTTTTTATCGGCAGGCGGGGTGCGAAATCGGCCGGCGGCAGGCGCGCTGAATAGCGCCGGCTCATTGTGATTTTGAAATCTGATCCGGTAGAAAATATCTTGATCCCCAGGCAATCCGTCCATCAGGACTTTCGCCGTAAAATCGCTTTCGGGCAAGGCGTCAACCGATACACCTTTGAGAATCGAGTTGAAACTCTCAGTGGTGGAAACCTCGACATGCATGCGCGCTGCAATGTCCGTACGCGCCCAGATCATCGCGCCATCGGCAGATACATCGCCCGATTGCACACCGAAGGGAATGCCCGGTCTGTCAGCCGCACGCGAAATATAAGGCGCTGCAATACCGCAGCCAATTTGCGCAAGAGCGCCAGCCCCCAGCGTCTTGAGCAATGACCGGCGCGTGACGAACAGCTGCGATTTCATATCCGGCAAACTCCATATGAAGCTGGTATATTACCATTTTTGATTGCAATGGCAGCCATCCTTTGCGACACAAGGAGAGGAATTGCATGGCCAAATCCTCGAGCTGGACAGACACGATTGGCATGACATCTTTGCCACCGAATACAACGCTTGCAATTCTCGGCTCGGTGAAACTCGGGCATGTCCTGCCTTGCCTGGGCGTGGCGCATGCATTGGGTATCAAACCTGAAATACGACCTGTAAAACCCGGGCCTCTGTTTCACCTCGTCTCGCCCTGGGGGCCTGCTGATCCCCGCGATAACGCGCTTGATCCGCCCTATCCAGATATTGTACTGGCTTCAGGACGCGAAACCGCACCCTATCTGCGCGCAATCCGCAAGCGTTCCGGCGGCAAGACCTTTACCGTATTTCTTGGGAATCCACGAAACTGGCGCCGCAGATTCCACCTGATCTGCCTGCCGGAACACGACCGGCTGAGCGGCCGGAATGTCTTCACAACATTGACGGCTCCTCATCCGCGCGACGCCCGCGCCCGCGAAGAGGCGCGCGCCAATCCGCATCCAGCCATCGCAGTATTGCCTTCACCCCGCGTGGCCTTGTTGATCGGCGGACCCAGCCGCAAGTATAGTTTTGAACACACCGATATTGAAGCGCTGGCAACCATTGCAGCGCAGATACTGGAATCTGGCGCCAGCCTCATGGTTTCGCCTTCGCGCCGCACGCCACAGGAGCTCATCAACAGGATCCGGCTGATTGTCGAAGCGAATGAAGACTGGAAGCACCGTACTTTCCTGTGGGACGGTAGCGGCGAGAATCCTTACATGACCATGTTGGCGATGGCCGACTATTTTGTTGTCACAACAGATAGCGTCAATATGATCGGCGAAAGCATCGCCACCGGAAAGCCTGTTCATGTATACGAACCAACTGGCCATGCCCAGAAGTTTGGCCATTTCATTAATGAACTGCTGACACAGGGGACGATTCGCCCCTGGGCCGGACACATAGAAAACTGGACGTACAAACCTATCGATTCGACGCCGCTTATCGCGCGTGAAATAGCGCAGCGTTTCGCAGAATTCCGCAGAACGCAGACTTGAAGACAATTGGGGGATCAACGATTCCTGAAATTGGGTTTCCGCTTCTCGACAAAAGCGGCCATGCCTTCCTTCTGATCTTCAGTCGCAAACAGTGAGTGGAATACGCGCCGCTCAAAGCGAAGCCCTTCGGACAATGGCGTTTCAAATGCCCTGTTTATCGCTTCCTTGGTCATCATCACTGAGGGCATAGACATTGATGCGATGACCGTTGCTGCCGAGATTGCTTCTTCGATCAACTTATCCGCAGGCACGATGCGCGCCACAAGTCCTGCACGTTCTGCCTCCTGCACATCCATCATGCGGCCTGTAAGGCACATATCCATAGCCTTCGCTTTTCCAACAGCCCGCGTAAACCTTTGTGTGCCACCCATACCCGGCATCACGCCCAGCTTGATTTCAGGTTGGCCAAATTTCGCGTTGTCAGCCGCAATAATCATATCGCATAACATGGCAAGCTCGCAGCCGCCGCCCAGTGCAAATCCTGCAACCGCCGCGATAATGGGTTTGCGCACACGCGTCAGCGCTTCCCAATTCGCAAAGAGATCCTTCCCGAAGGCCGTTGCATAATCGACTGGCTGCATTTCCTTGATATCAGCTCCCGCCGCAAATGCCTTTTCCGATCCTGTCAGCACGATACAACCGATGCCATCATCCCCATCGAAAGCTTCGAACGCAGAAATGAGATCGAGCCCCACCTGCTGATTGAGAGCATTGAGCGCCTGTGGCCTGTTCAGCGTGACAAGCCCGACGCGCCCGCGCGTCTCAACCAAAATCGTTTCATAGCTTGCAGCCAATGTTTTGCCCGACATCATTCACTCCGAACGTTTGCGCACATCCTGCACCATGGCGGAAAAATCCAGCCCGCCCTGGCCGCTGGCACTGAATGCTTCATAAAGGCGTCGCGCATGATCGCCAAGTTCGCATTGCGTGCCAGTAGCTTTCGCTGCTTCAATCGCAAGTGTGAGATCCTTCAGCATAAGCTCGCCGGTAAAACCCGCCTTGAAATCATTGTTTGAGGCGCTGCCATCCACCATACCCGGCATCGGACAATTCTTCGTCATCGACCAGCACGATCCCGACGACGTCGAAACGACATCAAACAAGGCCTTGTGCGAAAGACCCAGCTTTTCCGCAAGCACGATGCCCTCGCTCACCGCCGCCATGGAAATCCCAAGGATCATGTTGTTGCATATCTTTGCAGCCTGTCCTGCGCCCGCAGCGCCACAATGCACCGTGCGTGCGCCCATTGCCTTGAGATAGGTTTCTCCACGCAGGAAAGCGTCTTCTTCTCCGCCAACCATGAATGTCAACGTGCCCGCAGTAGCGCCGGTCACGCCGCCGGAAACTGGCGCATCTAGGGATTCCATACCCGCTGCTTTTGCGAGCTGATGCGCCTTGCGCGCGCTGTCGACATCAATGGTGGAACAATCGATAAATAAGGCGCTTCTGGGCGCATGCTTCAATATTCCTTCAGTATCACTGTAAACGCCTGTCACATGTTTGCCTGCCGGCAGCATAGTCACCACGCAATCTGCGCCCTTTGCCGTTTCCCCTGCGGTTGCAGCAATTTCTGCGCCGGCAGCACGGCCTGCGTCCTTTGCGGCGACACTTAAATCGAAAGCTTTGACGGCATGTCCAGCCTTCACAAGATTGGCAGCCATGGGCGCGCCCATATTGCCGAGGCCGATGAAAGCGATATTAGCCATTGTCCTGCTCCGTTGTATCAAGCGTTCGCAAATTCGATATGATCGCCCGGCCGCTCGATAAAATAGCTCGCCACCATTTCTAGCGTCACGTCACCAAGCGTTGATGGCGACCACCGCGGCTTCTGATCCTTGTCGACTACGACAGCCCTGATGCCTTCAACCATATCGGGCGCAGCGATACACGCAAGCGAAACGCGATATTCCATCTGCAGACAGGGCTCCAGCACGGCAAGGCGGCGCGCTTCACGCAGGGCGCGCAAGGCGACCTTGAGCGATTTGGGACAATGCCGCGACATAGCCGCGTATGCTTTCTGCGCGTCAGCTTCGGCCTGGCCCGCCAACGCACCCATGATTTCTTCGACACTATCATGAGCAAAACAGGCATTTATCCATGAATAGTTTGCTGAAAAAAGCCCCTCCGCGGGCGCACTGCGACGGGCCGCAATCGCAGTTCCGATTTCGTACGGCGACTGACATTGCGCGAGAGTTTCAATAAGCACAGGGATTTCTGAAGAGTTCACATGATCGTCTGCAAATCGCGCAGCGATAGCGTCCGCCGCGTTCATGGGAGTCGCGGTCAAGCCGGAGAATGTTCCCAATTCGCCCGGCGCCTGTGAAAGCAGGTACGTGCCACCAACATCAGGCGAAAATCCGATGCCGACTTCCGGCATGGCTGCGCGTGTTCTCTCTGTAACTATGCGATGAGATCCGTGCGCGGAAACGCCAATACCGCCGCCCATCACAATGCCATCCATGATTGCGATATAGGGCTTGGAAAATCCGGCGATATAGGCATTCATGATATACTCGTCGCGCCAGAACCGCGCCGGCAGATCGCTTCCTTTGATCTGCGCATCATAAATCGAGCGGATATCACCTCCGGCGCAAAGCCCACGCTCGCCCGCGCCGTCGACCAGAACAGCGGCAACAGTATTGTCGGCAGCAAAGTCCTTCAACGCTGCGTGCATGGTCACGACCATGTCATAGGTCAGCGCGTTCAGGGCTTTCGGTCGATTCAGTGTGATCCGGCCCAGCGTGCCTTGACGCGCAATAATCAGATCGCTCATCGCTTGTTGCCCACCATCGTCCGCGCCACGATCAAACGCATAATCTCGTTTGTGCCTTCAAGAATCTGGTGGACGCGCAGGTCACGAACGATTTTCTCAATACCATAATCAGCCAGATAGCCGTAGCCGCCGTGCAATTGCAGCGCGCTGTTGGCCACATCAAAGCCGGTATCGGTGCAGAAGCGCTTGGCCATCGCACAAAACTTGGTCGCGCGCGGATCTTTTTGATCAAGCATGGACGCTGCCCGCCACAAGAATGTGCGCGCTGCCTCAAGTTCGATTTCCATATCAGCCAGCTTGAATTGCAGCGACTGAAATTCTTCAAGACGCCGGCCAAAAGCCTTGCGCTCGCCCATATAGGCGCAGGCCTTGTCGAGCGCCGATTGCGCGCCGCCTAGCGAGCAGGCCGCAATATTCAGTCGGCCGCCATCAAGCCCGCCCATGGCGAATTTGAAGCCCTGCCCTTCTTCGCCTAACAGATTGGCAGCGGGCACACGCACATTATCCATGATAACTTGTCGTGTCGGTTGCGTGTTCCAACCCATTTTTTTTTCATTCGCACCGAACGACAGCCCCACCATGTCCTTTTCAACAATGAAGGAGGACACGCCGTTCGCACCCGGCCCGCCCGTGCGCGCCATCACGATATAGATATCGGTTGCACCGGCTCCCGATATGAATTGCTTGACGCCGTTCAGAATGTAGTCGCTGCCATCGCGTTTGGCTGTCGTTGTCAGCGCTGCGGCATCTGATCCTGCCGAGGGCTCGGTCAAGCAATAGCTGCAGAGGATTTCGCCCGCCGTCAGGCGGGGAACCCATGCCTTGCGCTGTCCCTCGTTGCCAAATGAATCGATCATCCAGGCAACCATGTTGTGAATGGACAGAAATGCCGAAGTCGATGGACAGCCCGTCGCCAAGGCTTCGAAAATCAACGCAGCTTCGAGCCGCCCCAATCCGCTGCCGCCAACGTCTTCGTGGACGTAGATGCCGCCCATGCCCAGCTTGGAAGCTTCGCGAAAGACTTCGACCGGGAAATATTTCTCTTCATCCCAGCGCACGGCATGGGGCGCGATGTGTTGATCGGCAAAGTCCCGCGCCATCTGCGAAATGGCGGCTTGTTCCTCGTTAAGCGCGAATGCCTGATGTGTTGCGTGTTCGGACATCTTCTATCCCGCGATTGATCCACGCATTTATAATTTGCAAAGGCGCGTCAGGATATAGGCCGTTCGTCGGCGATGACTTTGCCATCGTTCGGCAGGCTTCCTGTTTTGGCCAGCACAACAGAGCCCTTCAGCTTGCTGACGCTTTGCAACGTCTCGCTGATTGCCCGCGCCAGCCCATCCTCCGGCTTTGCGCATTCTGCGTGCAAAGTCATGATATCCTGCTCGCGTTCGCGGCTGACGACAAGCCGCACGCGGCCAATCGCCGGATGACGGTTCGCAACTTCCGCAATCTGGCGTGGATGTACGAACATACCTTTGACCTTTGTCGTCTGGTCCGCCCGCCCCATCCATCCTCGGATGCGCATATTGGTTCGCCCGCATGCAGATTTCCCCGGAATGAGTGCAGACAGATCACCTGTCGCAAGCCGAAGCAGCGGATAATCCTTGGCAAGACGCGTGACGACCACTTCGCCCACGTCGCCCGAAGGCACGGGATCTCCCGTGCCTGGCCGCACGATTTCAAGAATGACATGTTCATTGACCATCATCCCATCAATCAGCGCGCCCTTGGTGTTTGACGTCTCATAGGCGATGACGCCAAGTTCCGCAGTTGCATAACATTGCCGCACGGCGACGCCGCGCTCGACGAGTTCGTCCCGCAGCGTCTTTGGCAAAGCGGCGCCGGAAACCAGCGCACGTTCAATGGACTTGACGTTGCGCTTCAATTCCACGGCCTTGTCGAGAATGATTTTCAGAAAATCAGGCGTCCCGCAATAGGCACGCGGCCTGTAATGCGCGATCGCTTCAAGCTGCTGTTCCGTATTCCCGGGGCCGGCGGGAATAACCGGACAGCCCAGCGCACATGCGCCGCTTTCCATGATGTGTCCGCCAGGCGTGAGATGATATGAAAAGGTATTGAGCACGACATCGCCGCGGCGGATGCCCGCTGCATAAAGCGCTCGAGCTGCGCCCCACCAATCCTTTGCGTGCGCATCCGGCTCAAAAATAGGCCCAGGAGACATCAACAATCGCTTCATGGCCCCAGCGCGGGTGGATGTCAGTCCGCCGAATGGCGGCTCATCCGATTGCAATTGCGCAAGATCGCTTTTGCGGACGACCGGAATTTGAGCAAGATCAGCTCGTGACTTGATGTCATCGAGTTTTATGCCCTGCAATTGCCGCCGCAATGCGGGCGCACGCGGTCTTGCAGCACGTATGATTGCACGAAAATCCTTCAGCAATGCCCTCTCGCGCAGATCATGTGCGCGAAGTTCGAGCCTGTCGTAATGCATGGGAGTGACCTTCGTTACCCTGGTAGGTCACTATAGAATGGCGAAACGAAAACGTCAGCTGTTTTCTCTTTGCTCATGCGAGCCAGCGCTTGCGCCGCTTGTAGTGCTTGACATCGCGAAAACTCTTGCGATTTTCGCCGGCGACACCGAGATAGAATTCCTTCACGTCCTCATTGTCGCGCAAGGCTGCTGCATCGCCGTCAAGAACAATGCGCCCGTTTTCCAGGATATATCCCCAATGCGCATAGCGCAGCGCGATATTGGTATTTTGTTCCGCCAGAAGGAAAGATACTTTCTCCTTTTCGTTCAGGTCGCGCACAATTGTGAAAATTTCCTCGACGATTTGCGGCGCAAGCCCCATGGAAGGCTCGTCCAGCAGGATCATACGCGGTTTGGACATCATCGCCCGTCCCACTGCACACATCTGCTGCTCGCCGCCGGATGTGTAACCGGCAAGTGAAGTTCTGCGTTCCTTCAATCGCGGAAAATAGTGATAAATTCTCTCTAATTCCTGCGCGACCACGGCCCGCCCTTCGCGCCGGGTGAAAGCGCCCGTCAGCAGGTTTTCTTCAATCGTGAGGTGGCCAAAACAATGGCGGCCTTCCATCACCTGAATGCAACCGCGCCGCACCAGATCATTGGGCATCAGCCTGTCGACGCGCTCACCGGCAAATTCGATCGAACCTTTGGTGAGTTCACCCCGTTCGCTTTTCACCAAATTGGAAATCGACTTCAAAGTTGTCGATTTGCCAGCGCCGTTGGCGCCGAGAATGGCGACGATCCCGCCCTGCGGCACAGTCAGCGATACGCCTTTCAAGACGAGGATGACATGATCGTAGATCACCTCGATATTGTTCACCGAAAGGATCGGCGGCGCATCAGCAGCATTGTGCGTGGTCAAGTGTGGCTCCCCGCTAAAAACCCATCAGGATAGAGGGAGCGGCGAACCGCTCCCTCCGCTTTTTTCGTTTAATCAGGCTTTGAACAATCGCGAGCAGTGATCTTTTTCTCTTCCGCATATTTGGCAGAGACTTCCTTCACCAGCGGCTCCGTATTTTCCTGCCGGGCCGTGTACATGTCGGAAATCATCTTCCATTGCTTGCCATCCCATTGCTGCACACGCGCAGAGCGGGCTCCTTCATGGTCGTTGCAGGTGATCTTGACAGGAGTCAGCATACCAGCAAATCCAAGCTCCTTGATGCGTTCGGCCGTGAGATCAAGATTTTCAAGGCCCCAGCGGATCTGTTCGCCCGTCAGCGGTTTGTTGCCATAACGCGTCATCGCCTTGCGGATGCCTTCAATGCCAAGCATCGCATTGATCATGCCGCGATTGTAAAGCACCTGAGCGAAATCGTCTTTCGCGATACCTTTGCCCTTGGCATAAACATGCTGCTTTAGCGCAGCGTGAACCGCATATTCGCCAGCCCCGCTCTCACCAAGCGTCAATGCCTTGTAACCAATAGCCTGATCGCCGGCAGGTGCCACATCAGGCTCAGCGCCCGACCACCACACGCCAATCACCTTGTCGCGCGGATAGGCAACAGCCGCTGCTTCTTTGACGGACGTGCCGTTCATGACGCCCCAGCCCCACAGCAAGACATAGTCCGGGCGGTTCTGCCGGATTTGCAGCCAGGTGGATTTTTGTTCCACACCAGGATGTGTCACTGGCAATTCCATGAGCGTGAAGCCAAACTTCTTGGCCAGCACTTGCAGCGTCGGGATAGGCTCCTTGCCGTAGGGGCTATCATGATAGACAATTGCGATCTTCTTGCCTTTCAGCTTGTCTTCGCCACCCATTTCTTTGGCTACATGCTGCATGGCGATATCAGCTCCAGACCAATAGGTGCCAAGGAACGGAAAGTTCCAAGCAAAGACAGCGCCATTCTTGGAGTCCGCGCGGCCATAGCCCATGGTGATGATCGGTATCTTGTCCGCGAGTGTTTTTTCCGTCAGCGCGAAGGTGATGCCTGTGGACAAAGGATTGAAAAACGCAGCGCCGGTTGCGCCCTTGCCTTTCAGGCGCTCATAACATTCGACGCCCTTGTCTGTGGCATAGCCGGTTTCACATTCTTCAAACGCGATCCTGACGCCGTTGATGCCGCCGTCCCGCTCGTTGATCAGATTGAAATAATCCGAAACACCGTTCGCCCAGGGAATGCCGTTCACCGCATAGGCGCCTGTGCGGTAAGACAGAAGCGGTATAAATTGCTCGTTTGGCGCCTGTGCCAGCGCCATCGGCGACGCTATTACCATTCCGCCCACAGCAGCCAGAGCCAGTTTCAATGCTTTCATTGACATATGCACTCCTCCGTTATGTTTCCGGCATAGGCCGGAAATATCTTGCATATAACTCGGGTTCACCGGCACGTGCCTGCAAACCTGACTTCCCCGCAACGGCAGCAAACCCGCTGCGAATTTCACCGGCCATCCATCAATACGGGAATGGCCACATCCTCAGTTTTTCTTTTCCGATCTGCCACAGTCGCGCAAAGCCCAGAGGTTCCTTGATCAGGATGAAACAGATCATCGCGCCGAAGATGACATTCTGCAAATGGCTCACCGTCTCCGTTGTGATGGGAACGCCAAGTTCCGCCGGCAGGACCGTGAGAAAGATCGGCAACATCAGGATAAACGCCGCACCCAGAAATGACCCAAGGATCGAACCAAGGCCACCGATGATCACCATGAACAGCAATTCAAGCGAACGGTTGATATCGAATGCCAGCGGCTCCCAGGTTCCAAGGCGCAAAAACGCCCACAACGCACCGGCAATGCCAATGATGAATGAGGACACAGCAAACGCAGACAGCTTAGCGACCAGCGGCCTGATGCCCATGAGCTCAGCTGCGATATCCATATCGCGGATTGCCATCCATTGACGCCCGATATTGCCGCGCACGAGATTCTTGGCAACCAACGCGAAGAGGGTGAGGAATGACAGCGCCACCATGTATTTTTCAACCGGCGTGGCGATGAGATAGCCAAAAAACTTCAACTCCGGCGCAGAAACGGAGCCGGACGGTGCATAGTTCGTAAACCATTTCACGCGCAGAAATACCCAGTCAAAAAAGAATTGCGCCGCCAGCGTCGCCACAGCCAGATAGAGCCCCTTGATGCGCAAAGACGGCAATCCAAACAATACGCCAAAAAACGCAGCGGACAATCCACCCAGCAATATCGCGATCACGATAGGCATTGGCGGCAGGCCGATTTCCGAAATTCCCGTGCCGAATTTATAGGCCATATAGGCCCCTATCGCCATGAACGCGCCTGAGCCCAGCGATATCTGCCCGCAATAGCCAACCAGGATATTCACGCCAATCGCCGCTAGCGACAAAATCAGGAATGGCAGCAGGATAGCGAGTAAAAAATAGTCTGTGCGGAATGGTGCGACATGGAAGGCCATCATCAGAGGCAGCACGATGAAGGCAAAACCCAGCAGCAGATAGACGCCTATCCGATCCTGCCGGATCGGAAAGATGACCATGTCATTGGCGTAACTGGTCTTGAACTGGCCTGTCTCACGATAAAGCACGCTTTGCCCCGCTTAAATCCGCTCGATGATCTTTTCGCCGTACAGCCCCTGCGGGCGCACCATCAGCACCGCCAGCGCCAGCACATAGGCGAACCAGTATTCGATGCCGCCACCGATGAACGGGCCAAGATAGACTTCCGCCAACTTCTCGCCCGCGCCCACAATCAGCCCGCCGATGATGGCGCCCGGCACCGAAGTAAAGCCGCCGATAATCAGCACGGGCAGCGCCTTGAGCGCCAGAAAGGTAATGGAGAATTGCACGCCGAGTTTGGTGCCCCAGATCGCCGCCGCCACCAGCGCCACAAGACCCGCCACCAGCCAGACGACAAACCAGATCCAGTCGATGGGAATGCCGACAGACTGCGCGGCCGCATGATCGTCAGCCACGGCGCGCAGCGCACGGCCTGTCTTGGTGTATTGGAAAAACATTGCGAGGGCGATCACCAGCAATCCCGCGATCACGCCGCCCCAGACGTCCAGCTTGTTAATGAGAATGCCGCCGGGAAACAAGCCCTCGCCTGCGATCCAAGCATCTGTCGGAAACAACCGCAGGGGATAGACTTCCGAACCGAACGCAAATTGCGCCACGCCCTCAATGACAAATGTAGCGCCGATGGTCGCCATGAACATGGTCAGCGCATTCTGATTGATCAATGGCCCCAGCACGTAACGTTGCACGAAAAACGCGCACAGCGCCATGACGAGTCCGGCAAATACGAAGCCCAACACGATGGCAAGCCAGCCGGGAAATCCATGATGCGCCAGAAAATCCAGCGACCGTACGAGCGCAAGCCCGGCCAGCAGCACCATGGCGCCTTGGGCGAAATTGAAAACGCCCGACGCCTTGAAGATCAGCACAAATCCAAGCGCAACAAGCGAATACAGCACGCCCGCCAACAGGCCGCTGATCAGAACTTCAAGAAAGGAACCCAATTCCTGCACGTGTTCCCCCGAACCTAATGCGAAACGCCAAGATAAGCGTCGATCACCTTCTGGTCGCTCTTGACTTCATCAGGTGTGCCGTCGGCAATCTTGCGCCCATATTCCAGCACGACCACCCGGTCGGACAGATCCATCACAACGCCCATATCGTGTTCGATCAGCGCAATCGTGGTGCCAAAAGTCTTGTTGACGTCTATGATGAAGCGGCACATGTCCTGCTTTTCTTCCAGATTCATGCCCGCCATTGGCTCGTCCAGCAGCAGAAGATCGGGCTGCATCGCCAGGGCGCGCGCCAGCTCCACGCGCTTTTGCAACCCGTAGGGAAGCCGGCCGACAGGGGTTTTGCGGATCGCCTCGATTTCCAGAAAGTCTATGATCTCCTCGCAATATTCGCGATGCTTGATCTCGTCCGCGAGTGCAGGTCCAAGACGCAACATCTGCCAGAATATATTCGCGCTCATCTTGAGCGTCCGGCCCGTCATGATGTTGTCGAGTGTTGTCATACCATTGAACAACGCGACATTCTGGAACGTGCGCGCAATGCCCTGGCTCGCTGCCACATGCGGGCGCATACGCTGACGCGTTTCACCCTTGTATGTGATGCGTCCCTCTTGCGGATGATAAAATCCGTTGATGCAATTGAGCATCGATGTCTTGCCTGCGCCATTGGGCCCGATAATCGCGCGGATTTCACCCTTGCGGATATCAAACGAGACACCGTTGATGGCGGTGACGCCGCCAAACCGCAGAGTGACATTTTCAACCGCGAGCAGCACTTCGTTCGTTACAGCACGAGTGTCCGCCGAATTGATCGCAGCCGTCGCGCTCATGCTGCCGTCTCCAGCGGACGCGTAGTAGCCTCGTCCTGCATGTCCTGTACGCGCACGCGGGCGCTGATCGTGCCGCGCCGTCCATCTTCAAACGTGACTTCAGTTGAAATATCCGCCTCGTGTGAGCCGTCATACAGCGCTTTGACAAGCGGCTCATAACGCTCTCCGACAAATCCGCGCCGGACCTTCTGCGTGCGCGTCAGCTCGCCATCATCGGCATCGAGTTCCTTGTGCAGGATCAGAAAGCGCTTGATGACGCCACCGGACATCATCGGTTCGGCAGCAAGGGCTGCATTCATCTCCGCAACATTCCTTGCGATCATATCGTAAACACGAGGATGAGCCGCCAGCTCCTGATAGGATGAATAGATGATGTTGTTGCGCTCGGCCCAATTGCCGACGGCGGTCAGATCAATGTTGATGAAGGCAGTTGTGAACTCGCGGCCATCGCCAAAAGCCACGGCCTCCTTGATGTTGGGGAAGAACTTGAGCTTGTTCTCGATATATTTCGGCGCAAACAGCCTGCCGTCTTTTAATTTGCCCACGTCCTTGGCGCGATCGATGATGCGCAGCTGGCCATCCTTGTCGAAAATTCCTGCGTCGCCAGTGCGAACAAAACCATCTTCCGTCACGGTCTCTGCTGTCTTTTGCGGATCGTTATAATAGCCGATGAACTGGCCCGGCGATTTGAACTGCACTTCGCCGTCGTCGGAGATGCGAATGGTGACATTGGGCGCAGGCGGCCCAACAGTATCAGACCGCACAGCGCCATCGGGCTGGCATGTCACGTAGAGGAATGCTTCCGTCTGGCCATAAAGCTGTTTCAGATTGATGCCGAGCGAGCGATAGAAAGCAAAGAGATCGTTGCCTATGGCTTCGCCCGCCGTATAGGCAACGCGAATCCGCGAAAATCCCAGCACGTTCTTAAGCGGACCGTACACCAGCATTTCGCCGACGGCGTATTGAAGACGCGCAAGCAAGGGCACATTCTGCCGGTTGAGAATTTTCTCGCCCCATTTGCGCGCAATCCCAAGATAATAATGGAACATCCGCTGCTTCAGCTTGCTCGCATCTTCCATGCGGATCATCACTCGCGTGAGCAGGCCTTCGAACACACGGGGCGGTGCGAAATAAAAAGTAGGCCCGATCTCACGCAGATCCTGCTGCACCGTTTCACCGCTCTCGGGGCAGGCCATGCAGATGCCAGCCACCATCGCCTGGGCATAGTTCAGATAATGATCCCCCACCCAGGCACAGGGCAGATAGGCCAGCACTTCATCACGATCGTTCAACCTGTCGAAGGCAGCTGTATCGCGCGCTGCCGCTACGCTGCGCTCCGCCGACAAGATCACGCCTTTCGAGCGGCCTGTCGTGCCGGATGTATAAAGCATGATCGATGTGTCGCCGCCTTGCCCCGCCTCGATCGACGACACCAGCCGCGCCCGTACCGACGGATCGCGTGCGAACAGCGCCTTGCTCTCTTTCATGAGAGCCTTCATCGATTTCAGCTGCGTATGGTCATAGTCAACAAGACCACGCTCTTCATCATAAACGATATATTTTACAGATGGCAGACGGTCCGCGGCGCCAATCAATTTGTCCACCTGCTCCTGGTCATGCACCGCAGCTATCTTGATCTGCGCATCGTCGATAACGGCCGCCATCTCTTCAGGGGTAGCGTCCGCGTAAACAGGAACAGGAACAGCCCGTAAAATTTGCGCGGCTGAAATGGACCAGTACATCAGCGGCCTGTTGCCGCCCACAATGGCGATCTTGTCGCCATAACCTGCGCCTAGGGTTTCAAATGCATGAGCCAGCGCCAGCACGTTCTCGTAAACTTCAGCCCAGGTCCAGGTCCGCCAGTAGCCGCGATCCTTGTGGCGCATAGCTGGCCGTGCGCTGCGCATTCGCGCATTGGCGCGCAACAGCTTCGGAAACGTGTTTTCGTGCGAAGCATACCTTGCTTCAGACTGATTTGATTCCACGGCCCCTCCTTCTGCCACCCTCTCCCTCCCAGAACAGGTTCAGGCAGCCACGCATGGCCCGCGACGCCACGCGCCCTGTTCTTCTAACCGTGCCCCCAAAGGTTGTCTTTGCGATTATAGTCGTAGAACGTGGCCCATTGCGAATCCCACATTAATTTCCCCGCTTGGCCTTTCCTGGTCAAACAAGGTAAATTAGCCACCTGCTCGTTCAGAAGGCAGAATCCGGAGGAGATTGAAATGTTGCCATTCTTGCGCCAGGCTTGCGCCGCCGCTGCCCTTTTTATTCCGGCTCTGGCTTGCGCCCAAAGTTATCCCACCCGCAACATCACCATGATCGTCCCGTTTGCGCCCGGCGGCCCGGCGGATGTACTCGGCCGCCTTGTCGGCCAGAAGATGTCGAGTGAACTTGGGCAGTCCGTGGTCATCGAAAACCGGCCGGGGGCGAACACCATCATCGGCGCCCAAGCCGTCGCCCGCGCCAAGCCTGATGGCTACACGATCCTGCTGGCCATCGACGGCACCCTGGTGATGAACCCCTATCTCTATTCGACACTATCCTATGATCCGTTCAAGGATTTTGCGCCAGTCGCGCTGATAGCCCGGATACCGTCGGCCATCGTTGCTAATCTCAACGTCAAGGCTAATACGCTGCAGGACTTGATAGCCGAGGAAAAAGCCAAGCCGGGCACTTTTTTTGTGGGCGTCTCCACGCCTACTTCACAGGTCGCAGCAGGACAGTTGAACCAGCTTGCCGGGATCAACATCACCATGGTGCCCTATGCCGGCGGCACAACCCAAATTTCCGACCTGATGCAGGGCACCATCCCGCTCGGCCACGAAAGCGTGAATGTTGCCTTACCGCTTTACCAGGCCAAGAAGATCAAGATCCTGGCCCTGACCGGCAAGAACAAGTCTTCGCTGGCGCCCGAAATTCCGCTCGTCGCTGACATCTTCCCCGAATTTGACCTGGGCATCTGGCAGAGCGTCGTAGCGCCGAAGGACACACCGCGCCCG
Source organism: Beijerinckiaceae bacterium (assembly GCA_947474545.1). Classification (GTDB taxonomy): domain Bacteria; phylum Pseudomonadota; class Alphaproteobacteria; order Rhizobiales; family Beijerinckiaceae; genus Terripilifer. The sequence continues at coordinate 11,892 of CANJJI010000054.1, read as the reverse complement.
ATTATCGACCGGTTGTTCGACACGCTAAAGAAAGCCATGGCCGCACCGGACATTCAGGACAAGCTGGCCGCTTCAAGCATTGAGCCCGCCATGAGCGCAAGTCCGGAAGAGTTTGCAGCCTTTATAAAGTCGCAGGCAGAAGTACGCGAGAAGGTGATCAAGGCTGTCGGCATCAAGTTAAATTAAGCGCGCCGCTCGCCCTAGCCATGGCGCCGGGAAATCCAATGAGCCAGTTCGCGCGCAATAGCGGCGGCTGAATCGCCGCAGCCTAGCAGATCGGAGGCGCCGGCGAAATCCGGTATCGAGCGCAATGCCTCAAGGCACGCGCTGACGATACCCCGCGCGTTCACGGGTGGCGCAAGACGATTAAATCCACCCGCAACAAGTTCGCCCCATTCCGTTTGGCTGCGCAGAGTGACGCAGGGGACGCCATAAAAAAAGGCTTCTTTCTGAACACCCCCGGAATCCGTCACGACCAGCTCTGCATGGGCTTCCAGCTGGCACATATCGAGATAGCCCACGGGCTCTATGACTTTGACTCCTGGCGCGAAGTCGCAGCGCAAACGGGCCCGCGTCCGTGGATGGAGCGGTAGCACGACCGGCAAAGTCTGCGACAATTCCGAAAGCGCCTGCACGATGACGGATAAAGCAATTTCATCATCGACATTGGAAGCCCTGTGCACCGTCGCAAGTGCATAGGACCCTTTATCCACGCCCAGCCGGGCGCATATATTGCTGCGACGGTCCGAGATTTCTTTGAATTTCATAGACGCATCAATCATCACATCGCCTGTACGGACAATATGAGGTCCCGCTATGCCTTCGCGCGCCAGATTTTCCACTGCCGCATCTGACGGCGCAAAAAGCAATTGCGAGAGATGATCCGTTATATAGCGGTTGATTTCTTCTGGCATCGAACGATCGAATGATCGCAAACCCGCTTCGACATGCGCGAGCGGCACATTCAGCTTGGCAGACGCCAGCGCGGCAGCAAGCGTTGAATTGGTATCGCCATAAACGAGCACAATATCCGGTTTCAGACGTATGATAGCTTCCTCCAGACCAATCAATATCTGCGCGGTCTGCGCACCATGACTGCCCGAGCCTGCGCCCAGATTGAGTTGCGGGGCCGGAATATCCAGTTCATCGAAAAACACTTGCGACATCGCCGCATCGTAATGCTGACCTGTATGAACGATGATTTCCTTTATACCGGCACAGGAAGCCAGCGCCTTCGAAACCACCGCTGCCTTTACAAATTGCGGCCGCGCTCCGACCACTGTGAGAACCGTCGCATCCATGGACTTTGCCCCTTCAGCCATCCAATTGGCTCCCCGCAAAGCTGGCGCTAAATTTATTGTTCATGGGCCGTGACGTTCAATGGCGTGCCTTTCAGAATAACGACTGTCGAAACGATCCTGAGCGCGAGTTTGCGAGCCTTGCCATCCCGGAACATCCGCGGCAATTCCAGCCTGAAACCACTATTGGGCGCAACCGAAGGTAAGTGTTCAGCAAGAGTAACGCCCGTCCGCCCTTCCAGTATCTTCTCGTTGCGATACAATAGTTCGATTTTGACGGGCCGCGATGGATTATTGTTATCCTGCGCCCAGCCAACGAGATAATTATCTTCGATCCTCAGCAACGCTCCCGCATATGCTGGCGGCAAATTTTCCAATTTTTGGTCTGCAGACTTCGACTTATCCTTGACGTGGATTGGCAAAATCTCTTGACCTTCATCCGAACGCCGCAAGCCACGCCAATTATCCTGGTCAGCCGTATTGGCAATTTCTAGGCGCGCTTTTGCGTACAAAGCTTCGAGCCGTTCGCACTGCGCTTCCCACGCCACGAGATTCAAAAAGTGAGATTCACCCTGTAACGGCGCAGTATATTGATCGCGCGTTGCGAAAATCTTGCGCAGGGCAGCGGCCAGATCGCCGGCGTCTTCCGCACGAAAGACTTCGCCAAAGCCCCATTCGCGAACGAATTCACTCATCGCCTTGCAATCGCTGACGACACTGGGCACGCGCGCCAGACAATAATCGAAAAGCTTGTTGGGGAGCGCCACTTCCGCATTTTGAAAATGCACCATGGGATGAACGCCCACCGTTGCATCCTGAACGAAACTCGGCACTTCGCCAGGCAATACGTAAGGCATGAAATGCAGCCGCTGCGGCGCCATATGCGCATCCGCAATAGCCTTGAGCGAATCGACATAAGCGCCAGTATTGTTTGTGATCAGCGCCACATGCATTTCAGGGATCAGACCGAGCGTCTCGACAAGCGTGTGCACACCGCGAGGCTGCGAAACACCGCCTGTGTAGACTGCCAGGGGTATGGATGAATCCATCCCTGTTCGCTTGCGGATCGTGTCCCCATGGTCCGGATTGAAGCTTCTCAAACTGTTAGAATTCAGAATGACGGACGGACCCCGGCGCAAGCCATAGTCCCGCTGCAGGGCATCGGAAAGTTGCGGCGACACGGTGATAAGCTGATCTGGAAGATGGATGGCGTCATCCTGATGGACAAGGCCGGCGCGCCGGATATCATCGTCGATCGTCGTGAGGCCCGCAACATATTCGTGAAAATCATGCACCCAATAGACCGGCTGGCCATTGCGGCGCGCACGTAACGCCAGCGCCTGCCCGATTTTCAGGGCGTTGAAATCATGCGTATGAAGTATGGCGGGCTTTGCTTCTTCAAAATGCGTCCACATCGCCGCAATGAGAAGGGATATCGTCGCTTCCCAGTTGAAGGCGCGAACCGGCGCATTGCTGATGACGAAACGCGGATTGGGAAACAACCGCACGTTCAGTCCCGCAATGGATTTCAGCACCGGCTTTTCGAGTGTTCTGTCGTTCGAAAGACCAAAGATAGTGACGGGATAGCCAATGTCTTCCAGCAGCTGGGCGCATTTGATGACGCGATTGTCGTGCTCCACGTCATTCAGAACGATCATGATGACGGGATGGTCGGTTTCAGGCCTCATCGCGGACCGTGCAGATGCTGTTCATAGACGGCAAATCACTGGCCATATCCAGCAGATGATTTCCCTGCAAAACAATCTGAAGACGGAAACAAGCAGGCATCGACCGTCATCCCGGTTAAAAAGAGGGCGCCCCGGCGCCGCCCCGGACGTGCGCGGGGCGCACCCAGCCCGATTAACCGAACAGACGCGCCATTGGCAAGCGGCGCGCATTTTCGTGCAGCCCGGCCGTTGAGGAATGGCGAATCCGGGCATCGCTGGAGGCTCCGCCAGTTTGAAGCGGCTTAGCGGCTTTGCAGCTTTGCCTGCTGATGCCATACCCTGAGCGCAAGACAGGATCGGAACATGGCAGGCTTGGGCGAAGTGCTGGATACGCTGGGGATCACGGCAGGCGCGCGCGTATTGCACGCGGGCGGCGCAGCCAGCGGCGTCTATCTCAGGGCTTTCGCCGATCTCGATGCCCGCAGTCTTTCCAATTTTGATTTCATCCAGATGAGCGCTGCAGAATCCGCCAAACTCCGCGCCCTCTTTCCGCACTGCCACTACATCGCCGATCCCGGCCTATTGCAGCTTGACGCCTATGATCTGTTGATCCTCACCCCCGCGCTCACCCGGATCGGCGAAGTCCTATGCCACGAATTGACGGCTCAATGGGCATTCCTGCTGCGCGAGGGCGGAAAAGTGATCACCTTCGGCATTGATCACACGCTGGTTGGTCCGGACGAAACCAGGCTGACCCGCCAGACCAGAGCTATCTTCGCGCCGGGTGGAAGCTGGCATGATATCGCCCCAGGCAGCCGTGAGCATGCGGAAGGCTTCCAATATCTCATGCGGGTGCAGCGCGCGCCAGGATCCAGTTACCTGACTTGGGAGGCGTTGTCGCTCGCGGACAGGTCAGCCCAGAAGCAATTACTGGATACCCTCGATCCGCCGACACAGACCTGGGGCAGCCTGTCGAACCAACCTCAGTTTCTCGATTTCGCGGCAGTGCGCGGCGCATCGCAGCTTGTCCATGAGCGCTTGAACCGCCTGTTCGCCGCGCGCCAGATCAGGCCGTACCGCGCCGCTATCGACAAGCTGGAGAGCGTGTTGAGCCCGCCGGTGCTTGCCTATCACCGCCTCAATTTGGCGCGTTACACCGGCGCGCCAGTGAAAATGGACCCCGCTTTGAACGCGATCCTGGATCGCCTGGAAGATGCCGAATGGCTGCGACGTCCATTATCGTTGATGATTCTCGATCTGGCCGTCAAGCAGCGCGATATTCCGCTGATCGAAAAGACAGCTGCCGCCCGTCTCGATAATGCATGGGCCAGCATCGGCGAAGCGCTCGCCATCGGAATCATGCGCGTCTATCTTGATGCGAACGCGACGCAGAAAGCGCGAGCCATTCTCGAAACCTGTCTCGCCGGGCGCACGGGCTGGCGCCATCTCAAATTCCTCGATATTTCGCACAGGCTTAAGCAGCAGGACGCGCTCGGCCCTAATATTCCCGAACCCCCGGCCACCTGGCGCGCGGGCCTGACGGCGCTGTCCGCAGATCCGGAAATCCGGAACGCCGCCGCCACAAACCCCTATCTCGCCAGGGCCATCGCCGGCTTGCAAACAATCGAAAAGTGGACATCCGGCGCAAATGGCGCCGGCCCCCGCGATCTGATCGGGCTTCGATCAGACACCAGCGTAGGCCCGGCCCTGATGGCAGCGATCGAAAGCGCTCTGCGCGCACGTCAGGGTTTTTCTCTGGTCCGGCTGGGGGATGGCGAAGCCTATGCCTTTCCGGCGCAAGACATCCCGGGATCGCCGTCTCAGGAGGAAGCCGATAACATCAGGCGTGAGCGATTGTGGTGGGGCGCCACGCCCACGGACGAAGCGCGCACCGACATCAAGGCTCGCGCCAGGACCTGTATCGCCGAGGCAGACATTGTAGGCGTTCCCTCGGTCTATCGCCTGTTGCGCGATCTCGATGCTGATCCCGCAAAATTCGGCGAGCATGCATCCCAGCGCGGCCTCGCCGCAGTTATTTCCGCCATTGCCCGCGCATCAAATCCAGTGATCCTCACAGAGGAACGCTGCCATCAGATCCTTTTCAACAAGGATGGCCTGACCCGTCTGGCAGGCCTTGCGGACAAGGTCATCTGGGTGTCCTGCTGGCCGCTGGATCGCCTTAAACTGGATATTTCCGCACCACAAAGGATCGTACACACGCCACCCCATGTTCAGGTCGAAACCGAAACCAGCCCTGCAATCGTGCCGCTATGCGCCTGCTATCGCGAACGCCTCGTCGAACTGGCGGAACAGGCCGGTCCCGGTACACTCGTGCTGGTCGCCGCCGGTATGGCTGGCAAGCTCTTTCTGCACGAAGCCCGAAAAAAGGGAGCCGTCGCCCTCGATATCGGCGCCATGGCCGATTACCTCGCTGGATATAAGACCAGGTCGGCGGCTGACATTCTCTGAACAGCATGATTCGGCTTGCAAAATTCTGTGTAGGGCTGACAAAAACGGTGAATTACCACCGGTTTAAATGCGAACTTGCCTGATGAACGAACGTCAACTAAGGCGGATTGCAATATCCCCCACACGCTAGGGGCTGACGGCTTCCGCCGGGGACGGAAATTCAGTGGAACTCGAAACGCTCATCAATGAAGCGCAAGGGCTGAGCAAGGCGCGCCGCTGGAGCGAGGCGCTTGAGGCCTGGGAAAAAGTGCGTGGCCTAGCACCACGCAATGGCGAGCTTTGGTTTCGCGTCGCGGAGGCCGAACTTGGCCTTGGCAACTTTACCGAAGCGCAGGAAGCGCTCGATACTCATGACAGTATCATTCGCAAAAGCGTGCGCGCTACGTCCCTGCGCGCCCGCATACTGTCCGAATCCGGGCAGTTCAGCGCCGCCAAGGACTCCTGGCGCGCGGTACTGGCGGCCGTACCCGACAATTTTCAGGCCTGGGCGCGTCTGGCAGAAGCCACCATCCTATTGGGAGAACGCACGGCCGGCCGCGCCGCTTTGCGCCGCGCCCTGTCCATCCGGCCAGATGATTCCTTCATCAATCGCTTGCAGCGCCGGGTTACTCGCGACGATCGCGTGGCGTTAAGAAAGGCGATGGGCGGCAAGGCCGCTGCCGGCTCAATTTCTCTGAACGCGCCAACCCCGGGCGCAACACAACTTTTCCCCGGACTGGATGGAGCGTCTCAGGGCCTGATCGAACCAGGCAGGAAAGCCCCGCGTGGTTCTGCGCCGGTGCAAAAAGTATCTGCAAAAGCGGCAAAGGCATACACAGTCGAACAGGCTCTGGGTCTTTCTGGCGCCGAGAACTGGACCGAGGCCGCCGCAGCCTGGTTGTTTCTCATGGACGCACAGCCGCGGAACGAGGACGTATGCCTGCAGGCTTGGGAAGCCTTGCACCAGACAGGGCGCCTAGCGGAGGCAACCCAGGCGCTGATTCAAGGTTTCGAAAGAGCCTCGCGTTCAATCGCCGTTTTCGAGGATTGTATCGAAAGGGCTAGCGATTTTTCGTTACCAGGTTCACTGGCGGAAGGTCTGTTCACATTTGCCAGCGTCCCGGGCCGTCCTGAAGCATTGACCTTGCAATCAGCGCGTTCCCTGAAGCGTTTTGGCGCAACCGGTCAGGCCGTAGCCGTACTCGAACGCGCGATCGGCACTGCCCCCGGTGTCGATCGTCTTTCCGCTGAACTCTGCAAAATGCTCTTCGAGCAGCGCGACTTTATGGGCCTGACCCGCTCGTTTGCGGATATGGTCAACAGCGGGCCGCCACAGCGCATCGATGGCGCAGCTGCGACCATCAGTTATCAATTAGGGCTGGCTCTCCTGGCCTCGTCACGGGTGGCGGATGCCGCCAAATTCATTGACCACGCGTGGTCGATCAGACCGGTTGGCGTCCTTGCCTTGCGCGCAAAGGGCACGCTTCTGGTGCGCCAGCACAAAATAGACGAACTCACCGAAGCCGTGCGAAGCGCCTTCCGGCAGGTTGCGCCCCTGCCCTGGCCATGGATTGAGGGTTTGCGCCTCCTCATAGAAGATGAGCTTGTCGAAGCCGCAGAAGCCATGCTGCGCGATGCGTTTGAAGCGCTGAATGACAATGGCGAACAATCGCTGGTTCTGGCCTCGCGCATCAATCAGGTTGAACTTGATGATCAATTGCTCGAGCGCCTGCCCTCGGTGAAGGCGTCGACAACAAAGCAATTGGTCACTGCCAGTACGATCGCATTGCGCCGCGGCGCAACAAGTCTGGCCGCTGACTTCCTCGACAAGGTGGCCGGGGATGACCGGGCCAAGCCCGACGTAACCGCTCAGGCGGCACGCATTGCACTGGCTGAATCTATCCTATCCGCCTATCCTCAGTCAGGCGACTGGCGCTTCGAAGATGCGGTTTTCTGGCGCATCGGCCAGCTGATTTACGGAACCAAGCCCTATACGTCCGAAAACGGTCCGATCATCCTTTTGAATACCGCAATGGGCGCTGGCGGCGCAGAGCGTCAGGTGGCTGCCACTTTGGCCGGGCTTGCCAGGACATTTGGCGGTCCCGAACGCCTGAAACTGGTCTGCTCCCGACTAACCGACGCCCCGGACCGCAGGCTCAATCTTCCGCCCGTGACTGCCGCAGGCGTGGAGATTCTGGATCTCTCCTCCGCCCCAAGCGCCACCGGCTTCCTGTTCGAGAAGCTGCCAGAACTAAAGGAACTATTTGGCCTTCTGGTGCCGGAGATTTCCGAAGACGTCGCGCGCATGTACCGCGCATTTGTCACCATGCGCCCAGCCGTTGTCCATCTTTGGCAGGATCGCACCTCAGTGGACGGTGGCATAGCCGCGATCATGGCGGGCGTGCCCTCCATCGTCATGGTGGCGCGCTCAACCCGGCCCGTTTCGCGGCGCCGTTTCCGGTCCTATTTACGTGGCGGCTATGCGTCCCTATTGAGCCACCCCAATGTGATCCTCGCCAACAACAGCTTTGCGGGCGCCGCGGACTACGAATCCTGGCTCGGGCTTGAAAAGGGCAAGGTTTCGGTCATCCATAACGGCTTTGATTTCGACAGCATGAAGCACCGGGCCACGCCCCAGGCCATCAAGGCGTTGCGCGAAAAATATGATTTGCAGCATGGTCTGCCAGTGCTTGGTGGCGTTTTGCGTTTCTCTCAGGTCAAGCGTCCGCTGCTTTGGCTTGAGGTCGCCAGGCTGGTCATGGACGCCGTGCCCGATCTCCGGCTGCTTCTGCTAGGCGAAGGACCACTCGAAGGCGCAGTGCGCGAACATGCCAAAAAACTTGGGCTGTCGGAACGGCTGCTGCTGCCGGGCTTCGTCGATCCCGCTCCCCATCTTCCGCTGATGTCGGCAAGCCTTCTGACTTCAGTCACGGAAGGCCTGCCGAACGCGCTTCTGGAAGCGCAGGCCTTTGGCGTACCAGCAATTTCCACTAATGCTGGCGGCGCCAGAGAAACCGTCATCGAAGGCGTGACCGGGTTTATTTCTGATGACTCCTCGCCAAAAGCACTGGCGGAGCGGGTCATCAAAGCCATCAGTGACGAAGCCTGGCGGGCTATCGCTTGTCCCCGCGCAGAAAGTCTCGCGCTGGAACGCTTTGGTATGAAAGCCATGCTCGACAAAACCCTGGCACTGTATGATACCGCCCGATCAAAGTCCCAGTAACACTTCAAGTTGCTTCAAATTTATGTCTGGCGAGAAGCGAGTATTCAGCAGCGTCTCGCACGCTGCCGCCGCGTCTGATGAATGGAAAAACGCGAGATTCGACAAAACAGATTCGAGACCATCCGCGATGCTGCCGTAATCATCGGCGCTGCTCACGAGCCCCGTTTTCCCCGGCACGATAGCCTCACGGCACCCCCCTGCATCGACCGTCACCACAGGACAATAGGCCGCCTGAGCCTCGATAAGAACATTCGGCAGGCCTTCGATCGATGAAGTATGCAGCAGAACATCGAAACTGCGATAATAATGCTCAATCTCCTGCTCGATCTTGCCAGCCATCTGGACCCGCTCTCGCAACAATGGATCGTTTGAAATTATTTCGCCCAGACGATGAAACAAGGGGCCATCGCCAACCAGCATGAAATGCAGATTGAGATCGGACCGCCGCTTGACGATCTCCCGCGCCACATCGAGCCATAGAAATGGACGCTTTTCCGGTGACAACCGGAATATGCCGCCCACGACAATTCTGTCACCGGGAATCCCCGGCACTTCACGTCCATCTCGTTTGCCACCCGATGGGCGAAATCTGGAAAGCTCCAGACTATTGTAAACCACCGCGGACCTGTCTTCCGGCCAATTCATCGCAACGCGGAAGCCATCAAGCGACGCCTGACTGTTGGCGACGAGACGCAGCCCGGCATGCGATGACAAAGCCTGCGTAGCCGCCTGAAACGCGCCGGCAGCGGCAAGTTGCGCTTCCGTATGCCACGGACGAAAAGCTGGCGGCAGACTCCCGGCCCGCACGACAATGGATTTCGCCCCCGCGATACGCGCGGCCATGAGCGCCGCGGCATCCAGACGCCAGATCATCACCGACGTCGCGCGACTTTCCCTGATAAGCGCCGCAAGGCGATGGATACGCGCCCAACGAACAGCTTTTCGCCCGAGTTCATCCGGCTCGATCCCTTCAAATCCTGGCGGTGTCGAAGGCAATTCGCGATCAAGACCATCGGGTGTGAGGAAGGTCAGACGGCTATGGAGACCGGCGAGATCGCGCTCAAACTCTCCGGCCATACCTCTGCGTGCAAGTACAACGGTCTGATGCAAATCTGGATGCCGGGCGGCCAGCCCCCGTATGACCGTCTGCAACTGCCGCTCTGTGCCACCGACAGCGAAAGTCGTGCCGATATGCAGCAGGCGTTCGGTCTTGCGGGCTGGGGCAATCAGGTCAGCTGCGCCAACGTGATGATTCAGTGAGTCATATACAAATTCCAGCACAGCGTGGGGATTCTCTTTGCCGGCGCGCGCCCGCAAAACCGGTTCGAACCCGGATATGAACGCAGCCAATGGGCCCGGAATTTCCACGAGACCTCCGGTCAGGAAATGGCAGGAATGCCAATCCCCCTGTTGCGCGAGTTGAAGGGCAAGGGCGCAGCGCAAGCCATGCGATACGCCATCCAGCCCAATGTGCTTGATGGTCTGAAGCGCCAGCCGCGGACGGCCTTGCTCCATCAGGGCATGCGTCACATTTTCAAGAGGCCATCGCGGGCGTCCGGCATTATGAGCCAGCAAACGCGCCCAGCGCGCTTCGCTGGCCGTCGGCCAGCCGGACGACGCAAACCGGAACCGCAACTGCGAGATGATCGTGCAGGATGCACCAGTCAGACGGGCCTGCTGCGAAGCCTTGCGCAAATATGCGAGCAGAGCTTTCCGGCCCAGCACCGGATCAGTCTCTATATCCCGCAGGATAGGGATGACCGACGAGAGCGTCACGCTGTTGGATAGGTTCATACTAAGCACAAAAGGCAGCCGTCCGTATGCTCGTTCGAGCCGGACACAGACCGCAGCAAGCGCCGTCATATGTGCAGGGCGGCCGGCGCGGGACGCCGCCTCCAGTACATTCAGTGCGCTGTCCACATCTCCTAGACCAACTAAAGCGCGGGCGCGGACATGGTCGAGCTTGACGCGGCGGGCCGGATCAATGGAACGATCCGCCCAGACGAGCGCCTCCCTAAACTCACCACAGGCAGCCAGCGTCTCGGCCACCCGCTGGATAAGCGTCTCGCCATAGGCATAAGTCCTGAGCTCCGAAACCGCGAGCCGCGCCGCGAGCCAGTCCCGCGCCTTGTAGGCAGCTTCCAGCCGCTTTTCCGGTGTGAGAGCGGGACCGCTGGGCAGGCTCACAATTTCCTGCGAATTTCCACCACTGATCGCTTCTGGTCCCAGTAGCAGCAGCCGCGCCAGTTTGTCCCGCTCCGCCTCCGGCTGTGTGGCCTCCACTTCTGACAAACGCTTGATCAGGATCGGAGGCGCTTTGCCTGAGTGCGCGGCCCGGGCGAACACAAGTACCGCCCGCAGCAAATCGGGTCCTTGCGCCAGTGGCCGCGCCTCCCCTGTGCCAAGCCACCGGGAAATATTCACAAGTGTCGAGTGATCCATCAGCAGAGCCTCAGCCAGCGCAGAGGTGATCTGCGGTCGGGCCGCCTCGCCCGCGACAGTGGCAGAGAGAATTTCCTCAACTGGAAGCATCACGCCTGCGATCTCGCGCCAATTCCCGGCAATCGGTCTGTGGATGACCATGCCCGGTTATCGCTAAGGCAGGTCAAGAGACCTTACAAGTTCGACAAGAAAGAGCATCGCTCCGGGCAGATGTTTGAAGGCCCATTTTATTGTCTAATCAATCTCATAGGGCTGAACCTGGAGATCTCGCCGAAATATATGAGCGACAAGCTGTTTTCTTAGCTCCGCTGAACGGGTTTTGAGCGGAAAGTTGAACATACTAGCAGGTCAAGACGACAGAAATATTAACAAAATGCATGTGTTATGAACACCATGGTGTATTTACACCATGCCCGATTAACCTTAATTTAACCCCACGGCGAATCGTCGGAATGGGGCAATGTAATGATCGTCAAAACAAGCGGAATAAACCGGTCCGCCACCATCCCCTCCCCTCCTGCACCTCTAGGTTTTTCCTTCTTGAAGAAGGTCAGAACCATGCGAGCGAGAACTACCAAGCTCGCGCTCATGCACTGTAGGCACGGCGACTGGCAACTTGCATGGATATCCGATGCCCCGCCAGCCGTACCGTTCCACCTGAAACCGGGTGAACCGCCCCGGGATTGCCGGAGGCTTTTTGGTTTAAATTATGCGGCTATGGATAGATTGTCCATGGCAGCAGTCGCTGCGTAGTAATTTGCTTCGGCTTCTGCAGGCGGGATGTTGCCGATAGGCTCGAGCAGTCGCCTGCGGT
>CANJJI010000053.1 GCA_947474545.1 Beijerinckiaceae bacterium | reverse complement strand
CGCGCAAGCGGCGGATGCCGCGCGTCCGCAATCACGGAAAATGGGCCATGCAAGGCCAGAACGGTATGGCGAACGCCCGGAAACAGCGCTATCCGGCAAAATCAGCCCCAAGCTGGCGAATCCCCCGAAGAGTTTTGCAAGAGGCTCATCATAAATATATATCAAAGTTACTCCGAAAGTCCAACCCTACTTCCCCCCGCCCTCCAACGCCTTCTTCACACGCGCCACCACATCGGGCGGCGTCGCCATCGCGGTTTTGACTAGTTCCTGCACCTTTTCGCCGCTCAGCGCATCGATATCCAGTTTCAGCTTTTCGGCTTCGGCCAGAAATTCCGGGTCTTTCATGGTGGCGTCGAAAGCGCGGCGGAGGACCGCTACGCGGTCGGCGGGAACATCGGGTGGCAGGAAGAAAGGGCGGCCGTATTCGAGCCTTGCCACCATCAGCGCCAGCGCCTGCCGTTCGGCCTCCGTTTTCGCCAGCGTGAAAATCGTCGGCACGCCGGGAATTTCCTTATTCGCCTCGAAATTGAACTGCACCAGCAAATGGATTTTCTTCTCGCGCAGCCAGTCTTCATGCAGCGTCTTCAGGCTCAGCCAGCCGTTCGAGCCCATGCCCTGCACTTCGCCGCGCTCCATGGCGAGGTGAATGTCGGTTGTGGATTTATAGCCGCTGATGACCTTGTAACGCAGGCCAAACAGCGCCGCTGCAACCAGCGGATAATCCACCTGTGTGGTGCCGGGCGCTGTGGCGCCTGCAAGATAATCCTTCGTCTTGAGGTCTTCCAGGCTCGTTATACCGGATGCGTGCCAGGAATAGGAAACCTGCGTCTCCCGGTTCGAACTGCCAATCCAGAGGAATTTTTCCGGATCATATTTCGTGACCTCTGGCGTGAATAGCACAGAGGTCGGCATGCCGTTGATCGGCGCGCCGATGACCGTGCCGTCGCGCGGCGTAGAACCCTGCATCACATTGCCAAGCGCAATGCTGCCCGCGCCTACCAGCGTCTGCACCACAAAGGTCGGCGCGCCGGGAATATGTTTGCCATAGTGCCGGGCGATGGCGCGCGCGTTCACGTCATAGCCGCCGCCGGCTGCAGATCCTACGATGATGCGGATCTGCTTGTCCTTGAAAAAACTCTGGGCATCCTGCGCGAGGGCGGGTGTGGTGAGCGCGATCAGCAACGCTATGATGGGTCCGCGAATACTGGCCATGAGTCTCTCCCTATGCGCGGCCCGCCCCTGTTGCCGCCATGGCCGAACATAGTATGGTGGCCGCAAGAAATCGAATGCGCCTGATCCGGCCAAAAACAACGGGAAGAAACTGATGGACGACCTCAAATCTGCGCAGGGCCAGGGAGAAGGCATTGGTGCGCCGCTCAAGCGCAAGGAAGACCTGCGGCTGCTAACGGGCAAAGGCCTCTACACCAACGATTCCTTCCCCGAAAATCTCTGCCATGCCGCCATGGTGCGCTGTCCTCATGCCCATGCGAAGATCGTCGCCATCAATGTTGACGCCGCGAAAAATGCGCCTGGCGTCATCGCGATCCTGACCGGCGCGGACGTGAAAGCGGACGGCCTCGGCCCCATCCCGCACGATCCCAAATGGGATGGCCCGCCGGATGTGAAGCTGACCATCGCGCCGGATTTCAAGGTTTTCCTCAACGACCATCCGGCCATGCCCGCCGAGCGTGTCCGCTTCACGGGTGAACCGGTCGCCATGGTGGTGGCGCAAACCCGCGCCCAAGCAATTGACGCCGCCGCACTGGTAGAAGTTGAATACCAGCCGCTCCCTGCCGTCGCCCGCGCGGTGGACGCCCTTAAGCCCGGCGCGCCCGTAGTCTGGGATGAACGTCCCTCAAATATCTCGCTGGATTGCACGGTGGGCGACAAGGCTGCCACCGAGGCCGCTTTTGCGAGGGCCAAATACATCGTGAAGCTGGACACCTGGATCAAGCGGGTTACCGGCAGTCCGATGGAGCCGCGCAACGCCATCGGCTTTTTCGACAAGGCGCTTGGCAAATATGCTGTGCGCGCTGGTTCAGGCGGCGGCGTGGTGAAAGAACGTCAGCAGCTCGCGCAAATTTTGCACGTGGATCACGATCATTGCCGCGCCTTCTCTGGCGATATGGGCGGCAATTTCGGCACGCGCAACACTTTCTTTCCCGAATATGCGCTGCTGCCCTGGGCTGCGAAAAAGCTGGGCCGTCCCGTCAAATGGGTGGCTGAGCGCAATGAGTGTTTTCTCACCGATTATCAGGGCCGCGATCTCTATGTGGAGGCGGAACTGGCGCTGGATGCGGAAGGAAATTTTCTGGCCATGCGCGGCAGCAATGTCAGCAATATCGGCGCTTATACCGCGCATTTCACGCCCATGCGCAAAGGCCTTGGCATCATGCAGGGCGTCTACAAGATCCCGCACGTGCATTTCCGTGGCCGCGCCGTCATGACCAACACCGTGCCCACAACGCCCTATCGCAGCGCGGGCCGGCCGGAGGCGATCTATGTAATCGAGCGGCTCGTGGACAAGGCGGCGGATGAATGCGGCTTTGATCCGGCTGAGTTGCGCCGCCGCAATTTTATTCCGCCAGACGCCTTCCCTTACACCAACGCCGTCGGCATCACCTATGACAATGGCGAATATCTCATGGGGATGGAAAAGGCGTTGGAATTGGCGGACTGGAAAGGTTTTCCTGCCCGCAAGGCCGAGTCGAAAAAGCGTGGCCTTTATCGCGGCATCGGAATTTCCAATTATATCGAAGGCGCAGGCGGAGCGCCGCGCGAACGCGCAGAGATCACGATCTCGGGCGATGGCGATGTGGAGCTGGTGCTGGGCACAATGAATTCGGGGCAGGGCCATGAAACCAGCTTCCCGCAATTGATTTGCGAATGGCTTGGCGTGCCTTTCGACAATATCCGCTATGTCGCACATGATACCGACCGCGTGATTGCCGGTGGTGGTTCGCACTCGGGCCGGTCCATGCGCATCGCCTCGCTCGCCATTGGCGATGCAACCGAAGCGGTGAAAGCCAAGGGCAAGAAGATCGCCGCACATTTGTTGCAGGCGCAGGAAAGCGACGTTACTTTTGCGTGCGGTGTCTTCACGGCCAAAGGCGCGAGCATCGGGATTTTTGAAGTTGCGAAAGCAGCGGAAAGCAATGCAGATCTACCACAAGATTTGCGCGGAAAACTCGATGGCACAGGCGATGTGACGATCCCGCAGGGCGCGTTTCCTTCGGGCACGCATATCTGCGAAGTTGAGGTCGATGCCGACACAGGCCAGGTGCAGATCGTCAACTGGTATGGCGCCGACGATGTAGGTCTCGCCGTAAACCCCTTCATCCTGCATGGCCAAACAGCGGGCGCGGTTGCGCAAGGCGCAGGACAAGCGCTTCTGGAACATTGCGTCACTGACCAGAAGGATGCGCAAATGCTGAGCGCCTCCTTCATGGATTACGCCATGCCTCGCGCCCATCACATGCCGAATTATGACACAGCGTTGATCGAAGTGCCCGCCACATCGCACCGCTATGGCATCCGCCCCGGTGGCGAAGGTGGCACCACGCCAGCACTCGCAGCTGTTGTGAACGCGGTTGTGGATGCGCTCAGTGAACTAGGTGTCAGGCACGTGGAAATGCCCACGACGCCCGAGCGCGTTTGGCGGGCGATTCAGGAGGCGCGGGGGTGAGAACCGCGGCGATTTCGCCGAAGCCTGATTTCCTCTCGCAGCCCCGCAATCGCGTTGCACTTCTCATTGGCGTAACATTGCTTGCGCGCGCGTTATTCGCGCTCTCAACGGGCCTTGGCGTCGACGAGAGCTACACCGTCGCCACTGGACGCCAGCTTGCGCTCAGTGCCTATGATCATCCGCCACTGGCCTGGTGGCTTTCATGGCTTGGCGTAAAAGTGTTTGGCATTGAAACGGGCCTGAGCGTTCGCCTGCCATTCATCCTGCTGTTTGCGGCCACGACGTGGCAATTCTATCGCCTGGGCGAACTCTTGTTCGATGCTGAGACTGGATGGCGGGCGGCGCTGATATTGAATTGCGCGCCGGTGCTGGGCATCACGACAGGCACATGGGTGTTGCCAGATGGGCCATTATTGCTGGGGCTCGTAAGCGGCGCTGTCTGCATCGGCCGCGTGCTGTTCAATCAGCCGGAAAGGCCTGCTTTCTGGCTGGCTGCGGGCTTCTGGGGCGGCATCGCCATGCTCTCCAAATATCATGGTGTGTTCCTGTTCGCAGGCGTGGGGCTATTCTTGCTGACAACTCAGCACAGACGTTGGCTGGCGACGCCCTGGCCCTATGGCGGTGCAGCGATTGCCTTGTTGATGTTCACACCGGTCGTCGTCTGGAATTACCAGCATCACTGGGTCTCGTTCCTGTTTCAGGGTGGCCGCGCTGCAGCGATATCCTTTCGCCTTTGGATGCCTTTCGCCGTTCTGGCCGGCCATGCGCTGTTCCTCTTGCCCTGGCTCTGGCTCGCGCTTGTTCTGGCGGCGGCTCGCGCTTGCAGAATTAGTGTGCACGATGAACGGCGATGGCTTCTGTTCTGCCTCGGCATCGGGCCGGTTGCGCTGTTCACCGCTGTAGCGGCATGGTCGCA
The DNA here is from genome assembly GCA_947474545.1 of Beijerinckiaceae bacterium. Classification (GTDB taxonomy): domain Bacteria; phylum Pseudomonadota; class Alphaproteobacteria; order Rhizobiales; family Beijerinckiaceae; genus Terripilifer. The sequence continues at coordinate 23,057 of CANJJI010000053.1, read as the reverse complement.
GGGCGTTTTGCTGCATTGGGCCATGCCGAGATATCTGATGTGGATTCCCCTTGCTGCAGCTGACCTTGCGCAGACCGCTCCCTGGACGCGACATGTATGGAGGCACGCTCTCGCTTTTAGCGCATGTGTGACGGCTTTGGTGGCTATTGATGTCGCCACTTTAGCGAACTTGCCAGTGGATTGGGCAAAATGGCGCCTGCGCGATCCGCTTAAGGAAATTCATGACCTGACTGAAATCAATCAAATATTGGCTGACAAGGGTTACGCGCCGAACGCGGGGACTTTCGTCGGCGCAGTACGCTGGCTCGATGCCGGCAAAATTGACTATGCCATGAAGGGGCGCTTCAAGGTAACATGCCTGTGCGATGACGCGCGTGGCTATTCCATACTTGCGCCCATGCAAGACTTTGCCGCCAAGGATGGGCTGGTTCTCGTGCCTCCGTGGATGGCGGATCACGTTCAGACCTATATATCCGCCCGTTTTCAATCGCTGGAAAGGTTGGAGGATATAACAATACATCACGCAGGGCAGCCGCTGGCGGTCTTCATGCTATATTATGGGACCAAATTTCAGCCGCAGCGCGGCGTCACATTCCAAACGCCTCCCGCAAGATAGATTGCCTCGTATCCACTGTCGGAGGAAAGTGAGTCACGCAATGACGCGCATTCTGCAGATGAAAAGTGGATACTGCTCAAATAATGACGTACCCGGAATCTGTGTTTCCGGGCCCTGGCGTGAGAAAACTGACAAATGGCGAAAGGCGTGGCAGAGACGATAAGATGAACCCGACCCAGGTTGCGCCCGAAATTTCGATAATCGTGCCTACTTTCAACGAGGCGGCAAACGTAGCGCCGTTTATCGCCGCTATCAGCAATGCGATGTCATCTGGCAAATGGGAAATAATCTTTGTCGATGACGATAGTCCCGATGGCACGTGGCAGATTGCCAAAACACTGGGCCAATCGGATAGCCGCATCAGGGTCATCCGCCGCATGAACCGTCGTGGCCTTGCAGGCGCGTGCATAGAAGGCGTCTTGAGTTCCACAGCACGCATTATCGTGGTCATGGACGCAGATTTCCAGCACGACGAGACAATTCTGCCGCAGCTGATTGCGCCGATCGAAAATGACGAAGCTGACCTGATGATCGGGACGCGTGAAGAAAGTGCAGGCGATCAGGGGTTTTCCGCACGGCGTGCGAGGGGAAGCCGGATGGCAGGCAAAATGGCGCGGCTCGCTCTGCAATTTGATGTCTCCGATCCCATGAGCGGCTATTTTGCAATGAAGCGCAGCCTGTTTGAAGACCTTGCGCCATCGCTCAGCACGTCGGGTTTCAAGATCCTGCTTGATATCCTTATGTCAGCGCCGGCAACGTTGCGGGTGCACGAAGTCAACTACACGTTTCGCTCACGTCAGGCTGGTGCATCGAAATTCGATGCGCGGGCTATGCTGGATTTTATCGCCTTACTTGTGCACAAGGCGTCAAACGGTTTGATTCCGTCCCGGTTCCTGTTGTTTTCCGCAGTTGGTGCGAGTGGAGTGATCGTCCACTTTCTCGCCCTGCGCGCCGGCCTTTCCTATGCTGGCCTGTCTTTCGGCGTGGCGCAGACTCTTGCAACGATTGTTGCGATGACCTGTAATTTCAGCATCAACAATGTGCTGACCTATCAGGATTTGCGGTTACGCGGAGTCATGGCCGTCAAAGGCCTGTTGAAATTCTATCTTGTCTGCGGATTGGGCGCTGTTGCAAACATTGGCGCAGCCAACTGGGTTTTCGGAATGCAGCAACAATGGTTTCTTTCTGGTCTTGTAGGTGTGATCGTCGGTTCGATTTTCAATTTCAATATGAGTACAGCATTTGTATGGACGCGAGCAGCGCGTGCGAAGCGGTAAGCAAGAATCATCCCTTCAGCACAAACCCGGCTTCTATGCCGCATTTTTCCGCTGCGGCATCTGCTGGGAGATTCATATCCCATGTGTTGGCATCATAACGCATACCATTGATGCTGTCCGCGTGGGATGACACCAGCCACAGCAGCGGCGGCACCATTTCCTCTGGTTCGACGAAACGTTCGATCTTGCCTTCGCGGCTGGCCTGCCGCAAACCATCCGACATACCCTGAGTATGCGCGCCCGCGCCAGGATTAAGTATGTTCACGGTGACGCCAGTACCCGCAAGCTCTTTCGCCCAGACCTCACTGGCCATTTCAAGAGCGGCTTTGGAGGCATTATAGGGCGTAGTGCCGGGCCTGTTCATGGTTTCTAGTTTCGTGGTGACATTGATGATACGGCCCCAGCCTTGTTGCACAAGTAAAGGCGCGATGCGGCGGCTCATCTTGTTGGCGATGCCGAAATTTGTGTCCATCACGTTCTGCACGATCTCGTCGCCAATTTCCCAGAAGCGCGGTGCGGGTTTGCCGAACTCGCGGCCCGGCGAAATATACGTGAACGTCAGTCCAGCATTGTTGATAAGCCCGTCGACTGTGCCAAAACGTTTGGCCGCAGCCCGAAGGACACTATCGCATGCGGCTGGATCGCGCAGATCAGCGACATGGGTTTCAACACTATTGCCCCACTTCTCGTTCGCGATATCGCCGCGCAGCAGGTCGACGTCCCCACTCAGATGGCCCACGGCAAACGCCTTGTGACCCGCCGCGGCCAGACCCAGCGCCATGGCGCGGCCAAGGCCGCGCAGGCCGCCGGTGACGATGAGGGTTCGGCTTGTCATGATGGTCCCGTCTGGTTTGTACGAGCTTGTTTAACGGCAGCTGGCATGGGCTGTCGAGCCGTCTCATTGGAGGGCCTGGATTTACCCGGCGTTGTTGTCCCGGATGCCTTTACCCGTTTCTGTTTTAATCGGAACCGCCCCTGGGCATGTTCTGGGCACGCATCTGGCTCCGGTATAAGGCATTTCCGCTGGCCTGTCCGGCGCCCAGCTTACGCCAGACGATCATCACATGCCGCGGCTTCACGATCAGGCCCTGGGGCGTTCGGATCTGTATGGAAAGTTCGTGGCCTGTGCTCGTGCGTTCGGCGAGTATTGTTCCTGCAACGCCAACAAATGCTGCCGTGCGCTGATCCAAAGTGCCAAGACCGATGTCCTCGACATCAAAGCCTTGTTGACGCAAAAATTGCGTATAATAGGCGCTTACATCGCGCGCCTCCGCGTGGGTCAGCATACCAAAAACGCCGGAATCCAGTGCATCTTTATGTGGTAGCCAGCGCGTCGAATTGGTGGTCAGTGCGCCCGGCGGCTGGGTGAGCCAGTCTGGCTGCGAGGCGCCAGGACCGGACGTGCTTGTTCGCGCTGTGCCGTCGGCTTCCATGGCCACCACGGTTGAAGTACCCAACAGGTGATAAAATACTGCACCAAAATACGGCGAGCCCGCGAAACCGGCAATCAGAAGCAACGGCAGGAACAACCAGCGAAACATACGCATGCCCCGTTTCAAATGGAGGGGCGATCATAGGCGGGGGCGATTTCAATCCGGCTAATGAGGCCGCAGCTATCCCTGCATCTGGCAAACAATGCGTTAATGAGGTGGGCGTTGTGTCATCCCGGATAGCCTTGGGGCGTCTGATAGAGCTTGCCGTCCATGCGCGATGGCACGCCCTCGCTTTTGAGCACCGTCTCAAATTCATTGCGGATAAAGGGATCTTCTTCATGGTAGGGGATGGCTGTGCCACCTCGCTTGAGATCTATGGCTCCAAAGTCGATCAGCTTTTCGCCGGGGCGTCCGGGCCTGCGCGCGGGATGATTGTTGACGCCAAACCAGGCGGTGAGCCGCAGCGCTTCCTTGCTGACGCCAAAATGCTGATGAAACCAGTCGCCGGACATCGGCGCGGCCGAGACCATGCCCACGGGTTCGTAATCCTGCCGCATCACATCGGCTTCAAGCCCAGACTTCCATGGCATGGTTCCCAGCCTGTCTGGCCAGGTGTAGGAATAACCCTTGCCCTTCAGGCAAATGAGCACAGCGCAGGAATCGTGCTTGTGTGCTTTGGAATAACGGCCCGTTTCGTGCTGGCCGATCCAGAGATAAAAATCACTGCCTGAAAATTCCGGCTCAAGACGGCGATAGCCGGGCGAGCGCCGGTTATCGAGCGGCATGTCGCAATTGGCGATGTCGGTCATGAAATTGGTTTTCATCATCGCAAGCCCGCGTAATTTGTCGGGCGCTACATCGTCGCGCTGCTTGAAGAATTCTTCTGTACCCGCGAAGCGTTCATTGAAGACGAATGGGCAGTCGAAAACGAATTTGGCGTTATTGACGAGATTGAAAATATTCGGGGCCGACGTGCCGCACAGAAGCAGGGCAGGGGAAGATGAGGCGTTCACAAAGCGATGCTTCGCATTGAGTGGAATGGAAAACATCGAATATTGCTGCCATTCAAATACATTCTTGGCTAAAGAACCATCCTGCCAAACTTCCGTCGTGCCGCGGCCCTCAACAACGAGCACGGTTTTTTCATAAAGATGCTTTTCAATTTCCAGCGCGCCGCCACCCGGCACTTCCACAATATACATGCCCCACAGGCCTTCGGTGCCATAGAGCTGGATATAGGAACCTCGCCCGCCCAGCCGTTTCCATGGCGTTATCGGCAGGTCCTGCACACGGCGCACGCCGATGGCACGATAGATGGGAATGCCCTCCGATTCCATGAAGCGATCGTAATTGGATTTGGCACGCTCAAACTTGCCAAAGCCTGCGTTTTCGCCAGCCTTGGGTTCATGCCAGTGAACGACACCTTCGGAATCATGGGGCATTGTATTTCCTTCCCGTATAACGAGGCATCATTGCGCCTTGTAAAGCGCGCGCACTTTATCCAGCACTTCGGGCGGCGCAGCAGCAAGCTTATCGATCAGCGCCAGGACCTCTTCACCACCGATGGGGCTGATGCCGATTTTCAGTTTCTCCGCTTCCGCCAGATATTGTGGGTCTTTATGGGCGGCCATGAAGGCTTTCTTCAACACTTCGGCGCGTTCTGGCGAAAGGCCTGGCGGCGCAACGAAAGGACGCGATGTGATGAACGGCAATTCTGTTGTTTCGATGAAAGCCAGCGCCGCAGGATCTTTGGCAAGTTCGCGTGCGGTCGGTACATTGGGCAGGTCGGGATGACGTGTGCGCCGGGCAAATTGCAGCCACGGTGCGACGGGTCCATCGGCCTGCAGATAATGCGGACGGGCGCCGCGTACGGATGAAAAGTCGGTGATACGCCCTTCGATCTCACCGCGATCGATCGCCAGAAACAGATCGCCGCTGCCCTTGTAACCGGTGATCTGCCGTACATTGAGCCCGATGGTGTCGGCAAGAATCTTGGGAACGTCCGTCCCCGTCGAGCCTTCTCCGGTGCCGCCCAATTGCAAAGAGGGTCCACCGGACTTGCGCGCCTCGTCCAGAGTCTTGATCTTTGCATCTTTGCGCACCCACAGCACAAAGGCGTCTTCCTCATAGCTTGAAGAGGATCCAAGCCAGGTGAATTTGCGGATGTCGAATTTCACCTTGTCGCTGTCGCCCAGCACCGCCAGCAGTGGAATATTGCGCGCGAAAGTACCGAACACCGAGCCGTCTTTCGGCGCGACATTGTAAAGATAATTTACAGAGACCAGCGAGCCGGCGCCTGGCATGTTCTGAACGGCCACAGCGGGATTGCCGGGAATATGCCGGCCGATATGGCGTGAAAGTACGCGCGCATAGACATCATAGCCGCCGCCATTGTCATACCCAACGATCAGGCGGATCGGCGTGTTGCGATAGAAATCCTCGTTCTTTTGCGCATGGGCGGCGTGTGGCGCGATGGAAATGGCCAGCGCAGCCAGTGTTGTTTGTGTCATCGCGCGCAAAGTTCGCATGGGTTCGCCTACTTTCAGTCGATTTGTCCGCAATAAGCAGACCCGCTGCCAAATCTCAAGCGCGTGGCGCGGCGGCGCGCCTGAGCCGGTCGTTGATGGCTTCACCGAGACCGAAATCAGGGATCGGTGCAACCGCGATCCGTGTTGCGCCGCTGGCGTCAAGTTTGCGCAGCAGTGCGAAAAGATTGGCTGCAGCCTCGCGCAGATCGCCGCGCGGAGAAAGATCAGCAAATGCCGCAGAAAAGGGCGCCATCGCGCCCAACTGGCCGGCAAAATCCAGCGCCGCTTCGCCGCGCTCAATGGCGCGCGCTTCAAGCCGCAAAAAAGCTTCTGGCGCATAATGGCTGACGAGCATGCCTGGCGCATGGATTGCGGCATCGGCCTGCGCAATTGCGAGCGGGCGCTTGAGCACACGCTCGATATCCTCGCGTGCCAGCCCGCCGGGCCGCAACAGAACCGGTTGATCGCCCAGGCAGGACACGATGGTTGATTCCAGTCCGACAGCCGTTGGTCCGCCATTGATGACAAGCTGGCAGCGTCCGTCCAGCTCCGCCATTACGTGTTCGGCGCTCGTCGGGCTGATGCGGCCGGAACGGTTCGCGGACGGCGCGGCGACGGGTCTTCCAAAAGCGGTCAGAAGCGCCTGCGCGAGCGGATGAGCCGGCACACGCAGGGCGACACTCTCGAGCCCGGCGCGCGCCAGTTCGCACACCTGACAGGCGCTGGAAACAGGAACAACCAGTGTCAGCGGGCCAGGCCAGAAGGCGCGAGCAAGCGCCAGAGCATCCGCATTGAAGTCTCCCTGCACCCGCGCCGCCACCAAATCCGGCAGATGGGAAATCAGCGGATTGAAAGCAGGCCGGGCCTTGGCTTCGTATATCCGCGCAACGGCTTGCCCTGAAGTCGCATCCGCACCGAGCCCGTAAACGGTTTCGGTCGGGAACGCTACGAGTCCCCCCTCTGCCAGCACCTCCGCAGCCCGCGCAATCGCCTCCGGCCCAGCGTCCATCCGCCGGGTATTGTGGGACTTTGCGTTATCGTTCCAATGGCTCATTGTGCACAGGGCTATTCGGGCTTTACTCAGGCGGGAAAATATAGTTTATATATAAACTATATCCTTTACGGGAGCCGGTTTGTCGGCTGCGCCGGGCGATGCGTCAAGCCGCTGCCTCAGGCGCCGGCGTCAAATAAACAGAAAGTGTTGGGAGACAGTGATGAGCTTCAAGGCGCCGGTTAACGATATTCTCTTCACAATGAACCACGCAGCAGGCATGCAGCAGGGCATTGCGAGCGGCGTTTATGCTGATCTTGCCGACGGGGCCGCAGCCGCCGTGCTCGACCAGGCCGCCAGATTCGCCGAGGATGTTCTCGCCCCCAATTTGCGCAACGGTGACCTGCATCCGCCCAAACTGGCCGGAGGAATCGTCACAACATCGCCGGGATGGAAAGAGACCTACGCGCGCTGGGTCGAAGGCGGCTGGGCCGGCCTCACTGCGCCATCGGAGGCAGGTGGCATGGGTCTGCCCATGCTTTTGAACACGGCCTGCTTCGACATGTGGAATGCTGCCAATATGGCGTTCATGTTGTGCCCCATCCTCTCCTGCGGCGCCATTGATGCGCTGGAGAAACATGCCACGCCGCAATTGCGCGAAACATATCTGCCGCTGATCGCCTCGGGCGAATGGAGCGCCACGATGAACCTCACCGAGCCGCAGGCAGGTTCTGATCTTGCCGGCATGCGCACCAAAGCCGAGCGCAATGGAGATGGCACTTACAGAATATCAGGCCAGAAGATTTTCATCTCCTACGGCGAACACGACATGACCGATAATATCGTACATCTCGTGCTGGCGCGCCTGCCCGATGCGCCTGCAGGAACGCGCGGCATCTCGCTGTTTCTTGTGCCGAAATTCCTTGTGAATGATGACGGTACACTTGGCGCGCGCAATGACGTTGTGGCAGGCGGTCTCGAACACAAGATGGGCATCCATGGTTCACCGACCTGCACCATGATCTATGGCGACAAGGGCGGCGCGACAGGATGGCTGATCGGCGAGGAAAATCGTGGTCTCGCTTGCATGTTCACGATGATGAATTCGGCACGGCTCGCAACGGCCATGCAGGGGGTATCAGTCGCCGAACGCGCCACTCAACAGGCTCTGCAATGGGCGCGCGAACGCAAGCAGGGAAAGCCGCCCGGCTGGACAAATGAGGGTCCAGCGCCTATCGCCGAACATGCCGATGTCCGGCGCATGCTGATGACGATGAAGGCGATGACAGCTGCCGCGCGCGCCATCTGCTACATGACAGCGGGCTCGATTGATCTCTCCCGCCGCGAAGCCTCCGAAGCCGCGCGCAATGCAGCTTCAGAACGCACAGCTCTGCTGACGCCGCTCGCCAAAGCTTTCGCCACTGATATTGGTAACGAGGTTACCTCGCTTGGCGTGCAGGTGCATGGCGGCATGGGCTATATGGAAGAAACCGGCGCCGCGCAGCTGTTTCGCGACATCCGCATCGCCGCCATATACGAAGGCACGAACGGCATACAGGCCATCGATCTTGTTACTCGCAAGATAGGACTGGCGGGCGGCGAAGTGGTGAAGCGCGAAATCGCTGATATGCGCGCGACGATCGGCAGGGTGCGAGCGACAAATGCGCCTGAATTCGGCCAGATAGGGGCCCGGCTCGCCGAAGCGGTCGACAGTTTTGAAACTGCAACCCATTATTTGCAAAGCATCATCGCAAGCGCACCCGATGATGCGCTCGCAGGCGCCACGCCTTATCTGCGTCTCTTCGCACTGGCGCGTGGCGGCACAGCGCTGGCCAATCTCGCGCTCGCAGCGCGGGGCGATAGCGCGCACGCGCATCAGATCGCGCTGGCGCGTTTTTTTGCTGATAGTCTTTGCACGGGCGCAAAGGGCTTGGAAATCACCGTGACCGAAGGCGCAGCCTCGGTTCACTTGGCGCAAACAGCATTGGCGGATGTTTGATGAGCGAGCATATAAAAACCTCTCGGCAAGGCCCTGTTCTCAACATCGTACTGGCGCGCGCCGATAAAAAGAACGCATTGACCGGCGGCATGTATCTGTCGTTGATAGAGGCCTTCGACGAAGCTGATGGCGACAGTGCCATTCGCGCGATCCTGATCTCAGGCGAGGGCGGCAATTTCACTGCGGGCAATGATATCGCTGATTTCCTTGGCGGCGCGAAATTCGACAATGATTTTCCCGCACTGCGATTTATCCGCCGTCTTGCGATTCTCGATACGCCGCTGATTGCAGCCGTCGAAGGCAATGCCATCGGCATCGGCACGACCATGCTGTTTCACTGCGACCTTGTTTACGCGACCGCCGATGCGCGGCTGCAGATGCCGTTTGTGAATCTTGCGCTGGTGCCGGAAGCGGCGTCATCGCTGCTCGTGCCGCGCCGTGTCGGGCCGCAGAAGGCAACGGAATTGCTGATGCTGGGCGAGCCCATGGACGGAACCGAGGCGCACCGCGTCGGCCTTGTCAATACCGTGGTGACATCGCACATGCTGCATGCCCATGCGATGGAACGCGCGCAAGTCCTCGCCTCCAAACCGCCCAAAGCGGTAGCGGCTACGCGCAGGCTCATTCGCGGCAATCCCGATGAATTATTGGAGCGTATCGATCTGGAAGCGCAGGAATTCAACAAGGCACTGCATTCGCAAGAAGCGCGCGAAGTGTTCATGGCGTTTCTGGCGAAGGGGAAGAAGTAGGGGAGGCATTGTCATCCCGGAAAATCGCACCACGATTGATCCGGGATATTTCACCTCAGATTGCGCGGCGATCCCGGATCGCTTTCAGCGTCCGGATGACTTCACAAGGGAATATTCCATGTCCACACTCGCAAGCAAAACCCTCTTCATCACAGGCGCTTCGCGCGGCATCGGCCTTGCCATTGCTTTGCGCGCTGCCCGGGATGGCGCGAATATCGCCATCGCTGCAAAAACAACCGAACCGCATCCCAAACTGCCCGGCACAATCTATTCAGCCGCCGAAGAAATCGAGAAAGCTGGCGGCAAGGCTTTGCCGCTCGTTGTGGACGTGCGCGACGAAGACAATGTCCGCACCGCCATCGAACAGACGGCGCAACACTTCGGCTCGCTCGATATCGTGGTCAATAACGCCAGCGCCATCTCGCTCACCAATTCGCAGGCGACCGACATGAAGCGTTTTGATCTCATGCATCAGATCAATGCGCGCGGCACATTCATGGTGTCGAAATTCGCGGTGCCGTTTCTGGCTAAAGCCGAAAACCCGCATATCCTCATGCTGTCGCCGCCGCTGGATATGAAGGAGAAATGGTTCTCCGGCCATACGGCCTATTCGATGGCGAAATTCGGCATGTCCCTGGTTGTGCTGGGTCTGGCGGGGGAATTGCGCAGCAAAGGCATCGCCGTCAACGCGCTCTGGCCGCGCACGACCATAGCCACATCAGCGGTGAAAAACCTGCTTGGCGGCGACATGATCATGCAGGCTTCACGCACGCCCGAAATTCTCGCGGATGCCGCGCATATGATTTTCTGCAGGCAAGCCAAAAGCCTGACCGGGCAATTCCTGATTGACGATACATTCATGTGGGAAAACGGCGTGCGCGACTTCGATCACTATCGCGCCGACCCTTCGGTCGATCTGATGCAGGATTTTTTCGTTCCCGACGAGTCAGCGCCGCCCGTCAGCTTGAAACGCGTGGCGGTCTGAAATCAGTCTTCGTCGTCTGAGGGGCCGGGGAAGAGCGGCTTGTTGTAAAAATCTTCAAGGTCCTTGATGGCCCTGATGCGCACGGCAAGCAGTCTGTCGGCGCGGGCTTGCGCGTTCTTTTGCATGCCGGTAACGCCATTGTTGACGATATCCGCCGCCTTTTCGAGGGTTTCACGTAGGGAAGCGCCGCCTTTTTCACAGATCGCTGCAAGGCCGGCGGGGTCAGTATCGGTCTTGGAGCGCAGATGGCGGCGGATTTGCACAACGACACCAGTGGCCTGTTGGTCAAGTTCGGCGACGACGCCATCGAAGGAGGCGCGAAACGCGACGTCTAACTGGTCATAGACTTCCAGTGCTGAGGAGCGGCCCGGCAGCGGGGATTTTGCGAAATAGTCCCGATAACTTGTCGGCCGCCACGCGAGCAGATCGTCGATCAGCTCGGGCATCGATGGAAGCTGTTCCACCAGCATGACCACTTCGTTGAAAAGATTTAGATAGTCGTTCGCAAGACCCGACGCTGGGTTGACCAGATTGCGTGCGCGCTGCTCAACTTCAGCAGCGACAGTATGCGTTTCATTCTTGAGCGCCTCGATACGCAGCGCTTGGGCTTGGCGATTGAACTGCATGGTCCCGGCTTCATGACTGTGAATTTCCTCTGCTATCCTAGCCAAGGGAGGATAACAAAGGGTTGCCAAAACGGATTTTCTACGAATTTGTCTTAAATGTGGAAAGGGGAGTTTGGCATGTGCGGACGATTTGCGATCACGCTTCCTCCTGAGGCTGTCCGTAGCTTTTTTGCTTATGTGGAGCAGCCAAATTTCCCGCCCCGCTATAACATTGCGCCGACTCAACCGGTGCCGGTAGTGCGCATGGAGCGCGATGCGGCAGGCCACAAACGCCGCCATTTCGTTCTGGTTCGCTGGGGCTTTCTTCCATCCTTTGTTAAGGATCCCAAAGAGTTTCCGCTTGTTATCAACGCCCGCAGCGAAACTGCTCCGGAAAAGCCAAGCTTTCGCAACGCCGTAAAGCGCCGCCGCTGCATCTTCATCGCCGACGCCTTTTATGAATGGCAGCGCGATACAACCGGCAAGGGCAAGAACAAGCGCCCCTCCATCCCCTTCCTCATCCGCAGACAGGACGGCAACCCCATGGCGCTTGCGGGACTTTGGGAGACCTGGACGGGCCCCAATGGCGAAGAACAGGACACGGCCTGCATCGTGACCACGGACGCCAATGGCACAATGGCGGGAATCCACGACCGCATGCCCGTGATCCTGGAGCGTGACGATTTTGACGTCTGGCTCGACAATACGGATACCGACCTGGCCGACGCTGCCGCGCTGATGCGCCCGGCCGCAGACGATGTGCTGGAAGCCTTCGAAATCTCCGATGCCGTGAACAAGGTGGGGAACGATAATGTCGAGGTGCAGAAGCCGGTGGGGCCAAAGATGAAGGCGGCGGGAGGCGGGCTAGGCAAGGGCGGGCAAGGCGCATTGTTTTGAGGTGGGACTGAGTTTGGGTTTGCGGCCTTTCTCACCGCTCTGCGCCTCGCATATTGTTTCGGCACATCCCCCGAATTCTCGCTGGGCGTGCAGACCAGCTACGAACTGGCTGCTGCGGGCGATATTGCAGGGGTTCTGATCCAAAAACTCGGTGTCCCGGGGACGGCGTGACTACACCACCTTCCCCGGATTCAACACACCCCTGGGGTCCAGCGTCTTCTTCAATGCACGCATCACCTCCATTGCCACCGGGTCTTTCACTTGCGGCAACAAATCCCGCTTTAACGTGCCGATGCCATGTTCTGCGGAGATTGATCCATCCAGCGATGTGGTGATGGAATGCACCACTTCATTCATCTCATACCAGCGATCCAGAAACGCCTGTTTGTCCATCCCCAGGGGTTGCGAGACATTGCAATGGATGTTGCCATCGCCCAGATGACCGAACGGACACATACGCGCGCCGGGCATAAAGGCTTCAATAGCGGGATAGACGCGATCGAGAAACTCTGGCACTTTCGCCACGGGCACAGAGATATCGTGCTTGATCGAACCGCCTTCGAATTTCTGCATGTCAGACAATTCCTCGCGCAGTTTCCAGAACGCCTTGCGCTGATCGAGCGAGGCGGCCACTACGGCGTCGTCGATGATGCCTTTCTCTGCCGCTTTTTCGAGGATCTGCATCATCACATCTTCAAGCCCGCCTTCAAGCTGAGAGGCCAGTTCCATCAGCACATACCATTCGTGTTGCGTGTTGAGGGGATCGCGCGAGCCGGCTGCATGGCGTAGCACCACATCAATGCCAAAGCGCGCGATGATTTCGAACGTCTTGACATCGCTACCCGCCATCGCCTGCGCGAGATTGAGCAGCGCCAGCGCCTCATGCGGTGATTTGAGGCCAACAAAAGCCGTCTGGGTAGCGCGGGGGCGCGGATAAAGTTTCACCACGGCTGCAGTGATAATCCCCAGCGTTCCCTCCGAACCCATAAACAGATGTTTGAGATCGTAGCCGGTGTTGTCTTTTTTCAGCTTCGAAAGATTGCTCAACACCCGTCCGTCGGCCAGAACGACTTCAAGTCCGGTGACAAGATCGCGCGCATTGCCATAAGCCAGCACCGCGGTGCCGCCAGCATTGGTAGAAAGATTGCCGCCGATGGTGCAGGACCCCTCAGAAGCCAGCGAGAGCGGAAACAATGCGCCTGCGGCCTCAGCCGTTTCCTGCACCTGCAGCAAGGTCATCCCGGCTTCCACCGTCATTGTCAGCGAGGCCTGATCGGTTTCACGTATGGCGTTCATGCGCTTCAGCGACAAGACAACTTCGCCCTGCCGGCCGTCCTGGCCGGGGATCTGACCGCCCACAAGGCCCGTATTGCCGCCTTGCGGCACAACGCAAATGCCCTGTTCGTTGCACAGGCGAAGCACTGCGGCCACTTCCGCCGTCGACCCCGGCCGCACGACGCACCGCGCCACACCGCGAAAAAGATCGCGAGGTTCGGTGAGGTAAGCCGCCATGTCAGCGGTATCGCTCAGCACATTGCGTTCGCCAACAATGACGGCAAATTGGGCGGCAAGGGTGTCGGGAACGAGAGTGGCAGTGGTCATGGTGTTTCCTTGAAATTCATGGCAATCTAGCTCAAATCAATGCTGGGTCCAATGGCAACGCGATAGCAAATTCAAAAGGCGCCATCCCGGAAAAATGCGAAGTATTTTATCCGGGATTGCGTTGTGTATATTGATCCCCAGCCATCCCGGCGCTCCGCTTCGCGCTGTCCGGGATGACAGTCATAAGCGAGTGTCTGGAAAACAGGCAGGTCTTGCAGCCCCGAGGAGAACGCCCATGACACAGGCCGATACGCTGACAAAGCCCGTTGCAGCGCAGGTTTCAGGTCCGCCCTTCTTCATGTCCTTCGCCCACGTTTCCGTGCCGTCGCGCGATCTGGAGATGAGCAAGAAATTCTATATCGAAGTGATGGGCGGCAGACTGCGTGTGAATACCCCGACCTTCTGCGCCATCAATGTCTGCGGCACGGAAATTGGCATGGGCAATGTGGGCTGCACCTTTATCCAGCCGGAAACAGAATATCCGCATTTCGCATTTTATTGCGGTCCCAAGGAAATCGTGCAGATGAAGGAATGGCTGACACGTTGCGGCATTCCCTCGTCAAACTTCTGGACGCGCAGCTGCGTGGAAACCCTGATGTTCTTTCGCGACCCCTCCGGCAATATGATCGAACTCTTCTGCACCGGCGGCGTGCCCGGCGCCGATAAAATGCCCAAAGGTCCACCGCGCGGGCACGGCACGGCTGTTGATATCGAAACGCTGCGCTATGAGACGTTCAGCGTGCCGGGGAAATAACAACACATAAAAATCATTGGCCCAAAAGTCATCCCGGCTAAAATGCGTTTGCATTTTTCCGGGATGACTTTTGCCGGATATTAAATCCCGTGGTTGGGATCGTGATACCACTCGCCGACTTGGCCGGTGTAGCCAGGTTTCGCGCCGGTCACGAGATGATAGCGCCCGTCCTTGTCGCGTCCGATGCGGCCTTCGTCGCGCAGCCGGTCGATTTCTGCAGCAACTTCGCGGCCATCCGTGCTGCCGATGGCCTCCACCACATGCGAGTAGTAGAGCGGGCCGGCTTCCAGCGCCTGCTCGACGGTCTGGAACCGTGCCGGACCACCAAACACCTTGGCAGCGCAACGCGTGAAGATGATCTCGTTCCCGCGCCCGAAGGGCTTGGTGCAATCGAAGCCAACTTTCGCCCCCGTCCGGCGGCCTTCCAGGGAAGGATCCATGGGCATGCCCATCATGCCGGTTACCGTCACCATGTCCTGATCGGCCTGGAAGCGTGTGCCGAGCGCCCACTCGACCTGCACATCGTTGCGGATGTCGATATCTTCATCGAATGCGTAGATGGTCTTGATCTGCCGCATCGCACCGAAGAGTGCGAGCATGGCGTTGCGGGCTTCGCCATGAATATGCTGCTTCAGGGAAATACGCAGGGTGCCCGAACCGCCGGAGACCGAACGCGAATATACCGCAACGGGTTCGCGTACGACATTCTTGAGAATGCGCATGGCTGTAGCTTCAACGCGCAGCGCGGTCATGCAGGCAGCGTCGGTTTCATGCAGCTTGAAGGCGGTGCCGTGCTGCAGTGTCTGGTACATCACATCCTTGCGCATGGTGATGGCGGTGCAGGTGAAAATCGGATCCATGTGAATGGTGCCGTAATAACCCATATATTCGCCGAACGGACCTTCCGGCTCGCAATAGCCGCGCTCATCGAAATAGCCTTCGAGGATGATTTCCGCATCCGCAGGCACGAGGATGTTGTTGGTCAGGCTCTTCACCATGGGGGCCTCTTCGCCGCGCATGGTAGCAACCATATGATATTCCTCGCCCTGCGCACGCGTGGTGGCGGCAAAGAAATCCAGCGGGTTTGTACCGATCGTGAAAGTGACCGGCAGGCGCTCCTTGCGCTTGGCGCAGGCTTCATAAATCCGCTTGAGGTCAGAGGGCGCGGTGATGTTCGTGCCGGTCTGATAGCGGTTGCGCAGCGAAAGACGGCGGCTGCCGACGTTCGAGCGTCCCGTCACCGGATCGATCACATAATCGATACCTGACGAAATATAGCAGCTGCCGTCGAACTCATGCTGGGGATGGAACGGCAGTTTGGTGAGATCGACATCCTTGCCGGTGATCTTAATGGCGTGGACCGGCGCTTCATCGGAGGGCACCTCGACGGCCTTTTTCGGCGTCGCATTGCGGTTGAGGAAATCCTCGTAGACTTTCTCCGGCGTTGAATCGAGCGCCGCGATCAGCCGCTTGCGGCTACCGGCCGCCTTGGCGATCATTTCCACCTTTTCCGGACCAGCCTGCTTGAACAGCACTGCCTTTGAGGTGTTCTCAATGATCGAGCTGAGGTCGGTCAGCGCCGTCGGCTCATTGCGGATTTCAACTTCGTCGAGCGCAATCAGCTTGTCGACGAATGTCCGCAGTCTGAATTTTTCAAAATCGAATTCCTTGCCCTGCATGCCTGTAGCCGCCATGATTCCACCCAGTTCGTCAGTGTTGATTGGATGGGCGGATATTATACAGCGCGGCGGGGGAAGCAAGGGCAGGGGTGGAGGCTTTTCTCACCCGGAGGAGCCGCGAAGCGGCGTCTCGAAGACCGCGAAACCCTCACCATGACGGCAGAGGCCGCTTTTTTGTTCACTGCCCGCAGAAAAGGCGTTCTTCACTCCCCGTCCGTCTTCACAATCGCCCGGACTTTTTCCAGAATGCCGGGCGGCGTTTTCACCGTTTCCTGCACGATTTTTTCGACATCCGCCGCTGTGAGCGGCACGATATCCAGAACCTGTTTCTCGCCCTCGGCGACAAATTCCTTGTCTGCCATGACAGCGTCAAAGGCCTTGCGCAGGATCGCGACACGTTCGGCAGGCACGCCCGGAGGCGCGAAATAGGGCCGTCCCGCCGCGCCGGGGGAGGATATGAAACGCAATACCTGCCGCGCTTCCTCCGATTTCGCGAGTTCATGAATCAGCGGTGCATCCTTCATCGTGGCGTCGCGGACAAGCCCGATCTGCGCGACGATATTGAGCTTGCCTTCGCGCAGCCAGTCCGGATGCAATTGCGCGATATTGGAATAACTGACGCCAGCGCGACCCTGAGTTTCGCCGCGCAGTAGCGCCAGATCCACTTCCGTTCCGGTGCGATAGCCGGTTATGATCTTGAACTTCGTGCCCAGCAGCTTGTTCATGGCGTTAGGATATAGAAACGTGCCTGAGCCCGCGCCCGTTGCGCCCATGGTGATCTCGCGCTCGAAAGCCGCGTCGATGCTTTTCAATCCCGTTTCGTGCCAGAAATAAAGGGCAAGATTGCTCAGGCCCATGGAGCCGAGCCAGTGAAATTTCGCCACATCGAAGCGAACGCCGCGCCCGTCCACCATCTGATGCATCGGAATAGAGTTGCCGATATTGCCGATGGTCGTCCCGTCCTGCGGCGAGTTGTTGACGATGAAATTTGTCGCCAGCGTATGCCCGCCGCCGGGCATGTTTTTCACCACAATGGAGGGCTGGCCGGGAATATATTTTGGCATGAAACGCGCCAGAGTGCGCGCCGCGCCGTCGTAAGAACCGCTCGCGCCTGTGCTGACGATGATCGAGATCACCTTGTCCTTGTAGAAGTCATCAGCAAGGACCGCG
The DNA here is from genome assembly GCA_947474545.1 of Beijerinckiaceae bacterium. Taxonomy (GTDB): domain Bacteria; phylum Pseudomonadota; class Alphaproteobacteria; order Rhizobiales; family Beijerinckiaceae; genus Terripilifer. The sequence goes on along the minus strand of CANJJI010000053.1, from coordinate 5,772 downwards.
TCGGTGGATAGTGTGATAAATGTCGCTGCAGCGCAAATAAAACGCATCACTCGATCACAATCCCGCTGTCCTTCACGACCGGCCCCCATTTGGCGATTTCGTCCTTCACGAGTTTAGCGAATTCTTCCGGCGTATTGTGAATGGGATACATGCCGAGCGCGCCAAGTTTCTGCTTGATAACAGGATCTTCCGTGGAAGCAACGATCGCCTTGTGGATTTTCGCGATGATCGGTTGCGGCGTGCCTGCCGCTACAATGATGCTCTGCCACGTGGACATTTCGCCAATGCTGGAAAGGCCGGGATAGCTGTGCAGCGGTTTCAGATCGGGAAAGGCTTCGAGCGGCCGGTCGTTCATCTTGGCCAGCGCGCGCAGGCGGCCTTCCTTGATGAGATTGAGATGCGGCGCAATGCCATCCACAGCATAATCGATGCTTCCATCGAGCAGTCCGACGACGACGTCGGGACTGCCTTTGTAAGGCACGAAGGCCGCTTCAAAGCCCGACAGTTTGGTGAAAAGATAACCGGCAAGACGCGTGGGTATAATGCCAGCGCCATAATTCAGCTTGCCATTGTTAGCGCGGCCTTTCGCGACTAGCTCTTCCACGGTCTTGGGGCCATTGGCGGGCACGATGAGGATGGACGTATTCAACGCCGCCAGAGAGATCAGCGCGAAATCTTCCACCTTGTAGGAAACGCCCGTTGTCTTGATGGCGTTGAGCACCAGGGTCATGTCCATCGCCATCAGCCAGGTGTAGCCGTCAGGCGTGGAACGCGCGACCGCTTGTGCGGCAATGGCGGAATTCGCACCGGGCCGATTTTCGATGACGATCTGCTTGCCCCATTGCTCGCTGATATGTTGCCCGAGAATGCGCCCGAGCACATCGGACGGCCCGCCGGCGGGGAAGGGGATAACAAGCTTGATCGGCCTGTTGGGAAAATCCTCCGCGCCGCTCTGCGCGAAAACTGGAGTTGCAGCACTTATGGACATCGCAAGCAAAGCGCTTGCGGCCTTGAGCATGGCACGCATGACGATCCTCCCTCTTTGGACCAGTGTAGGGGCAGTCGGTGAAGACGCGCAAGGGTGAAGATCGCGCCTATGGACAGATGCCCGGTGTCGCCTGATACTAGCTCAAAATAATCCATAGGGGAGGCAAGCATGCCGCAGGGCAGCACTGGCATTTCACGCCGCATGGTTCTGGCAGGGGGAGTTGCGTCCGCCATCCTGCCTGCAAGCGCGCAAGTCTCGGGCCCGGTGACGAAAATCATCGCGCCGGCAACCCCAGGCGGCAGCACGGACATTCTGGCGCGCATGCTGGCGACGGAACTTGCGCCCATGCTCGGCCAATCCTTCGTTGTCGAGAACAGGGCAGGTGCGGGGACAAATATTGGCAACGAATATGTGGCTCGCGCAGCGCCCGACGGGCAGACCCTGCTTATTCTCACCATAGCAGCAACGATCAATCGCGGTCTCAATGGGAAATTGCGTTACGATCCACGCAGCGATTTTGCGCCCATCGCGCAATTGACCGATGTGCCAAACATGATGGTGATTGGCCCCACCCTGATGGAAAAGGGTATCAAGGACATGGCGGGCTTTATCGCGCATGCGAAAGAGAACCCCGGAAAATACAATTACGCTTCCAACGGCATCGGCACGACGCTGCATCTGACAGGCGAATTGTTCCGCATGCGCACAGGCATTGCCTTGCAGCACGTTCCCTTCAAGGGCTGGCCCGAAGCTGCCAGCAGCATGTTGCGCGGCGAAAACCACATCATGTTCGACAATGTGTCGACCGGGATAGTCTATATCAAGGAAGGCAAGACCCGTGCGCTGGCTGTGACCTCGGCGCAGCGTTCGCGTGTATTGCCGGATGTGCCAACGATGGCGGAAGCGGGCGTGAAGGATATCGAAGTTGTTCCATGGTTCGGCCTTGCCGCCACCAAGGGTTCGCCGCCCGACGTTGTCGCAAAGCTCGAAGCTGCCGTTGCGAAGATCATGGCGCGGCCAGACATACAAAAAACCATTGGCGCGCAAGGCATGGACATCGCCTATCGCCCCGCCGCGGAATTTTCAAAGATCATCAGCACCGAGGTTGATCGCTGGATGGAAATCAGCAAGGCCTCCGGTGTGACGCTGGAATAGTGGCCAAGTCTAAGACCTGCGATGCACGAAAAAGAAAACAGGGAGCACGCCATGCCCATCTCGCCCGCTGATGACATTTTAAGATCACTCGAGATGAAAGGCCGTGGCTATGTGGTCATCGGCGCAGGGCAGGGCATTGGCGCCGCCACCTGCCGCGCGCTGGCCGGCCTTGGCGCGCGATTGCTCTGCGTGGATAACGACAGGGATCGGGGCGAGGCCATAGCGCATGAAACCGGTGGTTCTGCCATCGCCGCCGATGTCACCCAACGCGCTGATGTAACACGCGTGTTTGATGAAGCGCATAAGCTGTTTGGCGAAGATTTTTGCGGCGCAGCCGATATTGTCGGCATGGCGAAAACCGGCCGTCTCGCAGCGCTGACGGATGAAGAATGGGACTGGCAATTTGATATCGTCCTGCGCCATGTCTTTCTGACGATTCAGATCGCAGGAGAAAGACTGGCCGCGCGCGGCGGCGGTTCGCTGGCCTTTGTCGGCTCCATCGCCGGCAATCTCAGCATCGCCGGGCAATCGGCCTATGGCACGGCCAAAGCGGCGCTGCATCATCTGGTGGAAACATCGGCTCATGAACTCGGCCCGAAGAATGTGCGCGTGAACGCCGTTGCGCCCAGCTTCGTGCAAACGCCGCGCCTGATGCGGTTTGGCGCCGAATTCTGGGATGAAATCTCGGCCAGCCTGCCGTTGCGCCGTCCTGCCCAGCCAGAAGACATTGCCAAGGCGCTGGTTTTCATGCTCTCGGATATGTCCACTTGCATGACCGGCGCGATCATGCCCGTCGATGGCGGCATGGCGCAGGTGGTTGCAGTCAAAGGCTTCTTGGGAAATTGAGGAAAAATGTGATGCGCGCAGGATGGTACGATAAGACAGGCCCCGCTTCCGAAGTCATCACGACTGGCGAAATGGAAACGCCAAAGCCTGGTCCCGGCGAAGTTCTGGTGCGCGTGCATGCATCTGGCATCAATCCATCCGATTACAAACGCCGCGCGAATGTGAAAGTGCCTGCGGAATTTCCCCGCGTTGTGCCCCATTCCGACGGCGCAGGAATCGTTGCCGCGCTGGGCTCTGGCGTCAGCGGCTTCAAGGTGGGGGATCGCGTTTGGGTTTTCAGTGCGCAATGGCGGCGCGCCATGGGCACGGCTGCCGAATACGTGGCTCTGCCAGCGCATCTTGTGAATCATCTGCCAGCGCATGTCAGCTTTAACGAAGGCGCATGTTTCGGCATACCCGCGATGACCGGCTACCACGCCGTGCATCTGGCCGGTTCCGTCAAAGGCAAGACTGTTTATGTGCCTGGAGCAACAGGCCGTGTCGGCGCCTATGCCGTCCAATTTGCCAAATGGCGCGGCGCGCGTGTGGTTGCTTCGACCGGCGGCGGCGCGCAACAGATCGAGGCCGTGAAAGCTCTCGGCGCGGATATCGTGCTCGATCGCAAGGCGAGTGACCTTGAAGCACAGATCATGGCCGCCACAGGCGGGCAGGGTGTTGATCACATCGTCGAGGTCGATCTGCCCGGAAATATGAGCTTTGATGAACGCATTCTTGGCGAACGCGGCACGATTGTTTCCTTTGGCGCAGCGAGCGTTCCGTCTATCCCTGTCACCCAGGTCGGTCGCCGCGCCCGCAACATGGGCCTTCATTTCATCTTCGTCTATCTGCTCGATGATGCAACAGCTGCTAGTGTATGCGCGGGCATCAACGAATGCGCGCAGGGCGGCAAGCTGATCAATCGCATCGGCGGCGTCTATCCCCTGGCTGAACTTGCCAGGGCCCATCACGATGCCGAAACCAGCACCGCGACGGGGCATTTTGTCGTAGAAGTCTGAGCCGGTTGACAGCCGCAGCCACAAACGCCATGGCCTCAATGGTTCATCTATTCCAGCCGCTGCCGTTGCGCAGCGGCCAGAGGCGGGCAGGTTATGGCGGCTGATATTGAAGCGCTCTGGAAAGAAGCGATTGCCCATCACAGCGCCGGACGGCCCGCTGCAGCCATTGCCAATTATCTCCAGATAATTGGACGTGACGCCAATCATCACGTGGTCATGAATCATCTCGGCGCTGCGCTGGCCGAGACGGGCAATCACGCGGAGGCTTTGCACTGGCTGGCAAAATCGGTTGAACTCAGTCCGGCCAGAGCGCGCTACTGGTTCAACTATGGCCGGGCTTATCAGATGACCGGCAAGCTCGACGAGGCCGCCGGTTGTTTTGCAGAAAGCCACAGGCTGGACCCCGCCAATAAGCCCAATATCGTACAGCTCGCGCGCGTTCAGACCCAGCGCAAAGACCACGCCCACGCCATCGAACTGCTGCGACCTCTTCTTTCCGCAAACCCCAACGAAATCGAGATCATCGATCTGCTGGTCATCGCCTACTATGAAAGCGGCCATGTGGACTACGCCACACAATTGTCGCGGCATAGTCTCACGGTCAAGGATTTCGACGCGCAGACCCATCACTTTGAAACCGGCAATCGCCAGCCCCGCCCGGCACAGGTCAGCCTGCGTTCGCGCCTGCCGCCGCCCCCGCCCACGCCCGAGACGCGCCACCGCAATATCATCGCCCTGTCGCTCTGGAGCGATGCGCCGCGAATGGTTGGCGCTGCGCGCGGCAATATCCGCCGCGCCAAAGTCCATCTGCCTCACTGGCAGGTGCGCGTTTATTGCGCGGCAGCGCTTGAAGACGAGGCGATAAAGGTTCTGAAAGAAGAAGGCGCAGAGGTCATCCCCCACGGTTCGCCGCCAGCGCCGGGCGCGGGCGCGTTCCGCAATCTGGAATCGCTGGGCGACTACCTCTGTCACCGCGTACTTCTGCGCGATGCCGAACGCGGCATCGGCGCGAAGGAAGCCGCCGCCGTTGCCGCATGGGTTGAATCCGGATTGCCGTTTCACATCATGCGCGATCACGTCTGCACACTCGAAATCCTGCCCGCGGGATTCTGGGGCGCGATCTCGGGCCGCCTCGGTGGCGTCACAGATGCCTCCCGCCGCTACGCCGCCGGCCCCGCCAGACAGGCCTGCCAATTATTCCTGCGCAATGAAATCTGGCCCGTCATCAAATCCCAATGCCTGATCCACGACGGCGTCCATGATCTCTTCGAAGCCAGACCCTTCCCGGATTTCACGCCGGGCGAAAACGAACCGCCCTTTGTGGGGGCGATGCGCAGATAGGGCCGCAGAGGGTTTTATACCAGCGCCCAAAACCCCGCCGTGCATTGCACGCGAGGGTATGAGAACGGGGAATGCCGGATTGTCAGGACGTATCAGTCGCTGGTGGCAGCGCATTGCGGGCGAGCCAGTCGCAGCCGCGCAGCACGTGATCGATCTCCAGACGCGGTTTTACGCGGAAGCCCGGCGCACGGCCGGGCCGGACGGGCATTCTGAGTTTCAGATGGGGAAATTTCTGACGCCGGGCCAGCGCGCGGGCCAGACGCTTGGCTTGATGCGGCAGGTTCTCAAGCGCGCCGATCACCGCCTCAAGCCGCCGCAGGAGATTGATGGGGCTGATATCCGCAGGCTTTTTGTCCGCCCTTTGCGGGGCATCGAGGCTCTCCCTGAGCCTGCGAAGTCCGTCGTAGTCGAGAGAAAGAATGCGCGGCAGCGCGGCGGGGGCTTTTT
>CANJJI010000052.1 GCA_947474545.1 Beijerinckiaceae bacterium | reverse complement strand
TTCGGAAAAAGCCGCGCCGCCCTTCGCATAGAAGAGCCAGTTATTCGCGGCAAATCCGATTCGACCGGTCAATGTCGCGTACCAATCGGAGCGGGTCGTCCCGGTTGCCGTCGCGCCCGGGATCAGCGGAGAAGGTGTCGTCACAGAAATTCGGGTGCTTGCCAGAGAGCCGTCAGCCTCGACGCCCAGGACGAGGTTGTTGGTCTGATAATTGTAGCCAATCTGAACACCGCCCAAAAACCCCGTCGTATTGCCGCCGATGACGGTTCCATTGGGAAAGAGAAGTGGCAAAGGTGCGCCAATTTGCGTGTTTTTCCCGTTCAGCCAGACCGCGCCAGCGTGAACACCGGCATAAAATCCGGTCCAGTTATGCACCGCTGTAAAAACTGGTTCAGGCGCCGCAGACCGGACCGGAAGATCAGCTGCCAAACTCATGGCTGGAACAAATGCAACAACAACTGCGGCAACAGATTTGGCTACAACATTCATCGCGCGATCCCTTCATCTCGGCTCAATCAAGTTGAAACGCAAGGATTTTAGCCGCTGCTTTGGGGTCAGTCTGTAGCTCAGATGCAACAGCTCTCTGTAAAATGATTTTTTATGGAGAAGCTGAATTCGGCCATCAAACAAGGGGTGGAAAAATGCTGGCCTGCGCCGTTTATCTCTTCTGGAGATTATACCAGCACACCCACAATCGCCGCCATCAAGCACGTCGTCAGTGTGCCCGATACAATTGTCATCGGACCCAGCGAAACAATCTCGTTTCGCCTTTCGGGGCACATGCCGCAAAGGCCGGCGATCATGATTCCCAGTGAGGCGAAATTGGCGAAGCCGCACATGGCATAGAGCATGATCAGGCGCGTGCGATCCGACATGACATCCTTCGGTAGTGCGGCGAGATCGAGATAGGCCAGAAATTCGTTGAGCACGGTTTTTGTGCCCATCAATGAGCCCGCGATGGTCGCCTCGCCCCAGGGTATGCCCATCAACCAGCAGATAGGCGCCATAAGCCAGCCAAGCACGCGCTGCATCGTAATCGCAGCGCCCTGAAATTGCGGAAAAAGGCCGAGCAATGCGTTGACGATCCACACCAGCGCGACCAGCACGATCATCATCGCAATGATTGACCAGAGAAGCTCAAGCCCCGCAGCCGTTCCGCGCACAATCGCATCCATTGTAGAAGTTGCAACGGGAGGGATTTGCGCCTCGGCCGAAGACCCTCTCGCATGTTCTGTTTCTGGCACCATGATACGGGCAATTAGCAGGGCGGCGGGCGCGCTTAGGATGGAGGCGATCAGCAGATGGCCGCTGGCGTCGGGAATAGCCGGTTTCAAAAAAATCGAATAGAGCACGAACACCGTGCCCGCTATGCCGGCCATGCCGCCGGTCATCACCATGAATAATTCGCAGCGGGTGAGCCTGCCGATATAGGGCTTGATGAACAGCGGCGCTTCCACCATTCCCAGAAATATATTGGCGGCAGTGGAAAGCCCGACTGCGCCGCTCACATTCATCGTGCGCCCGAGCAGCCAGGAAAACGCGCTTACGATAGGTGGTAGGATACGCCAGTAGAAGAGCAGCGTCGTCAGCGCGCTGACGACCAGCACCACAGGCAACGCCTGAAAGGCTAGGCTGAAATTCGCGCCGGGATTTTTCAGATCAAACGGCGTCTGCCCGCCACCGATATGGCCAAAAACGAAGGAGGTGCCAGCCTTTGTCGCAGCGGCAATACCTTCTACTGCGGCATTGATGACGCCAAAACTTTGCGCCACGACGGGCGCTTTCAACAATAACAGGGCGGTCGCGAATGTCACAGCCAGCCCGGTGGCAGCATCCTTCACAGATACTGCCCGGCGATTTTCGCTAATCAGCCAGCACAGTCCCAAAAGCACGAAGACGCCGCCAAGCGATTGTATCTGCGCCATATGTTCCCCCGGTTGCGCTTTAGGCATCACGGCGCGCCCGTAGAGTCAATGTCCCCTTGCAGGATTAAGTCGCCACCAAAAGCCCGCTGGAGGCACTATACCCGCCGCAGGCAAGCCACCATATAGACGCTTACGCGCCTCGTGGCCCATGGAGAATGATATGAAGACCCTTTCCCGTTTCCGCCCTCTTTTCGCCAGCGCGGCAGCGGTCTTCGCGCTTACCGCGTCCGGATTGGCGCTGGCCGACGGGCCGGACCTGATCTTTCGCAAGTCCACGGTCTTCAAACTGCTGACGCCCAACGATAAATTGGCGACCTATGCGATTGATGATCCGCTCATCGACGGGGTTGTGTGTCATTACACAGTGGCGGAAAAGGGCGGCCTCAAGGGCATGTTCGGCGTCGCCGAGGAGACCTCGGACGTCTCGCTAGCCTGCCGCCAATTCGGCCCGATCCATTTCAAGGAGAAGTTCGATCAGTGCGACGTGGTATTCCGCGAACGCCGTTCGCTGATCTTTAAAAAACTGCAGATTGTGCGTGGCTGCGACACCAAGCGCAACGTGCTGGTTTACATGGTCTATTCTGACCGGCTGATCGAGGGCTCGCCGAAAAATTCCACATCCGCCGTCCCCGTCATGCCTTGGGGCGGACAGAACAGCGTACCAAAATGCGCGGATTTCGTGGAGGGATAGGCGCTCACTCGTTGCAGGTAATAACCAGGCCACCCTTGGTCTGCGCTTTCTGCGCCTGCGGTATCGTCGCGGTCAGGTCTTCAGCCGAACCCCAGGCGGTGGGCTTGCCATGGCCGTGGCCCTCGCACCAGCTGGACGCGACGACTTCGCCGCAGGCCACGCCCTGTTTGAAACAATCGGAAATGCCATAGCCTTCGGCATCCGCGATGACATAGGTCCTGGTCTTTGGCGCCTCGGCCGCTTTTTCTTGCGCCTGCACAGGCCCGCGCGCAGCCGCGATGGCGATGATGGCGCCGATCAGCGGCAGGAAAATCGGGGGCAGGGGGCTGTCGAGATTGAACAGGCGGCGCATGGCGGACTCGGGCTCACGTGGTTGATAAACTGCTGCGCACACTGACTCCGGCAAATGAAGAATCGTTTAACCTGGAACAAAGACTGCCATCATTTCCGCAAGTTCTGTCTTGACGCCGCGCCCGCCCTTGCGCATGGTGCGCCCATGACGCATCGCAGCATCACCATCTGCCGGATTATTATTCGCTAGCCGACCCGCTGGCTGGAGCCGTCATTTCTTCCCCTTGAAACGACAGACGCCCCCGGCCAGCAGGCCCGAGGGACCCATATGACAACGCCGCAACTGCGCCTTTACAACACGCTCACCCGCTCGAAGGAGGTTTTTGTCCCCATCGATGAAAAGAACGTGCGCATGTATGTCTGCGGTCCGACGGTCTATGATTTTGCCCATATCGGCAATGCACGGCCCGTCATCGTGTTCGACGTGCTCTATCGCCTGCTGCGCCATCTCTATGGCAAGGATCATGTGAAATACGTCCGCAACATCACGGACGTGGATGACAAGATCAATGCAAGAGCGGCTGAACGCGGGATTTCCATCCGCGATCTGACCGAAGGCACCAACCGCATCTTTCAGGAAGATGTCAAAGCGCTGGGCTGCCTCGAGCCCGATGTGCAGCCGCGTGCGACCGAACATATCGCCGAGATGATCGCGATCATGCAAAAGCTGATCGAGGCGGGCCACGCTTATGCCGCTGAGGGGCACGTGCTGTTCGCTGTGCCTTCAATGGCAGACTACGGCAGACTCTCGCGACGCCCACTGGATGAAATGATCGCAGGCGCCCGTGTTGAAGTGGCGCCCTACAAGCGCAGCGATATGGATTTTGTTTTGTGGAAACCATCCAGGGACAATGAGCCCGGCTGGGACTCACCCTGGGGCAGGGGCCGCCCCGGCTGGCATATCGAATGCTCCGCCATGAGCTGGAAACATTTGGGAGAAACCTTCGATATCCACGGCGGCGGCATCGACCTCGTCTTCCCACATCACGAAAACGAAATCGCCCAATCCCGCTGCGCCTTCGGCCACGACGTGATGGCGAACGTCTGGATGCACAACGGCTTCCTGCAGGTGGAAGGCGAGAAGATGTCGAAGTCGCTCGGGAATTTTGTGACGATCAATGAGCTGCTGCATACGGATAAATTTGGCGGACGCAGCTGGCCGGGCGAAGTACTGCGGCTGGCGATGTTGAAGACCCATTATCGGCAGCCGATTGATTGGACTGTGAAAGCGCTGGAAGAGGCGGAGAAGACAATCAAAGAATGGAGGCGATTGCTGCGCGGGGCATCGAGGTCGAACGCTAAGCCATCGGAAAATTTCATTGCTGCGCTAAGTGATGATCTAAATACACATGCGGCGGTGACTGAAATTCATAAGCTTGCGGTTGCATCCAAATCGCCGTCAGGCGAACCGTACGACCGTCAAACAGAAATGGTAGGCTGTCTCGAAATTATAGGATTTGATGAATTTCTTAAAGAACTCCCAGACCAAGATGACGTAACATCTGACATAAGGAAATCGATTTCCGAAGTTGGAGCACCAAAAGCCGGAATTGATTTGAAAAAAGCAGGCCAACTCATCACCGCCCGCCTCGAAGCCCGCAAAGCCAAAAACTTTGCCGAATCCGATCGCATCCGCGATGACCTTCTCGCCATGGGCATTCAGCTGAAAGACGCCAAGGACCCCGTGACAGGTGAGCTGACCACAACCTGGGAGGTGAAGCGATGAGCGCTGCGCATCTCCGCAAATACAGAACAAACTTGGTGCGCGCCCTTCTCCCCGCATGCGGGGAGAAGGTGCCCGAAGGGCGGATGAGGAGCAGCGCTTATATTTTATTTGTGGTGGAGCCTCTCATCCGGCGCTTCGCACCACCTTCTGCCCGCGCGCGGGGAGGAGGGTTCGCGTTGCACCCTTTTACCCCTGCCAGAACATTGTGGTGCATCTCATGACCTTCCCCCTGCGCCCCTTCCTCCCCACAGACACAATCGCTCTTGCCGATATCCTGCGCGAGGCTGTCTATGACCTTGCCAGTGAAGACTACGATGAAGACCAGCGCGTGGCCTGGATGTCCACGGTCAACGATGAAGACGCCTTCGGTCAGCGTCTGGCGTCGCAGTTGACGCTGGTCGCGCTTGATGCAGGCGAACCTGCCGGATTCATCTCGCTTAGGGACAATGCGCATATCGACATGATCTATGTCCTGCCGGGATTTGCCCGCGAAGGCGCAGGCACTGATCTCATTGAAGCCATCATGAAAATCGCGGCGGCGCGTGGCGCGGAAACGCTCACCGCCGATGTCAGCGACAATGCCAAGCCCTTTTTCGAAGCCTTCGATTTCGTGCCGGAAAAGCGCAACATGGTGATGATCGATGAAGAATATCTGGGCAATACCACGATGCGCAAAGCGCTGACTGATAAAGCCAGGGCCGCAATGAATGCGGCGCGCGACGAGGCCATGCGGGGAAAATCATGAGCGAAAAGCCGGATCAGGACGAGCCGACCTGGAAGACAACGCTGCCGTTTCCCAAGCGCTGGGCGCTTTACATCGGTATCAAGTTTGCTGTTCTCGCGCTGGCGATATGGCTGACCTTGCGCTGGTATGGATTGATCTGAAATGAACAAGGAACGCCTTTACCTCTTCGATACGACGCTGCGTGACGGTGCGCAGACGACTGGCGTCGACTTTTCGCTCGAGGACAAACGCCAGATTGCCGCCATGCTTGATGATCTCGGCGTCGATTATATCGAAGGCGGCTATCCCGGCGCCAATCCCACTGATACCGAATTCTTTCGCCAAAAGCCGGTAAGGCGGGCAAGGTTTGCGGCCTTTGGCATGACCAAACGAGCCGGGCGTTCGGCTGAGAACGATCCCGGCATCGCCGGTCTCATCGATACAGCCGCCGACACCATCACCTATGTCGCCAAGACCTGGGATTATCATGTGCATGTCGCGCTTGGCTGCACCTTGGAAGAAAATCTCGATTCCATCGATGATTCCATTCGCCATGCAGTCAAGAAAGGCCGTGAGGCTATCCTTGATTGCGAGCATTTTTTCGATGGCTACAAGGCCAATCGCAGCTATGCGCTGGACTGCGCGAAGATGGCCCATAGAGCCGGAGCGCGCTGGATCGTGCTCTGCGATACCAATGGCGGCACGCTGCCCCATGAAATCGAAGCGATTGTGCGCGATGTGGGGCAGCATGTGCCGGGCGATCATCTCGGCATTCACACGCACAACGATACCGAGAATGCTGTAGCCAATACGTTCGCCGCCGTGCGCGCCGGTGTTCGCCACGTTCAGGGTACCTTGAACGGACTTGGCGAACGCTGTGGCAACGCCAATCTGGTGTCGATCATTCCGACCCTTCTTTTGAAAAGCGAATATGCCGATAAATTCGAAATCGGCGTCTCAAAATTAAAGCTCGCGCAGCTCACGCGCCTTAGTCATACGTTTGATGAATTGCTCAATCGTCAGCCCAACCGCCATGCGCCCTATGTCGGCGCATCTGCCTTTGCGACAAAGGCGGGCATTCACGCCTCCGCAGTTTTAAAGGACCCGCGCACCTACGAACATGTCACGCCTGAAAGCGTCGGCAATGCGCGCCGTGTTCTGGTCAGCGATCAGGCCGGTAAATCAAACGTCCTGTCCGAGCTCGAACGGCTCGGCGTCGATGTCGCAAAGGACGATCCGCGCATTTCCCGCGTGCTCAATGAAGTGAAAGAACGCGAAGCTCTCGGCTATGCCTATGAAGGCGCGGATGCCTCGTTTGAATTGCTGGCGCGCCGCATGCTCGGCCAGGTGCCCGCCTATTTCGAAGTGGAGCGCTTCAGCGTGAATGTGGAGCGCCGCCACAATGCATTGGGCGAACTGGTCTCAGTATCGGAAGCCATAGTGAAAGTGAAAGTGGCCGATGAAACATTGATATCTGCGGCTGAAGGCAATGGCCCGGTCAATGCGCTTGATCTGGCCTTGCGCAAGGATCTTGGCAAATATCAGCCCTATATCAGCGATCTCGAATTGATCGATTATCGCGTACGCGTGTTTCAGGGCGGCACAGATGCCGTGACACGCGTGCTGATCGAATTTCGTGATGGAGATGGCGCACGCTGGTCCACTGTGGGCGTCTCGGCAAATATCATCGATGCGTCATTTCAGGCGCTGGTGGATGCCATCAACTACAAATTGATGAAGGCGGAGGCTTAAAGCCTCGGATCAAGCGTCGTATCAGGTATGCGCTGAGCCAGCGTGCGTTGCGCGGCGCTTTCCATCATCGGCAGGACATCGCCGATTTTCTCCGCCACGAGGTAGCGTACTTCCAGATCCTTGCGGATGAATGCGTTCTCGCGCATATGCGCCAGCAGTGAAAGCAAAGGCCGCCAGAAGCCAGCAATGTCTGCGATGACAACGGGCTTGTCATGGCGGTCAAGTTGCACCCAGGTGAGTTGCTCGACCAGTTCTTCCAGCGTGCCGATTCCGCCGGGCAGCGCAAGGAAGGCGTCGGCGCGTTCGAACATCATGCGCTTGCGCGTGTGCATGTCCGGCACGATGACGAGCTCGCTGGCGTCCGCATACATGCGTTCACGGGTATGCAGAAATTCCGGAATAATGCCGGTAACATGGCCGCCGTTCTCGATCACGGCGCGGGCCACGGCGCCCATCAGCCCCATCTGTCCGCCGCCATAGACGAGGCCGATGCCGGCGGCGGCCAGCAATTGCCCGAAATCTGTTGCGGTCTGCATGAAGCGTTCATCAGCGCCCGGCGAGGACCCACAATAAACGCATACATTTCGAATCGCTTTTTGCATGAGGATTTGTCGCCCGGCGGCCGCTGTGGGTCAACGCCGGGAAATCGCTGAAATCGCCCGGTTTCCCGGGGATAGTAGTAAATCCCGGTCAGACTGACTAAATTAAACGCGAAACAGGATCCGAACCACATGCTGGCAATGTCCAAGAATGTAATGTTGGCGGCGGCGGCCGCGGCTGTATCGGTGGTGGCGATTGCCGTGCTGGCGCTTCGCGCCGGGCATGACGTCCTGCCCCTGCCTGCCGGGACGACCGCTGCATCGCCAATTGCCAAGCCAGAGCCTTCGCAGCCTGAAGCAACGCAAAGTCAGGCGGCGCTGCCCAGCTTCGATATCGTTCGCGTTGAACCCACCGGCGAAACCGTCGTCGCAGGCCGGGCGCAACCGGGTTCGCTTGTAACTCTGCTGGGCTCGGGCAAGCCGCTGGGATCGGCAAAGGCCGATGCGAATGGCCATTTCGTAATACTGCCAGAGTCATTGCCGCCCGGCTCGCATGACCTCTCCCTGGTGCAGAAAGACGGTGAAGGAGAGAAAGCCTCAAGCCAGACCGTCGCAGTTGGTGTCCCGGAAAAAGGCGTGGGTGAAATCGTCGTGGCCCTGGCTGAGCCTGGTAAACCGACGAAGGTCTTGTCCGAGGCCGGTCCCGCAGCAGTCGGCGACAAGCCTGAAACATTCACACCGGGCGTCAGCATCCGCACGGTGGAAGCCGAGCAGGACGGCGGCTTCTATGCCAGTGGCCGGGCGGCGCCCGGGGCAAGATTGCGCATTTACCTGAACGAGACGCTGCTGGCTGATGTAACAGCCGATACATCAGGACAATGGTCGCTGCGCATCGCGAAGGGCATGACAACGGGCAAATATGCCGTGCGCGCCGATCAGATCGATCCGGCCCGGGGAAGTGTATTGGCGCGCGCCGAAGCGCCGTTCGCCTATTCGCCGGTTGACGTAACGGCCGCCGCTGCGACCTCCACCATTGCCGCGCCTGCCGGAAGCGTGCTGACCTCGCGGAAAGAAAACGCTGGCGCAGTGGTTTCAGATGCTTCAACGCAATCGGCTGCCGCTGTCGCGCCGGTGGCGCCCGCGAGTGTCACTGTCGACAAAGTGGCGACCGCCAGCGTCGTGCGCGGCGACAGCCTGTGGCGTATCAGCCGGAAAATGCTGGGCCAGGGGGTCCGCTACACCCAGATTTACGACGCCAATACATCCCAGATCCGTGATCCCCGGCGCATTTATCCCGGTCAGATCCTCGTCATGCCTGCAGGTCAGCCATCCCAATGAATGCAATTGGTGCTTTTGCCATTCATTGGGCCTATATGTGCGGCCTGATGAGTCCCGTCTCGTCCTGAAATAAGAGCGCAATCAACGCCGCAACCCGCCGTCCGGGAGGCATTGCCAAGGGGTAGCCGAGTTTCAATGAGCCATCATTCATCCGCAGACCGCCGCCGCGACGCCATGCGTCCGGAAGCCTCCCTGACCACAACCGTAGTCCATCTTTGGCCATATGTCTGGCCATCGGATCGCGCCGATCTGAAATGGCGCGTCATGGCTGCGCTGGGTTTTCTGTTTCTGGCGAAATTTGCAACGATCGGCGTGCCCTATGCCTTCAAATGGGTGACGGATGTATTGACCGATCCGTCGAAAGCTAACGTGCCGTTGCCAGAGCTCCTGGCAGGTCCCGTCGCCTTGTGTCTGCTCTACGGCATTCTACGCGCGTTCACGCAATTCTTTACTCAGGCGCGCGACGCCTTGTTCGCCAATGTATCGATGAATGCGGTGCGCCGTCTGGCGAACGAGGTGTTCGTTCACCTGCATCAATTGTCCCTGCGCTTTCATCTGGAGCGCAAGACCGGCGGCCTGACCCGCGTTCTCGAACGCGGGCGCGAAGCCATCCAGCAGATCGTGCGGATGAGCATGCTGACCGGCGCGCCGACGGCCGTCGAACTCATCATGATCCTCGCTGTATTCATGGTCAGTTTCGACTGGCGTTATGCGGTCGTGCTGATTGTGATGATGTGGGCCTATCTCTGGTTCACGCGTGTCGCCACTGACTGGCGCATCACCATCCGTCGCAACATGAATGAGAGCGACACTGATGCGAATGTGAAGGCGATCGACTCGCTGCTGAATTACGAGACGGTAAAATATTTCAGTGCCGAAAAGCGCGAAGCGGCGCGCTATGACAAATCCATGGAGCGTTATGAACGCAATTCCATTTCCAGTTACGTATCACTGGCGGTTCTGAACTCGGGCCAGGGCGCGATTTTTGCCGTGGCGCTGACTGTCATGATGATCATGTGCGTGCAGGGCATTCGCGCCGGTACGAACACTGTGGGCGATTTCGTGTTGCTGAACGCTATCATGATCCAGCTCTATCAGCCGCTGAATTTCATGGGCATGGTCTATCGCGAAATCAAGCAGGCGACGATTGACATTGAATCCATGTTCGACGTCCTCTCGCAGGCGCCTGAGATCAAGGACAAACCGGACGCAAAGCCGCTGAACATCAAGGAAGGCACTATCCGTTTTGAAAACGTGCACTTTGCCTATGACCCCAACCGTCAAATTCTCAAGGGCATCAGTTTCGAAGTGCCCGCGGGAAAAACTGTCGCTGTCGTTGGCCCCTCGGGCGCTGGAAAATCGACAATCTCCCGTTTGCTGTTCCGCTTCTACGAACCACAGAAAGGTTCGATCACCATTGACGGCCAGTCATTGTCCGATGTCACACAGGCGTCTCTGCGCGAGCAGATCGGCATGGTGCCGCAAGATACGGTGCTGTTCAACGACACGATCGAATATAACGTGCGCTACGGCCGCTGGGACGCAAGCGAAGCCGATGTGAAGGAAGCCGCACAATTCGCGCAGATCGATGACTTCATCCGCTCGTTGCCTGACGGCTACAAGACGCAGGTTGGCGAACGTGGATTGAAACTTTCGGGCGGTGAGAAGCAACGTGTGGCCATTGCACGTACGATTCTGAAAGGTCCGCCGATCCTGCTGCTCGATGAAGCAACCTCCGCGCTGGATTCATTTACCGAACGTGAGATCCAGTCCGCGCTTGATCGGGTTGTGAAAGGGCGCACCACCCTGGTCATCGCCCATCGTTTGTCGACCATTGTCAATGCCGATGAAATTATTGTGCTCGACTCCGGCCAGATCGTTGAGCGCGGACGCCACGAAGAATTGCTGGAACGCCACGGAGTTTATGAGGCCATGTGGAATCGCCAGCGCGAAGTCGACGCCGCACAAGAAGCATTGCGCCGTGCAGCCGAACAGGAATCGGCGAGCCTGCGCGTGAGCGTGGGGGCATGAAGGCCAAAATCGTCGTACGGGAGCGTTGCGCAATAGCGTTTTGGACGCTGCTGTCAGCGGTGGTCTGCGGAAGCAGCGCTTATTCACAAGCTCAGGTCACTTCGCCAGCCGACATTGTCCAACGGCCCGCGCAATACTTAGGCAAATCCATCTTTTGGAAGTCCGGTTATTGTTTCTCAGGTGAGGGCGAGGTGATTTGCGTGGGAGAAAACAAGCCATTGGAAGTTGTGTTAAAAGGTGCAGTTCCGGGAAATGTAAAGGCTACACTTGACGAGAATTGCGCTGGTCTGGACGCGATAGAACGCAATCCAATTCCTGATTGTAGATATTCTTTCCGGTTTGTAGCAAGCAAGTCTACGCTGATCACCGGTGATTACGTGCTGAATGGTCGGCTCCAGCGCAACAAACAAATCGTGCGATTTGAAGCGCAGAGTTTGGAAGTGTTCAAATAGCCACTATCAGCGTATTGGCCAAGCTTCCTCATTCCGGCGCAGTTTCGGCCATAATCCCTGCACAAAGTTTTCCTCCTATGTGTTGCGCTAGGCGCAAGGGGGCTGCGATCACAATCGAAAGAGGAGATTGCAGTGAAACGATCTATAATAACTATTGGTTGCGCCGCAGCCATTTTGGCGCCGCTCGTTGCGAAGGCGAAAGATCTGCGCATCGAAAACAAGCGCGAAGTTGTGTTAACGGAGCTGACCATTACGGCCAAGGACGGCGCTGCATCGGAAAGTTTTGTCCTCGTGAAAAACCTTGCTGCTGGTGGCGCTATTGCAGGGAGCGTTCCGCGTGGAAAATGCCTGTTCGATGTGAAAGGCGTCTTCGCCGACGAGTCGACACTCGCCGCAGATGACATGGACCTGTGCGCACAAAGAACAATCAGGCTGGTAAAGTAATTCCGTAGCGCCTTGTGCGCAGTTTACTCAGCAGCGAGCTGTGAAAAACGCGCGCGGTCGTGCGGACGATCATGATCGATATACGGGCCGAGCGGGACAATGCCATTGGTTTTAATGGGCCCCGCCGGTCCGAATACGCCTGCTTTCATGCCATCAATATCGCAGACTGCTGCAATACCGGGCGTCTGATAGAGATCGCGCAGATAATTGGAGAGGTTTGGATAATCCTCGATACGGCGCAAATTGCATTTATAGCCGATATAGGAAACCGGATCGAAGCGAATAAGGTTTGGGAATAGGCGCCAGTCAGCTTCAGTCTGTTGTGCGCCGCAGAGATAGCGCTGCCGCCCAAGTCTTTCTTCAAGACTATCCAACGTTTCAAACAGCAGTTTGAAACTCTTCGCATAAGCTTCCTGCGTTGAGGAACGCCCGCAGCCATTCACCGCGTCGTTGACGCCCTTAAGCACGAAGGCATTCAAGGCGTCTATCTCCGCAAGCAGATGCTCAGGGCAATAGTCCGGCGTGGCTGGTGCGATAGCGCGAAATTCAGAATTGAACATGCGTATGATTTCTGAGGACTCATTATTCACGACGCGGCAGGTTTTTGCGTCCCATAGTGTTGGAACAGTCACCCGGCTCGTGCATGTGGGATCAGCGATTGTATAGAGATCGTGCAGATATTTGGCGCGCCGGTCTGTGCCCGGCACGATATGACCGTGTTCAAACGTCCAGCCCTGACCGCCCACAGTCTGCGCGACATTGGTGAGCGTGACAATGCCTTCAAGTTTCTTCAGCACGCGATAAAGCACAGTTCGATGCGCCCAGGGACAGCTTACTGCGGCGTAAAGGTGATACCTGCCGGCCTCTGAAGGAAAGTCGCTCGAACCATCGGCCTTGATCTTGTTGCGGAAAACTGATGGGTGCTTCACGTAAAGCCCGTTCTGGTTTTCCGTGAGCACATCCTTATCCGTCCATGCTCCATCCAGAAGATGCCCCATTTTACGCTCCTATTTAAACTGGCTGTCGAATATGGCTTTGAGCCGGTCACGAACATTCTGCGGCGCGTTATAGGCATCGCTGATGAATTTCTGAACCTGCTCACCGCTCAAGGGCTCGATTTCGAGGGTCGCTTTCTTCGCCTCGGCCACAAAGGCCGGATCAACGAATACCCGCATGTATGCCTCGCGCATTGCCTGAACGCGCTCTGGCGGTACGCCCGGCCCCATCATATAGGGATAGCCAAGTGTCAGCGGCGCTGCAGCCATGTCGATGATCATGCGATCGGCATCGTTAGCTGCGAGATCGCGCGCTAGCGGTATGTTCTCCAGCCCGGGGTTTTTCTTCGTGCCAATCTGCAGAATGGGCAGATATTGTTTGGCGTCCCACTGCGCCTTGTAGGTGCGTTCAATGGCGCTGGGCGGAACGGTTGTATACCCCTCCAGTTCGCCACGTTCCATCGCCAGAAGATTGCTGTTCATATTGGGATGGCCGGTGATCGGCTTGATCTTCGAGCCCAGCACGTCATTCAGCACAACAGCGACGAAATGTGGCGTAGAACCAGGCGATATCGTGCCCATCACGGTTTCCCGCTTGCGCAGGTCTTCAAAGCTCTTGATGGGCGATTGATGCCAGACGATCATCAGAGCAGTAAAGCCAGCCGGAGTTGGCAGCCAGTGTGCCTTTGCCGGATCAAAGGGTACCGATATTTTCTGAAACATCGGCTGAAAGGGCATGGAGGATGCTGTTGCAACGATGGCGGTCCCATTCTGCGGCGCTACCGAATAGACATGACTTGTCGCATTCAGCGTACCGGCGCCAGGCATGTTCTGCGGCACGACATGGGGATTTCCAGGCAGTTGCTTTCCCAGATGCCGGGCAATCACGCGCGCATAAAGATCATAAGTACCACCCGCAGGATAACCTATGATCATCTGGATTGTCTTGCCGCGATAGAATTCTTCAAGCGTTGCTGGGCCTGATTGTGCACACGTCTGTGCTGTTGCGAACAGGGTGAGCGAAGTCGCCAGAGCAGCAAGGCGCAGCGGGTTAAATTTCTGCATTCGATCTATCCGATTTGAGGGATCAAGTTATTCCGCAGCTAGGCGGGGCGCATCAAGACCAGTTGCCCCATCGCGCGCGATACCGGCGGCTTTCATCGCCGCGCCGATACGGGTGATTTCGGCCTCCGTCAATTTTACGAGTGGCGCGCGCACAACAGCCTTGTCGAGGCGGCCCAGCAGCACGAGAGCCTCCTTCATCCGGTTATGCATGTCGCCGAAAGGATCACAATAAAACACCTCTGTCGTATGCCAGATGCGTGCGGAAACTTCCTGCGCGCGCGCAAGGTCCTTGCGCTGCACAGCCTCAAACAACGCAACCTGTAGATCGGGAATAACCGAGCCCGCGCCAGACAGCAGGCCGTCCGCACCCATGACCAGCGAAGACAGCAGCCATGACGAATTCGTCGAAAGTACATTGATCGGGCGGGTTAAAGTGCGCAGTACGCGGATATGCTTTTCATGGCGAGCGGGAGGCGACCAGTCCTTGATCGCCTTTATGGAGGGGATTTCCTCTACCAGCCGAACAAGCGTATCCATGGGATAGGCGAGATCGTCGCCGTATTGAAATACGATGAGCGGCAAATCTGTCGCCGCCGCAATCGTGCGAAAATTGGCCAGCGCGGATTCCGGACGCCGTTGCACGACGCCAAGCCCGAGGGAATGGGGCGGGAAACATAGCAACGCTGATGCACCGCCAGCTTCAGCCATTTTTGCCAGGCGCGCGGCTTCAAGACTGCCGTCGGCATAAATGCCGTTGATCACGGGAAGCCGGTCGCCGATAGCGCCCATTGTGGCGTCGAGAATGCGCTTCTGTTCCTCAAAATTACACGCGTGCACCTCCGATGCATGGCCGTTGACGGTGATGGCGCTGATGCCGCGAGTGTTCGCGACATGGTTGAGATGGCGCAAGGATTCCTTTTCGTTGATGGTAAAATCTTCATTGAAGGCCAACAGCGTCGCCGGGATAACGCCGCGCGGTTCGAAATTCTTGAATCTGGACATGGGTATCTCCTGGGTTCACTTGGCGGGTGGCTTGTAGGGGCCGATCTCTTTCAACGCGGCTTCGACAAAACTACCATCGACGACATTTTCCACAGTCACTTTACCGTTCACCAGGCCCTCTGCGACATAGTAATCCCAGTCCTTGCGCAGACTGTCCATGGGTACGCGCCCATTCGGATCGACGGAATGAGGTATGGTCGAGCGCAGCAGGTTCTTGTCCTTGATCACAGAATATTTCGCGATGATATCGACAACCTCGTCAGCGCCCGGCCCCTGCAGCCTGTCATCTTTCAGCGCGTCGGAATAAACACGCAGGCCACGGATATACGCAATCATCATGCGGCGCGCCACATCGGGACGTGTCTTGATCATATGGTCGCTGTAAATCACGATGCCGGTTACGCTATGCTCGCGCACTTTTGTTACGGGCATCAGTGAAACCGCCGTGCCAGATTTCAGAATGGCGCTGAGAAAGGGCTCAGCGATCAGCGTAACCTCGATGGCGTTGTTGGCAAAGGCTGCGACCTGCTGGGGCATGGAGAGCGTCACCTTGTCGAGGTCCTTCGACGTCATTCCGACGCTGCGCATGGCTTCTTCGACAACCGCGGTTTCGTTATTGCCATTTGCAGTTGCTGCGAACTTGCGGCCCTTGAAATCCTTGAGTGAACGTATCTGGCCTGAATCCCACAAATCCTTGCGCACGAGAAAATGCTGATAGGAGAGTGAACCTTTGTTGCCACTCTTGTCAGCGACAACACGCATAGTTATGCCGCGATCAAAAGCGTTGTATAGCGCAGCCGATACAGCGCCCGAACCCACGTCGACATCGCCCGTCGCCAGCGGCGCGACCATTTTTGCGCTGGAGCCGGCGAGGATGAATTCCACTTCTATGCCTGCTTCTTTCAGATAGCCCCGGGCGTCAGCAATATAAAATCCGACATCAGCTGTGCCGCCGATATAGGCAATTTTGACCAGGTCGGCTGATCTCGCCGGGAGACTGCTCGCCAGCAATATCGCTGTGACGCAGATGCGCGCGCACATATGTTTCATCATAGAGTCCTCCCGGTGTTTGGACGGAAGTCTAAGCCCCGTGGCAGGCGCTGTCGAGGAGGACACTCGTGCCCCGCCGACGCCGTTCATTCCGGTCGCATGTCCGGTGACACAGGCATTCTACAAGTCACTGCACTCTAGCGCCGGAAACACGCACGACCTCGCCCCATTTTGTGATTTCCTTGTCGAGGAAAGCACCAAACTCATCCGCACTCATATTGTAGGGAATTGCGCCTTGCTTGTCCCAGGCCGCCTTGATCGTTGGGTCCTGTTGGATCTTGTTGATCTCGCTGTTGAGCCTGGTGACGATTTCTTTCGGCGTCGCCTTGGGCGCCATGATCCCAAGCCAGATGGTGGCCGAATAGCCAGTGACGCCAGCTTCCGAAAGAGTTGGCACATTGGGCAAAACGTCGGCGCGCTTGTCACCGCTTGTGCCAAGAGCAATGGCCTTACCGGTGTCAATGTTCTGCGCCATGGTCGTGACCGCGTCGAACATCATGTGCACGTGTCCCGCGAGCACATCATTGCGCGCACCGCCGCTGTCTTTGTATGGTACGTGCACGATTTCGGTCTTGCTCATGGCTTTGAACAATTCTTCAGCCATATGATAGGGCGAACCAGGGCCGGACGAAGCGTAATTGAAAGCGTTCGGCCTGGATTGCACCAGTGCGATAAACTCCTTCAACGTCTTTGCAGGCACCGAAGGGTGAATGACCATCACAAGGTCGGAATAATTCACCGCAGCGACGGGCGCAAAATCGCGCATCAGCGCGTAGGGTTTGTTGGGTATCAGAGACTCATTCGTCGCTTGCGCGTTCGACATCATCAAAAGTGTGTAGCCGTCAGGCGCTGATTTGGCGGCTTCATTGGTGCCGACGACAGCGCCTGCGCCGGGACGATTTTCGACGACGACGGATTGTCCGATGGTTTTGGTAAGGTTTTCCGCAATCACGCGCGCGTAAACATCCGCTGGTCCACCTGCGCCAAAGGGAACGATGATCTTGATCGTGCGCGAAGGATAAGATTGCGCTGCTGCACCGCTCGTCGCAGCCACGGTCATGAGGCTGGCCAGAGCCAAAAGACGCATTTTTTTCATGTTCCACTCCGGATCGTGCAGGTCAGCCTGCACTTGCGCCTGATTTCGACAAGATGTGACAAACGGCCTTCACCACATCATCTTGCCGCCATCGACATTGATGGTTTGTCCCGTGACAAAGTCGCTGTCAGGCGACGTAAGGTAGAGCATAGTGCCAAGCAAATCTTCAGGCAGCATATCACGGCCAATTGAACGTTGCGCCCTGTTTGGCGCGCGCATGCCCATCATCATTTCGTTATCGAGAACGCCTTCGCTCTCGGTAAATCCCGGGGCTATGGCATTCACGGTGATCTTCTTGTTGCCAAGCTCGCGCGCCATCGAGCGCGTCATGCCGATGACTGCAGATTTGGACGCAACATAATGCAGAAAGCCGGGCGGTCCGAGGAAGAATGTCGCCGAGGAAATATTGACGATCTTGCCACGGCCATTTTTTTCCATGCTGGGCAGAACCGCTTTAACAGCCTGAAATATGCCGCGCACATTAACGCGCATGAGACTATCCCATTCGTCCTCCGAAATGTCCCAGAACGGCTTCAGTTTGAGGCTCGAAAAGATTCCGGCGTTGTTGACAAGAATTTCCACCGGGCCATAGGCGGCTTCTACCTCGTTCACCATACGCGTGAGGTCGGCGTTGTTGGTCACATCCACTTTTATCCCTATGGCCTGATGGCCCTCGCCATTGATGGCGTCGACGCAAGCCTGCGTGTCCAGTACGTCGGTGACGACTGTTTTAGCTCCTTCACGTGCAAGAGCCTTCGCGTAGGCCGAGCCAATACCCTGCGCCGCCCCGGTGATGATCGCCACGCGCCCCTGAAGCCGGCCTGCTTTGCTTTCCATGTGGACCCCCCTCGTTGACGCCGCATCGTCTCCGCTGGAAAGGCCAGTGAAACCGCGGTGGGCCGCAATGTCTGTGGCCCCTTCCTTTCGCTTTTAGTGGAAATGTTAATCGTTTGCCAAATCCGGAAATCACGTGTTAGCTTCCGCTGGGAGCAAAACGCCAGGGTTTGCCGGGAGGAAGTTATGTCCAGGTCTATTCGAACAGGAATCGTGCGTGCTGCGGGCGCAGCCATTTTTGGCCTGACGGCCCTGGCGGCGGCGCCAGTCTCCGCCCAGCAAACATTCGAATTCGCGGTATGGTATTCGGATCGTGACTATTACGCGCCGATGACCACCAAATGGGCGCAACAGGTCGAGGCCGTGACAGAAGGCCGGGTGAAGATGAAACTGCATTATTCTGGCTCGCTTGTTCCAGCCAAGGATACTGTATCGGCTGTCCGCAACGGTTCCGTCGGTGGTGGAACGACCAGCATCAGTTTTTTGGCAGGTATCGTTCGCGAGCTCTCCTATTTCGAGCCCTTTTTCTGGATCCCTGCCGACGCCAAAATTGGTCAGGAGATGATGGACAAGCTCACGCCCGCTTCGCGTGAATTGATGGAAAAGCGTGGCATGGCGCTCATGTTCGCTCTGCCGTCCTCTGGATTGCTGACAGCCTGCCGTGGCGACCACGTCAAGACGGTTGCTGACTGGAAGGGCAAAAAGGTGCGTGCAGCGGGACGCTTGCAGGGACTGCAACTCACGGCTGTGGGAGCTTCGCCGGTCGCAATCGATCCAGGCGAACTCTACATCGCCCTGCAGAACGGCACCGTTGATTGCACGATGTTCCTCGCCAATCTCGCGCTATCTGGCAAGATATATGAAGTCGCTCCGAACGTGACCTACTGGAACGACGGCGCCAATTCATCTTTCTATTACGTCAATCTCGATCAGTGGAAGAAGGTTTCTGCTGCCGATCAGAAAAAGATCATCGACATGTCCGACCAGCTCGCCAAGGATTGGGCCGTTGAGCAAATCGGCATGCAGCAGCAGGCCGCTAGGGATCTGGAGAAGGCCGGCGCAAAGGTCTACTACCCGACACGGGCGGAAATCGATACTCACAAAAAGGCCATGAGCTCGGTGTGGGCGGAAATCGACAAGATGGTGGGGGCTTCGGGCAAGCTGTTTTCGGATGTCATCACCAAACAATAATGCGCGTCCGGCAAACAGGATGACATGGGGGGAATCATGACGATGCCAGGCGAAGGCGCTTCAGGCGGCTTGATCGCGCCGCTGGAGCGTTTTACGAAAGCCGTCAACAAACTGTTTGCCTTTCTGGCTGCGATCACGGTCTTCGTCATCATGATTTTCGTGCTGACAGCTGTGATCGCCCGCTATGGTTTTAACAAGCCACTCAACGAATTGCTGGATCTGACAACGTTCATGTTGGTTTTCGTGTTCTTCCTTGCGCTCGCGCCAGCGCTACAGAGCGGAAGTCACATCGAAGTCGATCTGTTCGACCCGCTGATCCCGAAAAAATGGCACAAGGCGCAACGCCTGATCGGCAAGGCATTGACGCTGCTTTTCGCCAGTGTTCTGTTTTTCTTTGTGACCCGATTTTTTCTTGACGTCGTCGACGTGGACGAATTGTCGTTCACCATGATCACAGTGCCGCTCAAATATGTTTACTGGATTGGTCCAATCGGCGCCGCGCAATTTCTTCTCACCGCCATCGTCGATATCGTCCGCTTTGCTCAATTGCCGGCCGGCCAGGTTGCGCAATATGGCGCGAACCCAACGCACTAGCGGAAAGCACGTCACATGATCGCGTTTTACGGCTTTCTCATCTTTCTGCTGACCTTGCTGATTCTGTTTGCCGTGCGTACGCCTGTCGGCGTCGCGTTGGCGATGGTGGCATTCTTTGGCACCGCCATTTTCGTATCGACGGCATCAATCGGGCAGCTTGCCACCATCAGCTTTTCTGTCACCAGCAATTTCATCATCGTCGTCGTGCCGCTTTTCATCTTGATGGGTGAAGTGTTGTCGGCTGCGGGTATCGGCGCAGACCTTTTTCGCGCGGCAGAAATATGGTTTCGCAAAATCCCCGGCGCGCTGGCTGTCGCCACCATCTGGGCCTGCGCCATATTCGGATCAGTCTGCGGCTCCAGCCCCGTAACGGCGACGACCATCGGTTCGATGGCGATCCCACAAATGGTCAAACGCGGATATGATCGCTCGCTCGCGCTTGGCGCGACGGCGGCCGGCGGCACGCTCGGCATTCTCATTCCGCCATCGATTCCTATGATCATTTATGGCGTGATCACCGACACCTCGATCGGCCATCTGTTCATCGCCGGCGTTGTGCCCGGCCTTCTGCTGGCAGCGCTGCTTTCGTTGACTGTGGTTTTTATCGTCAAGCGTAGCCCGGAAATGGCGCCCAAAGTGCTTGAGGAGCCGACAGCCGAAACAAAGCGCAGCGCGATGATCGGCACGATCCCGGTGCTGGTGCTGGCCTTCCTCGTTATCCTGTCGATCTATACCGGCGCAGCGACGCCGACTGAGGCGGGCGCCGTCGGCGCTGGCGGCGCGATCATCATAGCCTGGGCGCTGGGCCGAATGAAGCTCTCCATGCTCATGTCCAGTCTGAACAAGACAATTCACACGACCGCCATGTTCATGTTGCTGTTGATTGGCGGGCTGTTTTCGTCCTTCCTGCTGGCGCGGCTCGGTATTCCCCAGGCGATGTCGGATCTTCTGACCAGTCTGCCGCTGCCGACGTGGGGCATCATGGTGATCATCAACGTGGTGTTGCTGATCCTCGGCATGTTCATGGATCCCGGCAGTATTATCGTGATTGTGATTCCGATCTTTATCAAAGCGATCATGGCGCTTGGCTATGATCCCGTGTGGTTCGGCGTGATTGTTACCATTCAGTCAGAAATCGCTGCGATCACGCCGCCGGTGGGCTTCAACCTGTTCGTGCTGAAAAATGTCACGCCGGACACGAACATGCGCGAAATATCCAAAGGCGCGGTAATATTCGTGATTCCCATGCTAGTCTGTATCGTCATACTCACGGCTTTTCCGAAAATTGCGACATTCCTGCCCAGCCTGATCCTGTCGAAATAGGCTGCGCATGGGTCCTCGCCATGCGTGATAAATTGCGGGACGATCTTCGTGTGAACGTGGGGAGGCCGGAATGCTCATGTTACGCGCCTTGTTTGCTCTATGGCTCGCCGCAGCGCCAGCGGGCGCAGCTGAAACGATCAAGCTTGGCTACACTCGCACGGCGACAGATATCGCGATTTACGTTGCGCACAAGCGTGGTTATCTCAAGGCCGAAGGCATTGAACTCTCGCTGATCAATGTGCAGTCGACGACAGCCATGCTGGTTCCCATGGCGTCGGGCGATATGGATGTGATGGCGGGTTCCGGCGCAGCTGGCCTGTTCAACGCCAGCGCGCGCGGTCTCGATATTCGCCTTGTAGCCAGCAAGGTGCGCACACCCAAGGGTTTTACAAGCCAGACGCTGATTGTACGCAAGGAGCTGTTCGACAGCGGCAAGGTCAAAACTATTGCTGACCTTCGGGGTATGAAGGTCGCAAGCTCTTCGCCGGGCAGCGGCTCCATCGGCTCGCTCAATCGTATCCTGGGCACTGGCGGGCTGAAGTTGAACGATGTCGACCAGGTCTATCTGGCTTTCCCGCAAATGTTGCCAGCATTGAAAAACGGCGCTGTCGCGGCTGTTCTTCCCGCCGAACCTTTCACGATGGAAGCCGTGAAACAGGGCCTTGCTGTGCCGTTGATGAGTGACGACGTAGCCTATCCCGGCCACGAGATCGCGTCATTTCTCTTCGCCGGCAGGTTGATACGCGAAAAGCGCGACATCGCTTATGGTGTGTTGAAATCTCTCATCCGCGGGGCGCGCGACCATAATGATGCGCTCGATGACAAAGGGTTTTTACGCGGTCCCCGGAGCGACGGTATAATTGCGATCCTCAACGAATATACCGGCGTCAAGGATCCTGAATTCTACCGTAGCTTTGCCCTTGCTTATTGCGATCCAGACGGCGCCATCGGCTTCGACAGCTTGCGCGAGGACCTTGCGCTGTTTCGCGAGCTTGGCCTCATTCAGGGGGACCCAACAGTTGAAAAACTGGTCGATGAATCACTGCGCCAGAGGGTGATTCAAGAATTGGGGCATTATGTGAAAGCAAGGTAGGTTCCAGAAATCCGCCAGTTCTGAAATCTGTGTTGCAAATCTCGTCAAACTGCGAAACCATCCCCGCTGGAAGAGGGAGCTACACATGTCCATCGCACGCGCATTGATCGCCTTGTTTTTAATGGCGTCTTCTCCAGCATCTGCAGCTGAACTCGTCAAACTTGGTTACACGCGCACCGCCACCGATATTGCGATCTATGCAGCCCACAAACGCGGCTACTTCACGCAGTCAGGATTGGAAGTCGAGCTGATCCACGTGCAATCGGCATCGGCCATGCTGGTGCCCATTACGTCAGGCGATATGGATGCTCTGGCTGGTTCTGCTTCAGCTGGCCTCTTCAACGCAACGCAAAGAGGCCTCGATATTCGACTGGTCGCCAGCAAGGTGACGACGCCCAAGGGTTTTACCAGCCAGACTCTGATCGGCCGCAAAGAATGGTTTGACAGCGGGAAAATCACGAAAGTCGCCGATCTCAAAGGCCAGAAGATCGCCTCGGGTTCGCCCGGCTCCGGTGCTTTGGGCACGCTCAATCGTATGCTGCGGTCAGGCGGACTGACTTTGAAAGACGTAGAGCTTGTTTATCTCGGATTCCCGCAAATGTTGCCTGCCTTGAAGAATGGTGCTGTTGCAGCAACGCTGCCCGCAGAACCCTATACGTTGCAGGCGGTGCGCGAAGGGATCGCCGTTCCTCTCGTGCGTGACGATGAAGTCTATCCCGGCCACGAGATCGCCTCGTTCCTTTTTGCAGGTAAATTCATCCGCGAGCGCCGTGAAGTCGCCTATCAATTTCTGAAGGCGCTGATTCGAGGCGCGCGCGACCATAACGATGCGCTGGATGAAAAAGGCATGCTGCGCGGCCCCGGCAGCGAGGCGATTGCCGCTATCATGAATGAATATACCGGGGCCAAAGATCCCGAATTGTTCAGAAGCTTCCCTTTTGCCTATTGCGATCCCGATGGCGTGATCAGTCTCGATAGTCTGCGTGAAGATCTCGCCTTGTTTCGTGAATTGGGACTCATCCAGGGCGAACCGTCCGTGGACAAGATCGTCGACGATTCCCTGCGCCAGCAAGTAATCCGGGAACTTGGTCCCTATGTGAAAAAGAAGTGAGCGCCATGCGGTAAATTCTTTTTCTGGCGTGCTGCACACTCAATCGGGAGATCAAAATGAAAAGACTGGGTCTGATATTGGCTTTGGCCGCCGCGGCGTGCTGTTCCGAAGCCATTGCACAACAAAATAAAGTCAACGTTGGCCTCACACGTCTGGCGACCGATATTGCTCTGTTTGTGGCGGAAAAGCGAGGCTATTTCAAAGACGAGGGGCTCGATGTCTCTTTGGTGAATTTCCAGTCCGCCGCAGTCATGATCGTGCCGATGACATCAGGCGATATTGACGTGATGGCGGGCGCGGCGTCGGCAGGACTCTACAACGGACTGGCACGCGGTCTCGACATACGCCTTGTCGCCAGTAAGGTGACGACTCCCAAGGGCTTTACCAGTCAGACGCTGATTGTCCGCAAGGATCACTTTGACTCCGGCAAGGTGAAAACAGTCGCGCAATTGAAAGGCTTGAAGGTTGCCAATGCCGCGCCCGGCACGGCGGCCATGGGATCTCTCACGCGCATGCTGAAGACAGGCGGCCTCACTTTGAAGGACGTCGAATTCGTCAATCTCGCCTATCCGCAAATGGTCGTCGCGTTAAAGAATGGCGCGATTGATGCGGCGCTTCCCGCCGAGCCCTTCACGATGGAGGCTGTCAAAGGCAATCTCGCCGTGCCGCTCGTGCGTGACGACGAGGTCTACCCTGGCCATGAAATCGCATCGATGATGATGTCCGGTAAACTGATCCGCGAACGCCGGAGCGAAGCGGTCAAATTCATGAAGGCGTTTTTGCGCGGTGTGCGCGATCATAACGACGGGCTTGATGATAAGGGATTTCTCAACGGCCCGAAAGGTGAAGCCATCATCGCCATTCTCAATGAATACACGGCGATCAAGGACCCCGCGTTCTATCGTACCTATCCACTCGCCTATTGCGATCCGGATGGAACCATCAACAAGGGGACGCTCAGCGAGGATCTCGCGGTGTTCAAGGATATGGGCCTCGTGCAAGGAGATATTACCACCGACAAGCTGGTGGATGATTCCATTCTGCAGCAGGCCATCAAGGAATTGGGCGTCTACAAAAAGGCGCGCTGAGGCGCTCAAGGGTCCGGCGTTGCGATCCACATCGCCGGGCCCTTTCCGCTGATTTTGTGACAGAAGTCTTGCCTATATTCGGCCCTTCATGAGCTTTTTCGCTGTGCCGCTGAGAATCTTCTCGCCATCCTTGCCGAGCTTTTTCAGGTCCTTGATGAATTTCTTCGTTACCTTGTCAGTGCGAATCTCCTGCGGATAGTCGGTGCCAAAGACGATGCGGTCAGCAGAGATTTCAACCAGCGCAGTTTGCACCGCCTCGATGGCGCCGCAGAATCCACCTGAATCAAAGATCATGTTGTGGTTGATGTAATAGTCGAAATCCTTGGCCGGCAGTGCGCCATGCTTCTTGTTGCCTTTCGTGCCCCAGAAAACCTTGTCCTGATAGGAGCGGATGCGCGCGATCATCGAGGCAATGCCGCCGCTCAGATGCGACATCTGCACAATCAGGCCTGGATGCCTGTCGAAGACGCCCGCATTGATGAGCCGGATCGTCGCCATGATCAGCGAGAACTCGCGGCCCACAGAGCGCGCGAGATCAAAGGCGTTGAACTGTTTGGATTCGTTCAGCGCCAGCGCCGGGTGCACGAAAACAAACAGGTTTCGCTTCTCGCACTCCTTCCAGAATGGCTCGAACTCCGGCGCATCGAGATACAGCCCATCCTGTTCCGAGCAGATTGTTACGCCGGGAAAGCCCAAATCATCGGCGCAGCGCACAAGCTCCTTCATATGGTCCTTGCCGCCCAGCGGATTGGCATGTGCAAAGCCAAGAAAGCGGCCGGGAAAATTCTCTTCGGCCTGTTTGGCCGCAGTGTTGCAGATTTTTGAACGTTGGAGATCGGCGGACATGCCAGCGGCGCTCGACAGCAGCGCGAGATCGATGCCGCTCTTGTCCATCATCTGGACATGCCGTTCCATATCGAAAAGCAGACGATGCACGGTGTAACTCGGCGCATCATTAGCATCGTAATGCAAGACAAGCTTGTCGCCGGGGTCTTCCTTGATCAGCGCTGGCGGTGTGAAGTGATGGTGAAAATCGATGATCATGTTTACTCCTTTGGTCCTTACTGAACTGGGCGCACGCCGGAAAGCAGCATGAACGCATCGATAACAGATTGCGGATGGGCGATGCCTTTGCCTGCGATATCATGTGCAGATCCATGGCCAACGCTGCTGAAAATAACTGGCGCGCCAATGGCTACAGCTGAAGCGACCCGCGGCGAAATCAGTTTCACCGGCACATGGCCCTGATCATGATACATCGCCACATAAGCGTCATGTTTGCGGTTAGCCAGCAATACATCGGCGCCGATCGGCCCGTCTGCCTTTATGCCTTCGCTGCGCACCAATGCGGCAGCAGGCTCGGTAATACGCTGATCATCATCGCCGAAAAGCCCGTTTTCACCTGCGTGCGGATTGATGCCGAATATGCCTATAGCGGGCTCCGCGAGTCCTGTTCGTCTGAGAAAATCGTTCAACGCCCGGCACGCATCAGCGACCAGTTCCGGCGTCAGCCGCGTGATGGCGAAATGTAAAGGCTCGTGCAGTGTGACGTGGGCGATGCGCAATCCTGCACCCGTCAACATCATGAATACCTTGTCGCGCGGCGTATTTGTTAGGTCGGCTATTAATGGCGGATAGCCGGAAAATTCAATGCCCGCCTGTGCGACAGCAGTCTCGTTCTGCGGACAGCCAACGACCGCCGCGCATTCCCCCGCCCGCGCCATCTCAACGCAATGGCGGATATAGTCGATTACGGCTTTGCCCGCTGGCGCACAGACCATGCCGGGATTGAATGCTTCGCGAGGCAAAGAGTCCACCGGCGATATGGCAATATCGTGTGCCGCGTCCGCCTTAGCGTAATGGACCAGCGGCTTGCTGATGCCAAGTGCTTGTCTGTAATGCTCCAATACATGGAGGTCACCGACCAGCACGGCTTGCGCCGGGCTTGATGCATCGAAACCGGCGGCGGCCTTCATCGCGATTTCCGGGCCAATGCCGTTGGCGTCGCCAATCGATACGGCGATACGAGGCTTCATATGTTTGCCCGATTTCATATAATCAATTGCCTTCAATCCGCACGTTGGCGCGCTTGATGACATCGCCCCAGAGTTTGCGTTCGCTGGCCATATAGGCCCCCGCTTCCTCCGGTGAATTACCTACAGGCGTTGCTTCCTGCGCTAGAAAGCGCTCGCGGATGGAAGGCTGCGCCAGTGCTTCACGGATGTCGGCGCTGATCTTGGCGGTGATTGCTTTGGGAGTGCCAGGGGGCGCGACGACTCCATACCAGGCGATGGCGTTGAAGCCGGGAAAGCCGCGTTCGGCCAATGTCGGGACATCAGGAATTTTTGTCGAGCGATCGGGCGCCGCTATGGCGAGGATCTTGATGTTCCCGCCGAGGTGCTGCGGCAGCGATGAGGCGATATTGTCGAAGAATATATCGACATGACCAGCGGCCAGATCGTTCAAGGCGGGCGCAGTTCCGCGATAAGGCACGTGGTTGAATTTCACACCGGCCAGATATTGGAACAATTCCGAGGTGAGATGCGAGGTCGAGCCATTGCCCTGCGAGGCGACATTGATCTTGCCGTTTTCAGCTTTCGCTTTTGCAATCAGTTCAGCAACACTGTTGACGCCGAGCTTTGGGCTGACGGCCATAACATTTGGCGTTGACGCCAGAATCGAGATCGGTTCGAATTTTTCAGGTTCGAATTGCAGTTTGGCGTAGAGCCCTTCGTTGATGACGAGTGGCGGCGGCGGCGCCGACATCAATGTATAACCATCAGGCGCAGCGCGAAAAACTGAGGTTGCGCCAATGTTGCCCGCTGCGCCGGTGCGGTTTTCGAAGATGACCGATTGTTTCCACTTCTGCGTCAGATATTCCGCTGCGATGCGAGGCAACACGTCAG
Source organism: Beijerinckiaceae bacterium (assembly GCA_947474545.1). Taxonomy (GTDB): domain Bacteria; phylum Pseudomonadota; class Alphaproteobacteria; order Rhizobiales; family Beijerinckiaceae; genus Terripilifer. Next base: position 1,448 of record CANJJI010000052.1, on the reverse strand, counting down.
CGGAGCCGCCTGCAGGGAAGGGGACAACGATCGTGACCGGCTTGTTGGGAAAATCGGATTGGGCAAGCGCGGGAGTTGCAAGGCTCAATGCAATCGCTGCAAAGCCAAATGGTCTGAATATGCAACGATACATGTCAGGTCCTTTTATCACGAGACAATCTGTTCCACCTTGCCGTCAGCATCCATGCCCTGGGTGCGATACTGACCGATCTTCTCAAGCAGCGGCCGGTCGCTCATTGTATAGAGAATAGCGTCATTCTTGCCGGTGTTGATGTGCCGCCGCCACAGGAAGTTCGGAACGACAAAAATATCGTTTTCCTCCCAGTCGAACGTGCGGCCCGCGACTTCGGTCTGTCCACGTCCGTGCATGCAGACGTAAACAGTGCTGGACGTTTCCCGCTTGAAGCGCGTCTCTTCACCTGGCTTCAGCAATTGTGCGCCATAACCCAGCGTCGTGAAGAGCGGCCCGCCCGTCACCGGATTTTGAAAGTCGATCGGCGTGCCTTCATAGGCATCGCGCACATCGTTGCGCATGGCGATCAGGTTGTCCTTGATCTCCACGCCCTTGAAATGAAAGAACGGGCTCGTGACCTGGCCAATGCCGCGTTGATGCGCGATGCGTGGCATCATTCCGCCCTTGCCGTAGAGCCGGTGCGAATAGCCGCGCGGAATCGTTTCGTTCTGCGCACGCTGATTACCGGAAAGCCCCGGCGCCTCCTCGTCAAGCCAGATGCAATCGAGGAACTCGAGCAATGGCCAATCCAGCGTGTCGATCCACATGACCGGCTCCTTGCCGTCATTGCCGTGGTCGTGCCAGGTGCCATTGGGCGTGAGCATGAGATCGCCGCGCATGGCGTCGCAGCGTTCGCCTTCGACGTTTGTGTAGCCGCCGTATTCGCTGAGAATTGTGCGGGTGGCGTTGGGCGAATGCAGATGCGCGCGCGCAACGTCCGCCGGATTGTAGATTGAAACAGCGCAGCGGATGGCGGCCGCCACCTGCAGGCGGCCGCCTAGGCCGGGATTGGTCAAAAGGAATTGCTGCCGGTCGGCAAATTCTGTTGGTGGAATATCGGCCTTTTTCGCAACATCTGCGATCTTGAGCAGGTAGGGCGATATCTCTTTCCACTTCCAGTGATGCGGCAAGGCCTTCATCTGCCCGCCAGCTACGCGCCCCTGCGCCATACGGCCGGATTCTTCAACGCTCGTTGGCTTGAACCAGGCCTTTTGCGCAGGCGCATTGGCCTGCGTGCGCAGCCAGATATTGTACTGGCCGGCCTCCGCGTTCAACTCTTCCATCGCCGCACGGGCGTCGATGCCGCCGGTCTTGGCTTTGGGGGCGTCGTGGAGCGTCATGTATTCCTCCTGTGCATTTCAACTCGGTTGAAGTCTTTCCCGGACAATTGCTCGCTATGTTCCGGGATTACAATGCCTACGAAACCTTCTCATCT
>CANJJI010000051.1 GCA_947474545.1 Beijerinckiaceae bacterium | reverse complement strand
TTCACACAATGGGCGATCCAGGGATAGGTCATCGGGCGCTGGGATTTGCCTGCGTTGATGGCGGCGGCCTTGCGGTCCTCGAAAGCCTTGCGTTGGACGGCGTTTTTGGCGCGGCGGGCTTCGACTTTGTCGGCCTTGCCGGCGAGTTTCACTTTCAGCGCCTCGTTGATCATTTCCAGCGCTGCGCCGGGATCACCCGCGATGGCCAGATCCATTTCGAACCCGCGGAAGGGATAGCGGGCGAAATGGGGATCGTAGCCGATGTGGATCAGTTTGGCGGTGGGGCTGGTTTCGGCAAAGCGCGGGATCCAAGGGATTGGCGAATTCAGCACGACGACAACATCGGCCGCCTTCAACATGGCGGGCGAGAGCGGGCCGAGATTCATGGGGTTGCTGGAGGCGACAGAGGCATACTGGCCTGTGGCGATGGCAATGGCGTGGTCAATGCCAATCTTGCCGAGCGCATAGAAAGCACGGGGATCGCGCGCCGCATGAGCTGAGATGATGAGCGGATTTTCCGCTTTGGCGAGAATATCCGCCGCCTGCTCGATCGCCTCCATGGAGGGAACAGCGGCCGTCGTGCCGAGCGGGCGCGCACGCTTCTGGGCGCCAGCGGGCTGGGCGGGATTGCCAAGGGTCTCGCGGGGCAAGGTGAGGTAAACCGGGCCGCGCGGCTCGGTCATGGCGATATCGAGTGCGCGCCCGACGATGGTGTCGACCGGCTGGCCATCGCGTAGCTCATAATCCCATTTCACGTGTTCGCGCAGAATGCCGCCCTGATCGAAATTCTCCTGCGACCAATGGATGTTGTTGTTGCGCGAGCCGATATGGCCTTTTTCGGTGAGCGGCGTACGGCCGGCGGCGAGCAGCATCGGCACATTGTCGCGCGCGGCGTTCATCACGCCGCAGATGGTGTTGGCGGTGCCGACATTGACGTGGACCATCACGGCCGCTATTTCACCGGACACCTTGTAATAGCCCTGCGCCATGGCGGTGGCGACGTTCTCATGGGGAACTGTCACAAATTCCGGCAGCGGCCGGCCATTCTGGCGCGATTGCAGAATGCCCTCGATAATCGGGGCGAAATCGGTGCCGCCATTGGCGAAGACATATTTGATGCCGTAATTATGCAGCGCTTCCATATAGGTCTGCGCAACGGTCTGCTCTGCGGCGGCGGGGGCGTGGACGTTCATCTGGGGGGTTCCTCTGGGCCGGATTGATCTTGAAGCTGGTCCTACGCCATCTGGCGGCGTGGTCAAGCCGGACCTAGCATTTTGGCGCTCAAGGGGATAGTTCAAGCCTGACAACAGGGAGATTGCGCCATGCAAGCCAATACCGCCGAATACGATCGCTGGAACAAGCGCTATGCCGCGCCCGAATATATTTTTGGCGAAGGACCCAACTATTTTCTGGCCGGATGCAAGGCCCTGCTGCCCGCTAGCGGAACCGCCCTCGCGATTGCCGATGGCGAGGGCCGCAATGGTGTCTGGCTTGCTGAACAGGGCTTGACCGTCACATCGCTGGATTTTTCACCCAATGGTCAGGCCAAGGCGAAGGTGCTCGCGGACAAGCGCGGCGTGAAGGTGAATATTGTCGAGGCCAATGTCCACACCTGGGATTATCCCGAAAATGCGTTTGACGTTGTGGTGGAAATTTTCACGCAATTTTCCACACCCGCCGAGCGCGCGGTGAAATGGGCCGGCATGCGCAAGGCGCTCAAGCCCGGCGGGCTGATGATCATTCAGGGCTATTCACCCAAGCAGCTTGAATACAAGACCGGCGGCCCCGGCATTCTCGAGCAGCTCTATACAAAGGCGATGATCGAAGCGGCCTTTGCCGGATTTCACGATGTGAAATTTACCGAGGAAGAGCTTGAGATGCACGAGGGTACATCGCATGGCGGCATGAGTGCCGTCGTGGGGTTTACGGGACGGAAGTAGCCCCCTCGCCAAGCGCCCCGCTTCCCCCTATCCTCCCGGAAAAACCGGGAGGGAAATACATATGCGACTGTTTACACGCCTTGCATTCGCCGCGCTCGCCGCGGCTTCGCTCACACCTGTCCACGCCCAGGACTACCCCTCCCCGTCGCGCACCATAACGATCCTCATGCCCACACAACCGGGCGGGATGGCCGATATTGTGGCGCGGATGTTTGCCACTGCACTGGGCAATCGTGCCGGAGCGAAGGTTGTCGTGGAGGGCAAAACGGCAGCGGGCGGGATTTTGGCGGCGGAGACGGCGGCGAAAGCTGCACCCGATGGCTACACACTTTATGCCGGCTATCACGCTACCCAATCCATGTTCCAGCATTTCGACCGGAAGCTGAATTACGATCCGAAAACCGATTTCGCGCCGGTGGCGCTGGTCGTGTCCGGCCAGACCTTGCTGGTGGTCAATCCTTCGCTTGGCGTGCGCAGCTTGGCCGAACTTGTGGCGCTTTTGAAGGCCAAGCCGGGTGGCTATGGCTTTGCCTCGGCGGGGCTTGGCACGATTTCGCATCTTCTGGGCGAACAGTTTCAGCTTGCCACCGGCACGGTGCTGAACCATGTGCCCTATCGCGGCGCGGGACCAGCCGCGCAGGATGTGGTGGCTGGCCATGTGCCTGTCCTGATCGATCTCATCGGCCTTGCCGCTGAAAATGTGCGCGCGGGAAAACTCGTTCCGATTGCGCTCAACGCCGCAAAGAGATCGCCGCAATTGCCAGACGTGCCGACGATGGCGGAACTCGGCTATGCCGGTTTTGAAGGCAGCGCCTGGTTCGGCTTGCTGGCGCCTGCCAATACGCCCAAGCCCATTGTCAACTGGCTGAACCGGCAGGCCAATGAAATTTTCAGCGCGCCGGAAAATCGCGAGGTGTTCACCAAACAGGGCCTTGATGTGCCTCTCGGCTCGCCGGAGGATTTTGCCGCCTATATCGAAGCAGAATCCCAGCGCTGGCGCGGGATTATTCAAAAATCAGGCGTGAAGCTGCAGTAAGCCCAAGCGAAAGCTTGTGATGCATCAAGCCGTTTCGCATTGCCGCCCGGTCCGCGCCTCCCTATGTTCCCTGCATGTCAGCTCTCGCCGAAGCCCCCGTCCGCGCCTCCCTGCAGCTTCCCATCGGGGGGATGACTTGCGCAACCTGCGCCAACACGGTCGAGGGCGCGCTGTGCAAGCTGCCGGGCGTCGAGGCAGAGGTGAACCTTGCCGGTGAAACCGCACATGTGACCTTCGATCCCGCGCGCACAAAAGCGCATGACCTTGAAGAGGCCGTGCTCGATGCGGGCTACGAAGTGCCACATGAGCGCATTGAACTGGCTATCAGCGGGATGACCTGCTCGACCTGTTCAGGCCGGGTCGAGAAGGCCCTCGCAGGAATTGACGGCGTCGTCAGCGCCTCGGTCAACCTGGCTGGCGAAAAAGCCTATGTGGAATTTTTGCGCGGCGCCGCCAAGGTTTCTGATCTTGTGCTGGCTGTCGAGGCTGCCGGATATACCGCCCGCCCAACGGAAGGCGATGAAGAACGGCAGGCGGCGCTTGAGCAAGCAGAAGCCGAAAAGCAGCGCTGGGAATTGATACAGGTTATCGCCGCGCTGGCGCTGGCTTTGCCGCTCACCTTGCCGATGTTCGGCATCCCCGTGAATGGCGCGCTGCAATGGGCACTGGCGTCCCCCGTGCAATTCATCTTCGGCGAGCGCTTTTATTTGGCGGCGTGGAAAGCGCTGCGCGCGCGCACGGGCAACATGGATCTGCTCGTCGCCATGGGGACGACGACAGCCTATGTCTATTCAGTCTACCTTTTGTTCAAGGGCCATGGCGGCCCCCTCGGCGATCACCACGGCCATCTTTATTTCGAGGCGGCAAGCGTCGTCATCGCGCTCGTCATGCTGGGAAAATTTCTGGAAGCGCGCGCCAAACGCTCGACGACCGCCTCAATCCGCGCGCTGATGGCATTGCGTCCCGAGCGCGCGCGTATCGAGCGCAATGGCGAGGAAATCGAGGTACCGCTGGCGGCAGTGGGCGCAGGCGATGTCGTGCTCGTGCGTCCAGGCGAACGCATGCCTGTCGATGGGCGTATTCTCAGCGGCGCGAGCGCACTCGATGAAAGCCTGCTGACGGGCGAAAGTCTGCCGGTGGAAAAAACGCCGGGCGACAAGGTTACCGGCGGCTCCATCAACGGCAACGGATTTTTGCGCGTGGAAACGCTTGCAGTCGGTGGGCAGACGACGCTCTCGCGCATTATCGCGCTGGTAGAAAATGCGCAGGCGAAGAAAGCGCCGGTGCAGAAACTCGTTGATCAGGTCGCAGCCGTCTTCGTGCCCTTCGTTCTGGCCTGCGCGCTGGCGACGTTTCTGGGCTGGTGGCTTATCATGGGCGACGCCAGCGCTGGGCTTGTGAATGCCGTCACTGTGATGGTGATCGCCTGCCCCTGTGCGCTGGGGCTGGCGACCCCGACTGCTTTCATGGTCGGCACGGGTGCAGCTGCCCGCTCGGGCATCCTTATCCGCGATGCCGAAGCCTTGGAACACGCCCATCGCGTCGATACCGTCATCCTCGACAAGACCGGCACACTTACCGAGGGCAAACCTGCAGTAACGGATATAATTCCAGCAGGTGACATCAGTGATGAAGCGCTGTTGCGGCTTGCCGCCGCCGCTCAACAGGGCAGCGAACATCCACTCGGCAAGGCGATACTGGCCCGCGCCGAAAGCGCAGCGTTGCCGCCTGTCGAAAATTTTGAAGCTCACACGGGCAAGGGGCTGACTGCCACCATTGAGGGCGAAAAAATCGCCATCGGCAATCGCCGCCTGATGAGTGAAAGCAATATCGACATCTCAGCCTGGCAGACCCGCGCCGAGATGCTTGAAGGCGAAGGCCGCACAGTTATGTGGGCGGCGGATGTTGCGGCACAGCGGCTTCTGGGCATCGTCGCGGTGGCCGATACCATCAAGGCCCATTCGATTGAGGCAGTGAGACAGCTGAAAGCAAGGGGAATCACACCCATACTTGTCACCGGCGATAATGAACGAACAGCCGCAGTGGTCGCCAAGGCCGTTGGAATCGATCGCGTCGAAGCGGGCGTCTTGCCTGAAGGCAAGGTGAAGGTGGTTGAAACCCTGCGGCGCGATGGCAAGATCGTTGCCATGGTTGGGGATGGCGTCAACGACGCACCGGCGCTCGCGGCTGCGGACGTGGGCATGGCCATGGGCACAGGCGCGGATGTCGCCATGTCTACGGCGGGCATCACGCTCATGCGCGGCGATCCCCTGCTCATACCAGGCGCGATCAGCATCAGCAGCGCGACCTATTCAAAAATCAAGCAGGGCCTGTTCTGGGCCTTCATCTACAACATCGTCGGCATACCGCTCGCCGCTTTTGGCGTGTTAAACCCGATGTTCGCGGGCGCCGCCATGGCTATGTCGTCGGTCAGCGTAGTGCTCAATGCGTTGCTGCTGCGGCGCTGGAAACTACAGGTCTAGCTGGGACAAAGCTCTGCTACTATTTCATTATTTTCCGGGACTTGTGCGCTTCCGCGATTTAGCATTTATCACGTGTGAGGACAGGGGGAACATCATGCACAAGTTCATTCTCGCAGGCGCTTCTGCGCTGATCGCGGCCGCCAGTGTGAATATCGGTTCAGCCCACGCACAGTCTTGGCCAAACCGTTCCATCACCTTCATCGTTCCCTTTGCAGCGGGCGGCGGCACGGATGCCTTTGCACGGCCGCTGGCGGCTCAGCTTGACCAGCAAATCGGCCAGCGCATCGTGATCGAGAACAAGGCTGGCGCGGGTGGCACTGTGGGCGCATCTGCTGCGGCAAAAGCCAAACCGGACGGATATAATTTCTTCGTTGGAGCCGCTCATCACGCCATCGCCCCAGCCATTTATCCCAAGCTCGATTATGACATTGAAAAAGACTTCATCCCCATCGGCGTGATTTCCGAACCGCCGCATGTGGTTGTCGTGCATCCGGTAAAGGTCGCCGCACGCTCGCTGAAAGAGTTGATCGACTTTGCCTCGCGCAATCCTGACAAGATGAACTATGCCTCCGCAGGCAATGGCACGACCCATCATCTGGCAGGCGAATTGTTCAAAATCCTCAGCAAGACCAAAATCCAGCATGTCCCTTATCGCGGCGCGGGACCTGCCCTACAGGATCTGGTCGCGGGACATGTGGATATGGCGTTCGACGGGCTCGGTTCTTCGGCGGCGCAGATTGCTGGCGGTCAATTGCGCGCGCTGGCAGTTGCTGCACCCAAGCGTTCACCCGCGTTCCCCGATCTGCCGACGGCGGCTGAAGCAGGACTTCCCGGCTATGAAGTCTCCACATGGTATGCGCTGTTCGCGCCCAAGGGTACGCCCGATGAGGTCATCACCCGCATCACTGCCGAGTTGAAAAAGGCGCTGGCATCGCCGCTTATTGTCGAAACCTGGGGCAAGAACGGTTCGCCCATTCCCAACGTCTATGGCGCGGAATTCGGCAAGTTTGTCACGTCGGAAATCTCGCGCTGGGGCAAAGTCGTCAAGGAAGCCGGCGTGAAGGCGGAGTGAAGACTGCCGGATAAACTTTTGTCCTGCAGCGTTGGCGAGGTTGCTATGATTGATCTGCATTACTGGCCAACGCCAAACGGACAAAAGGTTCGCATTTTCTGCGAAGAGGCAGGCATCGAATACAGAATCTTGCCGGTGAACATCGGCATAGGTGATCAATTCAAGCCAGACTTCCTAGCCATTTCTCCGAATAATCGCATGCCCGCCATTGTCGATCACGCGCCTGCAGATGGCGGCGCGCCGATCAGCATTTTTGAATCCGGCGCGATCCTCCTTTATCTCGCCGATAAGACTGGCAAGTTTATTCCGGCTAACGAGCGTGGCCGCGCAAACGTCATGCAATGGCTGATGTGGCAGATGGCGAACCTCGGGCCGATGGCCGGACAGAACGGCCATTTCAACACCTATGCCCCGGAAAAAATACCCTATGCAATCGAACGCTATGTGAAAGAGACGACCCGGCTCTATGGCGTGCTCGACAAGCAACTCGGCAGCAACCAATTCATTGCGGGGGCCTATTCGATCGCCGACATGGCCTGCTATCCGTGGATCGTGCCTTATGAAAGGCACAGGCAGGACATTGATGATTTCCCGAATCTGAAGCGCTGGTTCGCGACGATTAGAGCACGCCCACCAGTGCAATTTTGCTATGAACACGGCGAGGCTATGCGCGCCGGACATACGCTGATGACGGACGAGGCAAAGCGGATTTTGTTCGGGCAGACGGCGGGAAATTTGAAATAGTTGCTTGTTATCCTCGACAACGCTCTGCCTATTCCAACACGCCCAGTAGCCACGCCGCTTCGAACACAACCGCTCCGGCAATCAGCAGCGGAAACGGATGGAGCTTTGCCTTCCACCACAAGATACCGGCCGAACCGATCATCACTGCGCCGGTGACAAGCTTGCCGCCGCTCAGTTGAAACAACGCCAGCACACCGGACATGATCAGCCCGGCTGCGATGGGCGTCAGGCCGCGCTTCAGCGCGATATTCCAGTCCTTGCCTTCGCCCTGACTCCAGATGCGTGACATCGCGTAACACAGCGCTGTCGAAGGCACGTAGAGCGCGAGCATGGCGACAATGGCGCCCAACAGGCCCGCAACCTTCCAGCCGATCATCGCGCCGATGATGGAACTTGGGCCCGGCAGAAAGCGCGCGACGGCAAAAAGATCGAGAAACTCCTGCGGCGTGATCCATTGTTTCACTGTCACCGCTTCATGTTGCAACGGCGCATAAATGCCCATGGCGCCGCCGATGGAAGCGATTGAGAGCGGCGCAAGGATGATCGCCAGCGCCATCAGATTTTCGTCACGCATTGCTGCTCTTCTTTCGCGGCCAAGCGGCGGCGATGGAGAGCGGCACCATGATGGCGACCACCCAGATCAAGGGCCATTTCAGCACGCCGATGGCCACAAAAGTGGCGAGCATGATGGTGACGGGCAGGACCCCGCTCAACGATGCCTGCACCGCGCTCATACCCGTGCGCAATATCATACCGATGGCGGCGGCAGCCACGCCGGTCATCGCAATTTGCAAGGGTTTGATATCGAGCACGGCATGATAGACATACATGGCCACGATCATGATGAAGAACGGGCCGGTCAACATTCCGCTCAACGCTGCAACGACACCCGGCAGGCCGCGCAGATGCTGACCGATAAACACAGCAAGATTAGTTGAGTTGACGCCAGGCAGCACCTGCGCCAGCGCCACACCGGGCAGGAAATCCTCGTTTTTCATCCAGCCACGTACTGTGACGACCTCGCGCTGCATCCACGGCACGAGCCCGCCGCCAAAGCTGAAGACACCGATCCAGAAAAAGACGCGGTAGATATCAAACAGCGGGACAGGCTTGGGCGATTCAATAACAAAATCGCTCATCTGTTGACGACCGAACCTTTTACCGGCGCGCCGGGTGAGGCGCCCGCAGCAAGATCAGGCCAGGCGGCGGGCGCCATGGACGCTTTTAGATTAGCTTCAATCGAGGCGGCTTCGTCCCAGTAGCGCGCTACAAAGCGCTGAGCAGTTATGCCATCACTTGCGGAGGAAGCGAGGAATTTCAACGGCCCTATCATCGCATCCGGCTTGACCAGCTTGTTGCGATCCACAGGTGCGTCCTGCGGAATCATAGCTGTATCGGCAGCACCTCCGGGGATCAGCACGTTACACGTGACCCCAGTGCCAGCGAGATCTTCGGCCCACCCGGCTGTGCCCGCTTCCATGGCGGCCTTCGCCTGACCATAGGGCGTGTTCCCCTCGCGCATCATGGTGGAATAGCTCGTCGTCACGTTGACGATGCGGCCCCATTTCTGCTCAATCATATGCGGCGCGGCTGCGCGCACCAGAAGGAAAGGACCGCGCACGTTAACGTTATAGAGCAATTGCCATTTGTCGGGATCGACAGTCCAGAAGCGCACAAGATCTGTGAGAAAATCCTTGCTGAAGATCAGCATGTTCAGCCCGGCGCAATTGACGAGAACATCTATACGGCCAAAGGCTTTTACGGTTTGCGCAATGGCGTCCTCGCATTGCGCGCGATCGGTCACATCGAGACGATGCGGGTAAAACTTGCCCGTGGCCTTTGTCTCCGACACTGTCTTTTTCGCGGCGGCTTCATCAATATCAGCGCCGATGACATTGGCGCCGGCCTGTGCAAGCCCCATGGCCATGGCGCGGCCAAGCCCTGCCCCCGCGCCGGTCACGAGGCATACTTTTCCTGTGGGATCTATGGTGGGCATGGGCTAATCCTACTTTCAATGCGGACTTGTCATCCCGGACGCCGAAGGCGATCAGGGATCGCAACGTGGCGTCCCCGGGACGATCCCGGATAAAGGCTTCGCATTTTCCGGGATGACATATTCCAGCTTATTTCGCAGCGGCCATCGCTGGCGCGGCTTCCATCTTGCGGATTTCGCCCATCACGTCGCGGGCATATATCTGCATGTTCTTCACCGCCAACTCATGCGGCAGTGTACCGAACTGCAGCATGGTCAGGATTTTGCCGAATCCGATGTCTTGCTGATAGCGCAATATCTGATCGCGCACGGTCTTGGCGCTTCCGCACAGGAACATGCCGCTATCAATCACAGCGTCGAGATCTTTTGGGCCCGACCGCAATTGCGTCTTGGCGCGTAACATCCCTTGCATGGATTTCAGGGAGAGGTAGCCCGGCGGTAACAGCATTTCCGGCGGCATACGCAGGAATTTCTGATAAAATGCTTCGATGTGCGGACGCGCCTCGTTCCGGGCGATCTCATCAGTCTCGGCGACATAACATGGCACGGCCCAGCCAAGTCTGTCAGGCGTTGCCTGCCACCCATGCCGCTCGGCGCTGTTCTGATATTCCTTCATGAACTTTGCCAGCATCGCCACGGGCGAGAACGTCTGCAAATAGACATACCGCCGGCTGGGATGAGCGGCCCATTCGATGGTTTCAGTCGAACCTTGCGAGGGAATCCATATTGGCGGATGGGGCTGCTGATAAGGGCGCGGCCAGAGATTCACATAGTTGAAATTGTAATGTTTGCCTTCGAAGGCAAATGGCCCTTCGCGCGTCCATGCCTGCACGATGAGGTCATGGGCTTCATGGAAGCGTTCATGCGACATGGCAGGATTCGAATTCCAGGAGAAGTATTCAGCACCGATGCCACGCACAAAACCAGCGACAAACCGGCCGGCGGTGACATTGTCCAGAATGGCAAACTCTTCAGCTACCGTGATGGGGTTGTTGAGCAGCGGCAAGGCGCGCCCAAGCACGGCGATCTTCACGTTCTTGGTGCGGCGCGCCAGCATGCCCGCGAGCACCCCGGGGTTCGGCATCAGACCATAGGCGTTGGAATGATGCTCGTTCACGCACAGGCCATCAAAGCCCAGCGTATCGCCCATTTCAAGTTCATCGAGATAGCGGTTGTAAAGCAGATGTCCTTTCTTGGGATCATAATTGCTGTTGGGCAGTGTGACCCAGGATGAATCATGCTTTTCCACCTGAGTCAGATCGAGATCCGCATAAGGCATGAGGTGAAAGAGGTAGAATTCCGTGTTTTTGCTCATGTGCAACTCTCCTTTTCAGCTCTTCGTTTCAGCTGGCTTTCGCAAAACCGCGGATAGCGGCAAGGAATTCGGTGGTTTTTTCGGCATGGGGAATATGGCCGCAGTCCTCGATGATCTGCACTTTGGCGCCGGGAATGGCTTCGCGGAACCGTTCGGCGTAAGCGACGGGGATCAGTGCATCGTTGCGGCCCCAGACGACCAGCGTCGGCAGTTCAACGCGATGAATCCATTTTTCCAGATCCGGATTACAAAGGCGCGGGCTCCAGGCGAGACGCGCCGTCATCAACCGGTTTTTCGCGCCGATGTCGCTGTCCTCCTCAGTCATCGGGATCGCCAGCATGCGTTCTGCCATTTCCTTGGAATGGAAAAGGTTGCGCACAGTGGTTTCCGCATTCCAAAGGAAGAGATCGGCGACGGGTGTGCCAATAACGCGGAGCCCAGCGGGCGCCACAAGCACCTGCCGCTTGATGCGTGCGGGATCACGCACTGCAATTTCGCAGGCAATCCAGCCGCCCATGGAAGTGCCCACTACGGTAACATCCTTGAGGCCGAAATGTTTCATGAAACTGAGATAGTAATTGGCGAGATCGCCGACATTATCGAGCCAGGGCGGCGTATCGGATTTGCCATAGCCAGGATGTTCGGGGACGAAAACGTCGAAATCCTTGGCGAGATCAGCCATGAAAGGCATCCACCGGCCCGCGCCATTGGCCCCATGCAGGAATAACAGAGGTGCGCCCTGGCCGCCGCGCAGGATATGGGTTTTACACCCTTCGATGGTTTCGTAAAAATCCTTGACCTCAGACATTGAACCTCCCGGCTCCCTTGATTTTGCTCGTTGGGTCATTTGTAGTGCAATCTTGGGCCTTGCGCCAGCGCACCTGGTGCCGCATCCACGCACAAGAGCCATGCCTGAACGGCAGAGCCAGCCTGGGAAAACGCCATTCATGCCTTGTATGCGCTGACGCGTCATGCCATTTTCCGGCCAGCAGGCGCAGCTCGAACGATGCCTGCGGCGAACAAGAGGGAAACAGGGAACATGGGTTTCGACCCGCAATTTTTCGCTGAGCAATTGCTCAACTCGCTGCAGTTCGCGATGCTGCTGTTCCTCTTGGCTATCGGCTTGTCGGTGATTTTCGGGTTGATGGACTATCTCAACCTCGCACACGGCACGATTTATATGCTTGCGGCCTATCTGGCGTTTTCGCTGACGCAACTTGGCGGCTCATTCTGGGTGGCGCTAGCCTTCGCCCCGCTGGCCGCCACGGCTATCGGCATGGTGCTCTATCTCCTGCTGCTCAAGCGCGCGGAAACGGAAACCCATCTCGTTCAGGTATTGCTGACGGTTGGCGTGATTTATGCGGGCACTGACATTTTGCGTATCATCTACGGCGACCTCCCCAAGGGCGTAAACCAGCCTGAATTGTTCGCCGCACCCGTAAACATTTTCGGCATCACCTATCCTGGCTACCGGCTTTTCATCATCGGCCTTGGCCTTGTCACGCAGATCGGCCTTTATTTTGCGCTGGAACGCACGCGGCTCGGCGCTCTGGTGCGCGCGGGCGTCGACGACAGGCAGACCGCTGAAACGCTGGGCGTTAACATCAGCGCCGTATTCATGCTGGTTTTCGCCATCGGCACTTATCTTGCCGGAGTGGCTGGCGTGGTCGCTGCGCCGATTTTCGGAGTTTATCCCGGCATGGACGCGACGATCATTATACTGGTGTTGATCGTGGTGGTTGTCGGCGGGCTGGGATCGCTGAAAGGGGCGATACTGGGTTCACTGCTGATCGGCTTTGCCGATACGTTCGGCAAGATACTGCTGCCACAATTCGCGATGGTGATGATTTATCTAGTGATGGCCATCGTGCTCATCTTCCGCCCGACCGGCCTTTTGCCGGCGCGCCGCTTTACCGGTGCAGGCTGATCATGGCGATGACACGCAATAATTTGCGGCTATCCATCGGCGTTGCCGTGGCGGTTCTGGCCCTCATAACGCAACTTTCAACAGGCGCTTTCGCGCAGGAGCTGTTTGCGGAAGCGGCTATTCTGGCTGTATTCGCGCTCAGCCTCGATCTGCTGGCGCGCAGCGGCCTTGTGTCCTTCGGCCATGCAGGCTTTCTGGGGCTCGGCGCTTACACATTCGGCGGACTGGCCGTGTTGCAGAACTGGCCGCCATCTCTGGCCATGGCCGCAGCTCTGGCAGGCGGAATCGTCTCCGGCCTTATTATCGGGTGTTTCGCCGTACGAACTTCCGGCGCGTTTTTCATCATGGTGACACTGGCTGTCGCGGAGATGTTTTTCTCCTGGGTGTTCAGAAGCCCGCTCTTCAATGGCGCCGATGGCATGGGCGGCGTACCGCGCCTCGATATGCGGGCCATGGGTCTTGATCTGAACAACCCCAAGAATTTTGCGACATTCTGCATCCTCATATGCATCTGTGTCTGGATCTTTGCAGAATATATCATCGTCACTCCGTTCGGGCGCACGCTCGATGCCATTCGCCAAAACGCCAACCGCGTTTCGGCAGTTGGCGGGCGGGTGTTTTCTTACCGGCTTGCCGCCTTTGCTCTCTCAGGGGCAATCGGGGCCTTGTCCGGCGCGCTGAAAGCCCAGCATACGAATTTCCTTTCTCCAGATCTGGCGACCTGGGTTGTCTCTGGCGACGTGCTGATCGCGGTTGTCATCGGCGGCATGGGCACTTTTGTCGGGGGCATCATAGGCTCTGGCCTGCTGGTCTATCTGAAGGAAATACTCTCCTCCAATTTTGGCCATTGGTATCTATTTCTAGGCGGCATATTCATTGGCGTCGCGCTCATATTGCCGCGCGGTATTGTCGGCAGCCTGCTCGACTGGCTGGATCGCCGCAACGCCCGCAATAATCCTGCCCCTGCCAGAGAGGAGGAAGCATGAGTACGCTTCTCACCCAGACCCTCTGCAAGTCATTTGGTTCTCTGGCCGTGACGCAAGAAGTCACACTGACGTTTGAGAGCGGCAAACGCTATGCGATCATCGGTCCCAATGGTGCGGGCAAGACTACGTTCTTCAACCTGCTCGCTGGCAATCTGAAACCCGATACCGGACACATATTGCTGGATGGCCGTGACATCACTTCGCTCGATGTGACGAGCAGAGCGCGTATCGGCATCGCGCGCAGTTTTCAACGCAACAATCTCTTCGCCGAAATGACCGTGCACGACAATATCACAATGGCCTGCGCCATTCAGGACAATGTTGCGCCCGTGTTCTGGCGGCCGATGAGCGGTTTTGCTGCTGTCCACGACAAGGCCGTGGGCATTGCGCGGCAAGTAGGCCTGGAAGATGACAGACATACTGCTGTGCGGCACCTCAGCTACGGTAGCCAGAGGCAGCTCGAAGTCGCGCTGGCGCTCGCCTGTAAACCGAAAGTGCTGCTGCTGGATGAACCGACTTCGGGCATGAGCCCGCAGGAAACCGCGCGCATGGATCATCTGATCAAGGCTCTGCCACGTGAACTGACTGTCATCGTGATTGAACATGACATGGACATCGTGCTCGAATTTGCCGACCAGATTGTGGTGCTCGACTACGGACGCGTGCTCGTGCAGGGAACCCCTGCCGAGATCAAAAATTCCGCTATCGTGCGCCAACGCTACCTTGGAGAAGAAGGCGTTGCCGTGGGAAGTCACAGTGCACAAAGGCCCTCCCCATGACCAGCGGAAATCTGCTCGCAGTCGATAACCTGCACACGTATCTTGGCGACAGCCACATCATTCAGGGCGTATCCTTCGCAGTGCCACGCGGAAAAGTCGTCGCACTCCTGGGCCGAAATGGGGCGGGTAAAACAACGACGCTGCGCTCCATCATGCGGCTCGTGCCGC
Organism: Beijerinckiaceae bacterium; assembly: GCA_947474545.1. Lineage (GTDB taxonomy): Bacteria > Pseudomonadota > Alphaproteobacteria > Rhizobiales > Beijerinckiaceae > Terripilifer. The sequence continues at coordinate 14,430 of CANJJI010000051.1, read as the reverse complement.
CACGGAGCGGAACCATCACTCTCGACGGCAAGACGACAGAAGGCCTACGCACCTATGAACTTGCGCGGCGCGGACTCGCCTTCGTGCAGGAGACCCGGGCCATATTCCCATCGCTCTCGGTGGAGGAAAACCTCGCTATAGCTGAACGCAAAGCGGCCGCTGGCGGCGGCTGGACGCTAGAACGGGTCTTCAATGATTTCCCGTCACTCGCTGCTCGGCGCAACAACGGCGGCACACAACTTTCGGGAGGCGAACAACAAATGCTCGCCATAGCGCGCGCGCTGATCGCCAATCCGCAAATGTTGATCCTTGATGAACCCAGCGAAGGACTTGCGCCTTTAATCGTGCGGCAAATCGCCGACCTCCTGAACAAACTCAAGTCCGAGGGGATGACCATGTTGTTGGTGGAACAAAACTTCGCGCTTGCTACAGAGGTCGCAGACGACGTGGTCGTGCTTGGCAAGGGCCGTGTGCGCTGGTCTGGCACAAGCGCACAGCTGCGTGCGGCAGACGATATCCGCCATACCTGGCTCGGTGTGTAACAACCGCTCAGAAGTTTCCGTTGCTGCGGCGCGTCACTTGCGCAGATATTTAAAATAGCCGCTCCACAACTCATCCGGCACCTCACTCTCGTCCCAGACGCCGATGAGAACACCGCGCCGCAAACTGCGACCACGGCCTGCGATGACCTGTGCTTCCGAACGCGTGGTGCGTTGCGAGAGACGGAATTGCCACTGGCGTAATGCCCCATCAAGCCGCGCGTGCTCGCTGGCATAGGCGGGATCATCGCCCAGATCGCGCAATTCCTGCGGGTCATTCTGCATATCGAACAGCAGAGGGCGAAATCCAATCACGTGCATATATTTCCAGCGCCCGTCTGTCACCATGAACAGGCGCGCGTTACGCGGTTCCTGATTTAACGCGACAGCAGATTGGGTTGGCGCGTAGTCATATTCGCTGATTGCGAATTTACGCCACGAGATATCATTATCGCCGTGCAGCAAGGGAAACAGCGATCGGCCTTCCAGGCGGTGCGACTGAGCTTTTGAATCGCCGCCCGCCGCGTCGACGAAAGTAGGCGCAAGATCGATGGCTTCGACGAGCCTGTCACAAACCGTGCCGCGTGTGACGTCCGCCGCCGGCGAAGGATCGTAAATGATCAGCGGAACCTTTACAGAGGGTTCGTGAAACAGGTCCTTTTCGCCCAGCCAGTGATCGCCGAGATAATCGCCATGATCGGCTGTGAACACAATCAACGTATTGTCCATCGAGCCGCGGTCTTCGAGGAATTTGAACAAGATTCCCATCTGATCGTCGATCTGCTTGATGAGGCCCATGTAGACAGGGATGACCTCACGCCGGACGTCCTCACGCGAAAACGTTTTGGATACGCGATGGTTCATGAATTCACGAAAAATAGGATGTGGATTGATCTTTTCGCGTTCGTCGCGTTGAACCGGGAGTACATGCTCCGGCCCATACATGCTGTTATAGGGAGCGGGCGCGATATAGGGCCAGTGCGGCTTGATGAAAGACAGGTGCAGGCACCAGGATTCGCTGCCCGCACCTTCAATAAACTCCATTGCACGGCGCGTCATATAGGGCGTCTCGGAATCATCCTCCTTCACGCGTGCTGGTTTCCGCGCGTGACGCATGGCGAAACCGGACACCGGCATATTGCCACCGCCATCCGCTGAATTAGCCCAATCGTGCCAGCCATTATCGCCCTCATAACCCTGGTCTTGCAGGTACCTGAGATAGCGCGGACGAAACTCTTCATAGGGACCATCAGGCCCCACCGAGTACATGCCGTCATCGCGATCAAATGGATCAAAACCGCATTGGGAAACGCGCACGCCAATAATCGAGCCGGGATCAACGCCGAGCCGCTCCATGCCTTCCCGGTCAGCGACCATATGCGTCTTGCCGACAAGGACCGTTTGCATGCCTAAAGGCCGCAAATAATCGCCCATGGTCATTTCACCAGCCTTCAACGGCACCCCGTTCCAGGACGCGCCGTGGGAATCCACATAACGGCCGGTGTAATAACTCATACGGCTCGAACCGCAGATCGGCGATTGTACGTATGTGTTGGTAAAGCGAACGCCACGCGCCGCGAGACGGTCAATATGCGGCGTTTTCAGATGCGGATGTCCGCCGCAGCTCAAATAATCGAAACGGAGCTGATCGCACATGATAAAAAGAATGTTCTTTATACTGCGATTTCCAGCGGCTGTCCCGCGCCCCAATCCCGATGCCATTGGCAGTCTCCATTTTCGCTTTCAGGCGAATAACGTCGAAAACGCGTTTCCGCAACTTGCGCCAAGGCCCGATTTAACCTTTGCAAGTTAACAGGTACAGTAAAAACAAAGTCCTGCCCATGATCGCATTAACACTTTTTTTGGAAATTAACGATGCGTTTACTTTGCGCCCCCGCAGCATTTCAAATTTGATAGAAATAAATTCGACAAAACTCAGGCAATTATCATGCTGCAAGAGCAATCCACCTCACCTTCAACCGCATTGTTCAGTGCGCGCGAGCTGCTGCGTTGTGACTGGAGTTGCGAAACCTTCGTACGCGCCATCAGGATCAGCCCGCGCGAATGCCTGAACGTTGCCAGCGACGTTCTCATTCATCGTTGCTGTGTTTCGCAATCACTCGCGCAACGCCTGCCTTTCGACGCTGCATCCTTGCTCTATGATGAAGACGTTATGCGTCGACTGAATGAAGCACGCTCGCGTGGCCTGCAGATTGCCATTATTCCGGATCTTCCAGCTGAATGGTGTGCAGCAATAGCCACACATCTTGGCGTCGATATCTATAGTTCAGGCTTTATCACCAGCGAAGCAGCCTCTAAACGCGAAAGCTCTACCGGGCCCCATCTCTTCCACAAATCGAACTATGGCGTTCTCAGACAATTGCTGCGGGCCATCCGGGTTCAGCAATGGCCCAAAAATACGCTGGTGTTCCTGCCAATTCTGTTGTCGCATAGGTTTCACGAGATCAACCTGGTTGTTGCGAGTCTGCTGGCGTTCCTCGCGATCGGATTTGCGGCCTCCACGATTTACGTGATCAATGACCTCATGGACATCGGGAGCGACCGTCAGCATCCCAGCAAGAGTTCGCGCCCCTTTGCAAGCGGCGCCATTCCGGCCCGGTGGGGCTTTGCACTCATCGCTTTCACGAGCATTATGGCAGCTTCCATCGCCGCCGTGTTGCCCCCGGCGTTCATATTGACGATGGCCGTCTATCTTATTGTCAATATCGTCTATACGGCCTATCTCAAGCGCAAACTATTGGTTGACGTTCTCACGCTATCGGGCAGTTACACATTGCGTATTCTCGCCGGCAATGCGGCGACGGGAATCGAATTGTCCTTCTGGTTGCTGGCTTTTTCGATTTTCATCTTTTTCAGTCTTGCGCTTGTCAAGCGCTATGTGGAGATGGACACAATCGGCGTAACCCAGCCCAATGAAAAGCGCGTGATGGGCCGCGGCTATCGCTACGTCGACCTCGACATGCTCGCGCAGATGGGCGTCGTCAGCGCATTTTCCGCAGTTCTCGTGCTGGCCCTTAATGTCGAACGCGCGGGTGCGACAGGTCTTTACACGTCGCCAGAACTCATCTGGCTGATCTGTCCCATCGTTCTTTATGTCATCGCCAGAATCTGGTTTCTTGCCAAACGAGGTGAAATGAAGGACGATCCTGTAGCCTTCATCTTGCGGGACTGGCGCAGCCATCTTATGGGCGCCATAGCCGCATCCATCCTTGTGGCGGCCTCATGGTAACTGGTTACGTTTATTCTTCGTGGGGCAATAACCAGGGCCGTTATCGATCAGTATTCATACCAAAAACCAGCGCATCCGCAATACTTCCGGATGAAAGTTATCTCGCCTATGGCAACGGGCGCAGCTATGGCGACACCTGCCTGCCAGCAGGCGATACGATCATCGATACGCGAGCGATGAAGTCGGTTCTGAAATTCGATCAGCAGAATGGGATCCTGCGCGCGGAAGCTGGCATATCGCTCTCGGAAATTCTGGATATCATCATTCCCCACGGCTGGTTTCTGCCGGTGACGCCGGGAACGAGCGCCGTTACTTTGGCTGGCGCGACGGCGAACGATGTGCACGGAAAGAACCATCACATCGCCGGCACGTTTGGCCGTTTCGTTCGCTCGCTTGAGCTTTTGCGATCACATGCAGGACGAATGGTGTGTTCACCCACAAGCAATCAGGAGATGTTTGCAGCGACTATTGGCGGCATGGGTCTGACTGGTTTGATCACCTGGGTGGAAATATCGCTGATGCCGGTCCATTCTCCGGATGTCGAAGTCATTGCGAAACGCTTTGCGAATCTCGACTCTTTCTTTGCGCAAGAGCAGAACGACGACGCCGGATTTACCTACAGCGTCGCCTGGATCGATGGTTTTGCACGTGGAGCGAGTTTCGGCCGTGGCCTGATATTGCTCGGAAATCATGCCGGCCGCCCGGAATCCGGGGCTATGCCGGCTGCGGTGCGGCGAAAATTGCGAATACCGGTGCCCCTCACTGCGCCCTGCAATGTCGTATTTCCGCCAGCCCTGCGGCTTCTCAACGAGCTGTACTTTCGTCAGAACGGGAACAAACGGCGCGTATCATGCGACAAGTTCTTTTATCCACTTGATACTGTCAGCTCGTGGAACAGACTTTACGGTCCCAGGGGCTTTCGGCAGTTTCAATGCGTCGTGCCCAGCGCAACAGCCCGAAATGCAATCACGGACTTGCTCACGCAGGCCCACACTCTCGCCGGCGGATCGGGTCTGGCCGTACTCAAGAAGTTCGGCGGGCATATCTCGCCTGGTCTTTTGTCGTTTCCAAGGCCCGGTTATACACTGACCCTTGATTTTCCCAATCAGGGCGATGCAACGGATCAGCTGTTTCATACTCTGAACAAAATTGCTATCGATGCAGGGGGCCGTATCAATCCCTACAAAGACAGCAGCCTGACAACGAGCGTTTTTCAGGCGTCTTTCCCCGAATGGCGGCGGATTTTGCCCTATCTTGATTCGAATGCCGAATCGCGATTCAGTCGCCGTCTGGGAATAACCGGCGCTCCTGCAAACACTTGCGCAGTCTGAATTTATCGAAATTCAGATGGACCACCTGAAGGCACTTTCGGCGATGTTTAGAGGTCTTCAGGTCAAGGATATTTCGCCCGGCCGGCAGCTCTGGCCGCACCCTTATGTGTTGATCGCGATCGCCGCGCTGCTTGCTGTGCTCGGCCTGTCCTTCACGCGGTTCCTGGCTATCGGCCCGAACTATTGGGATCTTTCGTTATATCTTGACGCCGCTCATCGCATTGCCAACGGCCAGATACCAAATGTGGACTTCTTGACGCCAGCTGGTCCGCTGCAATATTATCAATTCTACTTCATCAGCAAGATTTTTCCCAATGCACATCCTCTGCTCGCATCGCAATGGGCGATTCTGATCATCGCTTTACCGTTATTTGCAATTCTTATCGCACCCGTTGACCGGGTCTCTCGCACATTATCCACGTGCCTCACGTTGCCCTTTCTGTGTTTTGCATTGCTGCCATTAAATACTGAAATGGCCTATCCGGCTCCGGGCTTTGACGGATACGGCATCTATAATCGTCACCCCGCGCTCTTGCTTTATATTCTCGTTGCAGCTCTGTTGTATTTGCCGGGCCGCAAGCGCCTCTATTTCATCATCGGGACAGTCATGCTTGGCCTGTTCCTCACCAAGATCACGGGGTTTGTCAGTGGCGCACTGATCATCGGCTATGCGCTCATTGCGGGGCGGTTGAGGTTTATGCCGCTGATTCTGTGGGCTCTTGCCGTCATCGTTATTCTTGCGGTTCTGGAATTGGCAAGCGGGCTTGTCACAGGCTATCTGACTAATCTTTTGCAGCTCGCAAGTCTCAATGAGGGTTCATTTTCCCGGCGGTTTCGTCCATTCACTGGCAATCATCTGGACATTTTCATTCCTATGGGGATTGCGGCGCTTCTTCTGGCAGTAACCGCATGGCAAAGACCCATTGAAGATCGCCCGAAAACCGGCGCTGTGACGCGTGTTCGCGGCGCGCTGGATTCGGGCGGCGGCTGGCTTCTGGCGGTGCCATTACTTGGCGCATTCTTTGAAATTCAAAACACCGGCAGCCAGGAATTCATCTATTGCTGGCCCGCCGCTCTCATCGTGCTTCGAAGCGTTTGGCATAACCCAGTGCGCTTTCGAGCCGGATTGACCGCTGCTCTGGCGTTCACCGCCATTCTGCTCATCGGTAATATTCTTCATCGCGGGCTGCAGACCATTCTTGCCTCTACAACCTATCGCCATCTGGATGCGCCGGAGCTTGGCGCTCTCGGTCAAGTCAGCGCACGTCCAAATTATTTCAACCGCGCGATTGCGCTCAACCAGCATTATGCCGACACTCGAGAAGCCTACAGGAAGCTTGCCGGGCAAGGCGTGCCGCATTCCGACATCCTGACAGCTGAACCTGACTTCCAACTTGGATGGTTGATGAATACCGCTGCGGCGGCGCGCGCCATTATCAATTTCGAAATCAATACTGGCCGCCGTCTCGAAACCCTTTATTCCATCGACTTTACTGACCCTTTTCCGTTTATGCTTGACCGCAAGCCCCTGCGTTTTGTGCAGATCGGCCTCGACGTGCGCCGCACGCTGCCGCAAGGCGACAAGCGGATGTTGTCCTCTATTGCAAGCGCCCACGGAATTCTGGTTCCGTTATGTCCCGTCATGCCCATGCGCGAAACGCTCTTGAAGGCATTCGCGCCGGCACTGGAAGGGCGTCAACGTATAAGCCTGACGCCGTGCTGGGATCTGCTGATACGCAACGGCAGCGATTTTGCGAAGCTGCCATCGCGTTAGTGTTCAACGCCGGGCCATCAACGAAATGTAGTCAGTCACAATACCAGTGATGCCACGGGCCAGAAGCGTCTCCATTGCCGTGAGGAACTGATCGCATTCGGCCTTACCAATCGTCAGCGGTGGTTCCAGGCGGATCACGTTGCGATTGTATTCAGTAAATGCCACCAGAACATTGTGTCTGGCCAGAAGCAATGCGCCGAGAAAACCGCAGAGCGATCCTTTTAGTTTGTCATCAAGGATCGAGACCATCTGGCGTACGCCAAAGGGCAATGTCTGGCTGAAGTCCTGGAATTCGAGCCCAATCATCAACCCCTGTCCGCGCACATCCTTGATGATCTGCGGGTATTTTTCATGCAGGCGCTTAAGCCCGTCGATGATGTAATCACCCTGGACCGCAGCGTTTTCCATCAGGCCTTCGTCATAAATAATGTTGAGCGCCTCGATGGCTGTGGCGCAAGCTTCGCCGATGCCGCCAAAGGTCGCAGGCGCATGCACCAACGCTGTCTTTGGCGTTCCATAGGCTTTCATGTAGATTTCGCGCCGTGCGATCATCGCGGCCATGGCGCATTTGGAGCCGCCGAGCGCCTTTGCGAGCGCCGTCACGTCGGGGATAACGCCATATTGCTCGAAGGCGAAGAAATGTCCGCTGCGTCCCATGCCGCATTGCACTTCATCCGCAATCCACAGCACCTTGTACTGATCACAGAGCCGGCGCACTTCCTGCCAATATTTGGCGGGCGCTTCGATAATTCCCGCGCCGCCCTGGATGGTTTCAAGAACGAGGATGCCAATCGATGGGTCCGATTTGAAAAGACTTTCGATAGCAGCGGCATCGCCGAAGGGCACGCGCTTTGTGTTCTGCGCCAGTTTAAATTGTGAGCGATAAAGCGCGCCGTCTGTGACCGCCAGAACGCCCTTTGTCTTGCCATGGAAGGAATTTTCCGCGTACACGATGGTCGAACGATCAGGGCCTTGCGCCTGCTCGGCGATCTTCAGAGCCGCTTCCATTGCTTCGGAACCCGAAGAACCCAGAAAGACATAGTCAAGATCACCCGGCGCTATTGCGGCAAGATTATAAGCCAGGGCGCTCGCATATTGAGACATGAAGGCCATGCAGATTTCCTGACGGTTCTCGTCCTGAAACTTCTTGCGCGCCGCCACGATGCGGGGATGATTGTGACCGAAAGCGACCGAACCGAAACCTCCAAAAAAGTCGAGAATTTTCCTTCCAGTCTGATCGATATAATATGGCCCTTGCGCGCGGTCGATCAGCACGCGGTCGAATCCGAGCAAGCGCAAAAAGTGAAGCTGGCCGGGATTGAGATGATCTGCGGTCAGCTGGCGCACTTTTGCAAGGTCAAGTTTCTTGGCCTCCTCAACTGTGATCAAAGCCGGACGCCTGATGCGTGTTTCGGGCTCACGAATATGTGCAAGTGTCATGATCTATTCCATCATTCAGCGGCGAGAGGGAGTTTTGCCTTGGCTGGTTTTGCGAGGCCCGCTCGATATTCGCGATATGCGGCTTTCAGCATGTCTTCATCGCGATAGAGCGGCTTCCAGCCGAGATCATTCTTTGCAGCGCTTGTGTCGAGAATGCAGATTTCATCGGCTATCAGATATTGTTCCGGATCCATCAGGGGCATGTTGATGAGATCGAGCGATGTCAGCGCGAGTTTCACAAGAGGCGCGGGTGTTGGCAGCAATATCGACCGGCTGCCGGCCTCCTTGATCAGGTCCCGCAACAAGTCCTTCACGGGCGGGGGCGTGTCCGAACCCAGATTATAAACCTTGTTCGGGAAGCCGGCGCGCCACGCGGCTTGCGCCGCAGAGGCGCAATCGAAGACGGAAATGAATTGATACGGGTTCCGGCCAGAGCCAATCATCGGTACGGGCAGATTGAGGTCGATCAGCTTGAAAAGTTTTGAGAGAATGCCCAGGCGGCCCGGACCGATGATGAGGCGGGGGCGGAAGATGCTGATCGACATGCCTCGTTCACGCCACGTATGGCATAGCTTTTCAGATTCCAGTTTTGACAGGCCGTACTCGCCCAGCGGCCAGCAGGCGCGTCTTCTGTCGTCGGCACTTCGTGGGTATGGCCGTAAATCATGTCCGTCGTGAAATGTACAAGCCTTGAAGCCTCGTGCTTGCCCATCCACTCGAGGATGTTTTGCACGCCATCATGATTAACTGGCCAGAAAAAGTCATGACGCCGGGCCCGTGTCATAATGGGGCTCAGCATGCGCGCCGAGAGATTGTAAACGACATCGTCGGGGTTCAGGTTGATTGATCCGAATGTCTCCGGACGGGTGACGTCAAAATAGACATGTGGAATGGCTTCGTTGTGACGCGCTTCACCCGTTGCAATGTCTGCGATCAGGACATCCTGTCCCGCTGCCTTCAGATTTGCGGACAGGTTTCTTCCGACAAAACCATCACCACCGACAACTATATGTTTCATTTTGATACATGCCTCGATATTTTCAACTGTGGAGCAAGATTTGTGCAGTCCCATCAACTCATGGATATAAGGACGGTACCGGCGCAGATCAGCGTGATGCCGGCGATGCGCATAGCGCCGACATCCTCGCCAAACACGAAATAGGCGTAGGCGGCGGCAATGACGTAGGCGAGCGACAAGAACGGATAGGCAAAGCTCAATTGCACCCGTGAAAGCACAACAAGATGGGAACCCATGCTGATCACGAAGGTGCTCAGCCCCATGAAAACCCAGGGCTGGAAGACTATCCCGAACGCGATCATGACAGGATTTGAGCCGATCTGATCCAGCGGGCCAAGTTGCATCATTCCGCGTTTCAGCATGATCTGCGCGGCAGCATTAGTTACAACTGTGAACAGAATCAGGACAAGGGACAGGGCAAAGGGGGGCATCGGGCGTTCCGGTTGCGTTGCTGCAGGAAGTGCAGCAAGAACCGGGCCGCGCCAACGCGCGCCGCGAAGTCTGGTTAATGAAATCTAAACATCGAGTTCAGGATAACGCCGGAATATGCCATTCTCATTAAAGGGAATGCGGCGTGGCGAAACCAGATAGGCCTTCAGGCGCGGACGTTGCGCCACTTCATCATGCAGTGCGATCAGACGCTGGTAATTGACTTCTGCCTTGGCCATATTCTGTGGGAAGGCATAGCGCAGCCCCTCCACAATCTGGAACATGGAGAGATCGGGATAGGTGACGCTGCCGCCGGATAGATAACGGGCGCCAGAGGGATTGCGCGCCACCACTTTTTCAAAGTAGCCAAGATATTTCGGCAGGCGAAATTCAAGAAACTTTTGCGCCGCAATCTTCGCTGCATCCTTTTGCTCTTCATAATAGAGCGTATTGGATATGGGATGATGGGTGTCGTGCACATCACGGACAAAGTCCATCACCGTCAATTGCAATTGCAAGAGGAACAGCCGCGCGTTCTCGTCAGTGGGAGCAAGGCCGATGCGGGGCCCGAGATAATGCAGCACGTTTGATGTCTGCGCGATCATGATTTCGCCGTGCCGCAGAAACGGCGGCGCGAAGGGCGGATGCACGACACCTTGGCCATTGAGGATCGCCATGATTGCCGGAGAGCCCTGCCCTTTGGCTTCTTCGCCGCGCCCGATATCGACATAGTCAGCGCCGGAATCCTCAAGCGCCAGACGCACAAATTCGCCACGACCCTGGATTCGGTTATGATAGAAGAGTTCGTAGGTCACGGTGACGTCCTTCCTGTCATGATGGCCGCAGCGACGCGAAGAACCGGGATCGCTGAGTAGTTTTGCAATATACGGCTAACGATCCCGGATAAATCGCCATAGTGTGATTTTCCGGGATGACATTGCCATCCTTCACACCGGGAAATGCTTGGTCAGCCAGGTCTCCAGAATCTGCCGCACCATTCCAGTGTCGTCGGATAACATGAAGTGATCAACGCCCGACACAAGATGCATATCTGCGGGCTGTTTGGCGCGCATAAAGAGGCCCACGGCCTGTGATGTCGGCGTCACCGTATCGTCGGCGGGATGCAGCAGCAACAGAGGCCGCGGAGAAATATTGGCAACCACATCATTGGCGCGAAAATCCATCATGCTCATAGCTGTCTCCGCGGGGAATTCCATGATGGCGTTGCCAACCAGATGTTTGCGCATATGTTCAGGGATCGGCACGATATCGAAACGCGGGATCATCATGGATTTGCCGGTTTTCGCCCTGACGCGCCGGCCTTCCTCCAGCTTCATGATGAAGCTGTTCCAGGCTTCCGGGCTCACATGCTGTTCGCGGAATTTCGCGACGCCATCGCCCCAGCCGCCCACGGCGATGACAGCGCCGAGCCGCTCATCGACGCCGCCGGCATAAACCGCGACCGCTGCACCGAAACTGTGTCCGAGTACGCCGATGCGTTTGGGATCGACCTGCGGCAGCCCCTGAAGATAAGTTGCGGCGGCCTGGGTGTCGCGCACCTGATCCTGACACAGGATGAACGCCTTCTCGCCGCCGCTTTCGCCGCAGCCACGCATATCGAAGCGCAGAACGACATAGCCGAGTGCTTCGATGATCTTTGTGGCTTCCACAGGTGTCGCGCCGTCCTTGTTGGTGCCAAACCCATGCAGGATCATGATGGCGGGACGCCTTTCCCCCGCTTTCAGGCCTTCCGGCGTATGAAGGATGCCCACGAGATCCAGTCCGTCGGATTTAAAAGTGACGCGTTCCTGCATGCCGGACATTCCTCCCCGTGCGCGGGCCGTGTATGACACCGCTCCAAGACTTCATATAGACCCGAAAGCCCTCTCATGAAAAGCGATGCCGCATTCATCCGCATATCCGCCGCGAGTCTTGAAGGCTTTGTGCGCGATCTTTTCATCGCCGCCGGATTGAAACCTGAATGGGCGCAGGCGGAGGCCGAGGTGCTTGTCTGGGCCGATCTGCGCGGTGTCGGCTCGCATGGCGTTCTGCGCGTGCCGCATTATCTGGCGGGTATGCCGCGCGGTCTGAGGCGGGCGGATGCTGACATTCGCATAGTGCATGATCGCGGCGTCATGGCGGTGCTGGAAGCCGATCGCGGTCCCGGCCTTTATGTCACGCGGCGCGGGATGGATATGGCGATTGAAAAAGCCCGCACGCATGGTCTCGGCTTTGTGTGGACGCGTAACAGCACCCATACAGGCGCCATGGGCTATTACGCACGCCAGGCGGCGGAACAGGGGATGATCGGCCTCACGTTTTCGTCCTCGCGCCCGCTGATGGCCTATCTCGGCTCACGCGATGCTGTGCTTGGGACTGCGCCGCTCTCTATCGGCGTGCCGCGCAAGAATGGCACGCCCATCGTGTTCGATATGGCGAGTTCCGCCACAACCATCGGGGCGATGGCGCAGGCGCGGCAGTCCGGCAAGCCTTTGCCGCCGAATGTCGCTCTCGACAGCGAAGGGCGCATGACGACGGATCCGCAGCGCGCGGAAACACCCCTGCCCGTGGGCGGGGCCAAGGGCTCCGGACTCGGCTTCATGCTGGAATGCCTGACCAGCCTGATGGTGGGCCTGCCGCTGCTCGCCTCCGCGCTGGAGGACCCGGCGCAGCGCAACGTCTTCCTCCAGAATACACTCTGCATTGCCATCGATCCCCTCGGGATGCCCATGGCGGACAATCTGGAAGCCGAGGTGGACAGGTTGGCGCGGGACATCGCAGCGGAGCCCCGTGCGGAAGGTTATGACGAAATCCTCATGCCCGGCGAACGCGGCGACCGCGTGGCTGCGCGGCAGAGGGTGGATGGGATAACCCTGCCTGCCGCTATCTGGGCGCAACTTGCGTCGGCGGCGGAACGGCGCGGGGTAAGCCTGCCGGAGGTTTCCCCGGCCTGAGCAGGGCTAGCCTTCGCATTGTCGCTGTCGTAGAAACCTCTCCTCAATCACCGGCGAAAATCCTTGGAGGAAACATGCGTATCGTACACCTGAAACAGGGCGGCAAAGACATATTGGCGGCGCGGCGCGGCGGCGATCTTGTCGATCTCAACAAGGTTTCGCCCGGGATCGGCACCGACCTTGCCGTCATCCTCGCCAAGGGCAGCCTCAACGGTCTTGCAGCCAAAGTGACCGGCGCAGGCGCGGATACGCTGGTGAGCGGCGCGTTTGAATATCTGCCTGTCATCGTCAAGCCGCCCAAAATCATCTGCGTCGGCCTCAACTACGCCGATCACGCCACGGAAAGCGCGTTTGAAAAACCCAAATATCCCGTGCTGTTCCTCCGCGTGGCGACTTCGCTTGTGGCGCATGATGCGCCGCTGATCCTGCCCAAATGTTCCGAGCAATTCGATTATGAAGGCGAAATGGTCGCCATCATCGGCAAGGGCGGACGGCATATTCCGCAGGGGAGCGCGCTCGACCATGTGGCCGGTTATTCAGTCTTCAACGAAGGCTCGATCCGCGATTATCAGTTCAAGGGCCCGCAATGGACGAGCGGCAAGAATTTTGACGGCACCGGCGCTTTCGGCCCCGATTTCGTCACCGCCGATGAAGTGCCGCGCGGCGGCAAGGGTTTGAAAATCGAAACCCGCCTCAACGGGCAGACGGTGCAATCGGCCAACACCAACGACATGATCTTCACCATCGACGAGCTGATCGCGGTGACCTCCGAAGTGATGACGCTGGAGCCCGGCGACGTCTTCGTGACAGGCACCCCCGCCGGCGTCGGCGCCTTCCGCAAACCACCGCTGTGGATGAAGGATGGCGATGTCTGCGAAGTGGAAGTCGAGAAGATTGGTATCGTGCGCAACAGGATTGTTGCGGAGAAGTAGGGGTGGCGTGGCCCTTCTCCCCGCTTGCGGGGAGAAGGTGGCGCGAAGCGCCGGATGAGGGGCTGTGTGGGGTATTGCAACAGCCTTTTGCCAGGTTGCGAAGGATGCAATTTCAGTGGGTTGGTTAAATTGAAACGGTGCTTGCGAAAGGTAATGGTTTTGCAAGGTGGGCACCCTTGTCCGAAGAGATCAGAATGGGAATGCCACCGATTGCTCCCTACCTCTTAGACACGTTCTTGGTTCGTCAACTCTAAAGTTTAGGCATAGACGCACCGCAGATCGAAGGTTAAGTTGCTTTTGGAACACAACTTTAGGCTGAAATACTGCGGCCACGACGAGACTGCTGGGAGATGAATATGACAAAGCTTTCGCCGTCTCAAGAAATTGTCCGCTTGGCATTCAGCTTCATACCAGCGAGGGCAATATACGTTGCAGCAAAATATCGCCTGGCCGAAGTGATAGGCGATGAAGAGAAGAGCGTTGACTATATCGCGGAAATTACCGGTCTCGATCCAGACGCTTTGGGGCGTGTTTGTCGACTGCTTGCTTCCATTGGTGTACTTCAGGAAACAAACGACAAATCATTTGCTGTTACAAAAGTTGGACGAATGCTCTCATCAAATGAAGAAAACTCTTTGCGAGATTACATAATTCTTTATCATGAGAGCCTCTTGCAAAACTCTTCGGGGGATTCGCCAGCTTGGGGCTGATTTTGCCGGATAGCGCTGTTTCCGGGCGTTCGCCATACCGTTCTGGCCTTGCA
>CANJJI010000050.1 GCA_947474545.1 Beijerinckiaceae bacterium | reverse complement strand
GCCGACAAGCCATCGGATCAACCCATTGACCTCGCCGCATGATCGGATAACTTCATGAAGCTGGAGATCGCGTTAGCCTATTCCAACCACCTTCGCGACGGCACCAAGGCGGCCCATGCGGGCGGAATAGCCTCGGCTACGCTCTTCAATTTCTTCGGTCATCGCATTCTGACATTTACCCGAAAGCAATCAGCCTGAGCCAATTGGGTGCAGCGGCTATTTTACCGCTGCGAATATCGCGGTCCCAATCGCCATTGCATTCATGACAATGGCAATCGTTACAAGCAGAGGCAAGGCGCGAAAAGCTTCAGGTCTTGCGCTGCGCGCCATCAGTACGAGGGCGATGGGCATCCAGTCGAGCGTATAGCGCGCGGCTCCAATCTGAGCGTAGCCATTGGAATGATAGAATAGCGTGATGCCAGCAATCACTGCGATGACAGTCAGCCCCGCTGCAGCGACGCGATCGTAGTGCAAGTAAAAAAGCAAGGCGATCCACGGACAGGCGATAAGCAACGCTGTGCCGTTCCAGTCTATCCCAGTCAGGCGGGTATGTTGCATGGCGCCGAATTCGGCATGAAAGCCCTGCAGGAAGAAATGATAGAGATTGAACAGCAGGTATTTGGTCGAGAACAGTCCGTATTCGGCAATCCGGCCTGAGATATAATCCTGCGAACCGGGATTGTTGATATAGGCGTAACCCGTATCGAGCGGATTGCCGAAACGCGCGTAATTATAGGCGAAAATCAGCCCCAGTGCAGCGATAACCGGCAGCGCCGCTAGTGCTATCGAACGTATCCGCGCGAATGAGGGGCGCAGCAGTTTTTCATCCGGACGCAAGGCGAGAACGAGCAGAAACAACGGGTAGAATATGAGCATCTGCCGGCACAGAAAGCCTAGAGCTGCAAACAGGCATGCGAGCGCAAGACTGCGCCAGAGAATGACGCTGGCAATCGCCAGCGTCGCCATCAGGAAACCGGCAGTCTGGGCAAAGAACCAGACGCCGTTGCCTTTCAGGACGACATAATAAAGCGGGCTCGAAAAGGCGATGGCCGCAACGAGCCAGAGAGCTGCCGTGCGTTCGACACGCAAAGCCTCAAAAATCCGCCGCCAGAGCGCCAGAGATATGGCCGCTAGCACCAGGGCGATCGATGTGGCCCCCTTAAACGCGCCGAGCCCGGTGATGGACACGACTGGCATCAAAAGCAACGCGGGCAAAGGCGGGAAGATGATATAGGTCTGCCCATTGAAAACAGCGCAATCGATTTCGGGACAGCCATTCACCGACAATCGCCCGTGCAGGAAGGCATCGGCCAGCGCGGCAAAACTCGAAGCGCCCGCCGGTTCGCGCAACAGGCCGCGCGCGACCAGCATCGCCAACAGCACGACACAAATGGCGGTGCATAAGAACGTCAGGACGGTTTCGCGCTTGAGCGGCGCGAGCGGATGATAGACGCGCATGTGATCGTAAAGCATGGGCAGGCCACGCATATAATGTGCCAGAGGCCCCTGTGTCCGGGCGGCTCACATAAAGGACTTTCCCTTAAAGTGAACGGCGCACACCCGGCAGGCAATTGCCTATTCTTCCGGATTGGGCTCGATACAAAATGGCTGGGAGATCAATGGCGCAACAGGCGCCAGCGGCGGTCCCGCGAGCAGGACGGACAAGTGGCAGTGGCCAGCACAGCGCCGCGATTCAAGTAACAACGTCTAAATGGGCCGGCAATGAACATTGCCGGCCCGCTCACGTGCCCAGTGTAGTTTCGACAAACAGCCTTTCGGGCGAGAAGCATTCCGATATCAGGCCCTGGTCATGGGAATATTTGATGAATTGTCCGAGATTGGCTTTATTCGCTGTAAAGCCGTTGGGCCAGGGATTCCCGAATTCCGCTTTGGATTGCTCGTAAAAATGCCGCCCCGATGGCAATCGCGACCAGTTCGGATCAGAAAAGAATTCGTCGGAGATCTCGTGCGCCTGCGCGAACATTTGCATGATCGCTTCCGCCAATTGCGGTTCGCGCGCCGCAAGGTCAGTACTCATGGCCATAATGTGCATAATGGGCCAATAACCGTATTTAGCAAAATAGCGTCTCTCTTCGGACGGAGTGTCCCGAAACAAGCGGCGCGTCTTCACGCGGCCGGACATCACCGAAATCGGCGGATGCGGCATGAAAATCGCGTCGATCTCGCCCTTGTCAAGCAAGTCGCCAAGGTCTGTGCCTTTCGCCGCCCGATCAATCACGACACCCGGCTTGGGATCGAATTGCACTTTCTCATTTGTTGTGAGAAGCCATTTGATCTGTTCCCATTCTACACCGTATTCGAATTTGAGATCGCCCTTGGCAAGCAATGAAAGCGTTGTCTGAAACGAGGAAAGGCCGACACGTTTTCCGATGAGGTCTTTTGGCGTCTCGATCTCGCTGTCTGCGCGCACGAACATACAGCTTTGCGAGAACAGGCGGCGCGGAAAGACCGGCACGCCTGTCAACGGAAGGCCGCGATCAATCGCCATCAGAAAGCTCGACATGGAGAATTCGGCGACGTCATAACGCCTGTTGTTAATCATCTCGCCGTGACGGTCCGTGCCATCGCGCAGCACGTCAGACTGGCCAACCTGCAGTGCTGTATAGGTAATACCGGCAGGCGCTTTCACTGTTCCGTCGAAAAACGGAAAATGCCGGTCATAACGATCCATTGCAATGCTGATATTGAGACCGGACATACGGGTTTTCCAGGATGACAGCTAGCCAGAGGCTCTGACCGGAGCCGGGAGCATCTTACAAAGGTTGAGGCACGCCAGACGAGCAATTTTCAAAACTGCATCGCCTGCCCTTCAATCGTCAGTCGGCGCATGAGGCGGCCTTCTTCACGCGGAAAATCCTTGCGCATGTGGATGGAACACCAATTGTCCCAGACGATGAGATCACCCATTTGCCAAGGATGTTCGTAGACGATTTCCGGCGTCTCGGAGATATCGAACAGCTGGTTCAGCGCGTCCTCGCTCTCCTCATGAGAGAGACCCTCGATCTTCGCCGACATCAACCGGGAAATATAGAGCGCCTTGTTGCCGGTGGCCGGATGAGTGATAAAAATCGGCTGCCAGTTATGACGCACTTTGGAAATGTCGATGGCTTCGAGATTGAGCCGCTCGCGGCGCTTGTAATCATGAATTTGCAGGACCCTGCGGCCTTCCAGCCGGTCACGTAATTTGCGCGGGATGCGATTATAGGCCTCGTACATGTTGGAAAAGCAGGTCTCGCCGCCCCATGTCGTCAGCTTCATTGCATAGAGCAAAGTCGCGCGATGCGGCTCGGGATAATAACTGGTGTCATGGTGGAACCACATTTCGCCATCGCCAAACGCACCGATCGGTTTGCCATTCTCGACAATGTTGGTGACCATCATGAAGGGCGTATCGAAATCGCCGCCAGGGCCATCGCCGGAAACCGGCCGGCGGCGGATGGCGACCTTGCCGAGAATTTCCGCCGCGCGCAGTTGCTGTGGCTCATCCAGATTCTGGCCACGGAAGAAGATGACGATATTGTCGTCCAGCGCCTTGCGGATCGCCGCGCCTGTATCGGCATCTACGGGCTTGGAAAGATCGACACCCATGATTTCAGCGCCGACATAGGGGTGCCGTTTCTCGACCTTGAGGAGTGTTTCCGCCATAGCCATGGATTATTCCCCGTACTTGATTGTGATTGCTGCAAGAGTACACTACCTGCCCCCATGGATAAAGCCCGGCCCACATTCGCCGGGGCGACCGCTTGGCCATCCGTCCTCCGGCTGCTAGTCTAAAAAGCAATTCAATCAATCCGGGAGGGAAACATGCGTCTTGCTATCACTTTGAAAAGCGCCGCCGCCATGGCCGCGCTCACCGTTGCCTCGCAGGCGTTCGCCCAAGCCAAGGACCCGCTGAAAATCGGTGTTCTCATGCCGTTGACCGGCCCACTCGCTCCTATTGCGCCAGAACAGCTCAAGGGCATGAATCTCGCTATCAAAGAGTTTGGCGGCGAAGTTGCGGGCCGCAAGATCGAGATGATCGTGGAAGACGATGGCAGCGCCCCCGCCATGGGCCTTACAAAGGCGCGCAAGCTGGTCACCTCCAACAATGTGGACATCATGGCGGGCATCGTCGCCTCGCCTGTAGCGCTGCAGGTGGCTCCGTATTTCACCTCGATCAAGATGCCGCTGGTGATTTCCAATGCGGGCGCGGACATCATCACCGGCAAGAGCTGCAGCCCCTATGTGTTCCGTGCATCGTTCTCCTCGGCGCAGATATCCGCGCCAGTCGGGCAATATCTTGCCAAGAGCGGCGTGAAGAGCATTTTTCTGCTGGCCTCGGATTTTGTTGCGCCGCGCGAATTTGTCGCCGCTGTACGCCGCGATTACGAAAAGGCCGGTGGCAAGGTGGTGGGCGAAGCCTATGCGCCCTTCGGCAAGACGCAGGACTATGGCCCCTATATCTCGCAGGCGCGCAGCGCTGGTGCGGAAGCCGTGGTGCCCGTGTTTTATGCGGCAGAAGCTATTCTGTTCATGAAGCAATGGGCGAGCTATGGCATCAAGAATCTGCCGATTTATTCGCCCATGGGGCTTGTGCCGCCGATGTTGCGCAAGGCGCAGGGAGATGCTGCGGTTGATGTCATTTCATCGGTGAATTATCTCGTCGAACTCGACACGCCCGAAAACAAGAAATTCGTCGAGGGTTTCCGCCGCGACAACAACAACGAGGAACCCGAAGAATTCGCGGTGATGGGTTATGACGCCATGCGCTTCGTGCTGGAAGCTGTGAAGGCGCGCGGCGGCGACACTGCCAATCGCGAGGAATTGGCCAAGGCGATTTCGAAAGTCGCCTATAATGGCCCGCGCGGCCCGATGTCCATGAACCCGCAAAATAATTCGGCCACACAGAACGTCTATATGGTCAAGACAGTGAAGAAGGGTAATGGCGTAGGTTATCAGCTGCTCGATACCATTCCCAATTACACCGACCAGGTGGACGGTTGCGAGTTTAAGTGATCTGACCAACACATCGACAAATGGCCGCAGCTAAAAGCAGCGGCGCCTTAAATGCTGTCACGAGGAAACACGCGCATGAACAAACTGCTCGCCACCGCCGCCGCCATCATCGCCTGCACGACTTCTGCGCAGGCCGCCGATCCCCTCAAGATCGGCGTCCTTATGCCCACTACGGGCGTTTTCGCAGTTCTTGGACAGGAACAGATCAAGGGTATGCAATATGCCGTGGAAGAAGCAGGCGGCGAAGTGGCCGGGCGCAAGATCGAACTGCTGATTGAAGACACACAGGGCGCCCCCGCTGTTGGCCTCACCAAGGCGCGCAAATTCGTGACCTCGGATAACGTGGACGCCGTCGCCGGCATCATTTCTTCCGCTGTTGCGCTGGCGGTATCGCCTTATTTTTCCAGCGCGAAAGTCCCTGTCGTTATATCCAATGCGACGACGGATGAACTGTCGGGCAGCAAATGTAGCCCCTACGTGTTTCGCGTGTCGTTCTCGTCTTCGCAGATGAGCGAACCGATTGGCGATTATCTCGGCAAGAAAGGCATCAAGAACCTGTTTCTGATGGCGTCCGATTACGTCGCGCCACGCGAACATATTGCGGCGGCCCGGCGCGCATTTGAAAAGCACGGCGGCAAGATTGCCGGCGAAGCCTATCCGCCCTTCGCCAAGACCCAGGATTACGGCCCTTACATTTCGCAGGTGCGCAGCGCTAATGCGGATGCAGTGTTGCCGATCTTCTATGGATCGGAAGCGCTGACCTTCATGAAGCAATGGCATTCCTTTGGTATGCAAAACACATTGCCCGCTTATGGATCTGCCGGACTGACGCCTCCGGTTCTGCTGGGCGCGCTGGGCGAAGCGGCGCTCAACGTTGTGTCGGTCACCAATTACGTTCCGGAGATTGATACGGCCGTCAACAAGCGCTTTGTCGAAGCCTGGCGCAAACGCTTCAACGCTGATCCCGAAGAATTCGCGGTGGAAGGCTATGATTCCGTCCGCTACATTCTGGAAGCCGTCAAGAAACTGAATGGCGACACAAAGAACCGCGATGCCTTCGCCGCCGCCATTTCCAAAACCGCCTATGAAAGCCCGCGCGGCCCGCTTGCCATCGACAAGACGAATACGGTTTCACAAAACATCTATGTCGTGAAAACCGTGAAGAAGGGCGACAAGATCGGCTATGATATCCTGGAGACCTACAGGGATTTTCGCGATCCGGTGCAGGGTTGCGCTCTGCAGAAGTGAGGGCTGCAAACAGGCCGAAAGGTCGCGACCTGTTTTCCTGCTCCAAGGCACTAAGACCAAATACCTGCTATGCGCGGCTCCCCCGCAAACCCGCCTGCTCCATCAGCGGCAGCACTTCGCTGATGAAGCGGGTCAGTCCTTCTTCATAACGCGCGGAAGACAGCAATATGCCGTCGAGGCCTGCGCCTGAAAGCTTTTCGAGTTCGCTGGCAATGCGGCGCGCGGTGCCCACGAGGGGATAGCCGCCCCAGCCGGCGATGAAATGATATTTGGCGGCTTCCAGCATTTCTTTCGGCAGCACACCCGTTTGGATGCCAAGGCTGCGCACAAGATTGTCCACCGCTTCCCAATCGCCTTTTTCGTTGACGTAGTAATCGCGGAATTTCAGCGCTTCCTCGTCCGTGTCGCCAATCACGAGATAGGCGTTGGCCCAGACCTGGATGTCGCGACCGTATTCCTTGCGCGCGAGTTCCCGCACTTCGGCTACATCCTTGCGCGCGGCCTCGATCTGGTCACCCTTGATGTGCACGAAAATCATGTCGCAATATTTGGCCGCAAAGTGCCGGCCGATGCCCGAGCCGCCCGCATTCATGACAGGCGGAAACGGCCGCTGCACGGGCTTTGGCTGATGAAAGCCGCGTTTGATCTGGAAATATTTTCCCTCGAAATCAAATTCCTCTTCGCTCGTCCACAGGCGCTTGACCACATCCAGCCATTCGGCGGCATATTCGTAACGCTCGTCGTGCGGCATGATCGAAGCGCCAAACATTTCCATTTCAGGCTCGAACCAGCCGCAGACCACATTCAGCGCAAAGCGCCCGCCGGTGATGTGATCGATGGTTGTGGCCTGTTTGGCGGCGACAATGGGATGGATGACCGGTACATGCGAAGTGGAAAATACGCCGATGTTATCGGTCGCGCCGCCGATGCCCGCCGCCCATGTATAGGTTTCGAAATTCGCGCCGTTGAAATTGGTCTTGCCACCAAAACCGCGCCAGCGCGCCACGGGCACCAAAGCTTCAAGGCCCGCCTTGTCCGCCATCTGCGTGATGCGTTTCACAACAGGCCATTCGGGATGAAATGTTCCATCGACAGACGAAATCGCGCAGGCATTGTCGACATTCAGGCCGAACAGGCCGAGTTTCAACTTGTTCGGTCCATAGAGCGGATTGGTGGCGGCGCGGGCGCTGGACAAGGTTTCCTCCGACATACTTGCATGGCTTTGCGCGCATATTGTCATTTCCTGCCGGCCATGCACAGTGCGCTGACATTCATCAGCCCGTAAGCAGGACCATGATTCAAACCCGCCGCATATTTGTCGCCACCGGCCTTGCCGCTTCGGTTTTCCCGCTTGAAACCCTGCGGGCGCAAACGCCTGCCGTCGCGAAACCCGATGATGGTTTTACCGTTCTGGAGGCCAAGCCCGGCGAAGTGCGTTTGCGCGGCGCGAATGAGCCTGCAACATCCATCCTTGGCTATAACGGCCAGTTTCCCGGCCCACTGTTGCGTATCAAAAAAGGCGAAGAGCTGAAGCTGCGTCTCGTCAATGGTCTGAAACAGCCGACATCCCTGCACATGCGCGGCATGCGCGGTCCCAATGCATTAGATGGCGTTGCGCCGCTGACCCAGGCGCCGGTCGCGCCGGGCCAGAGTTTTGATTATCGCTTCACACCGCCCGACAGTGGGCTTTTCTGTTTCCATCCGCATGGTCCGAATGCTGCGGAACAAGCGGGGCGCGGACTTGGCGGCATTTTGATTGTCGAGGAGGACAAGCCGCCGCAGGTCGATCACGAATTCATGTTCGCGCTCAGCGACTGGCAGCTCGATGACAAGGGTGGGTTGCGCGAGCCCATGATCCTGCCGGCAGATAGCGCGGGCGCGGGGCGGCTAGGTCCACTGATGACAATCAATGGCGCACCTGCGCCTTTCCTGCAGGAGGCAGCGCCCGGCGCGCGTATCCGCCTGCGCGTCGTCAACATGTGCATGGCGCAGATTACGGCGCTGACTTTCGAAGGCGCGATGCCGATGATTGCGGCAATTGACAGTCAGCCCTGCAATGCGTTCGAGCCTGTGGCGAGGACTTTCCCCATCGGCCCCGGCGCGCGTTTCGATGTGTTGTTCGATATGCCCGATGCCGAAAAGCAAAGCGCGAAAATCGTGTTGCGTCGCTGGCCCTTGCAGGGCAAGCCAGACACGCAGCCGCAGGATGTGGCCATATTCACGGCCAAAGGCGCGCGCCGCCCTGCCCTGCCGCCCATCGCCTCGCTGCCTGATAATACGTCCCTGCCGCCCATCATTCAGTTGCAGAATGCCAAAAGGCTCGATCTCACAATTGCCTCTATGAAAACGGCGAAGCCTGATCCCAAACGTCTTTGGACCTTTAACGGCGCCCCAATGGATATTGATCCGGCGCGGCCCTTGTTCAGCGTCAAACGCGGTACGCCGCTGACCCTCGGCTTTATCAACACCAGCACCGTGCCGCATGTCATGCGCCTGCATGGGCATGTGTTCAGGCAATTGCATCTGCTCGATGACGGCTGGGAGCCCTATTGGCGCGACAGCGTCATCGTGCCGGAAGGCAAGACTGTGCGTGTGGCGATCCTCGCAGACAATCCAGGCAAATGGCGTCTCGGCAGCGGTATTCTTGCGCATGGCGAAAGCGGGCTTTCGTCCTGGATTGAAGTAACGTGAACTATACTTGAAGCAAAGCACTCCATACAGGCGGCAACATCGAAGGCAAATCTTCGGCAATCAGGCCCGGGCCAAAAAGGCTGGCGGCTTCGCCATGCATCCATACGGCGGCACACGCAGCTTCAAATCCCGGCATGGCCTGCGCCAGCAACCCGGCAATCATGCCTGCAAGCACATCACCGGAGCCCGCCGTCGCAAGCCAGGGAGGCGCGTTGCTGGCAATAGCCGTGCGCCCCCGGGGATCGGCGACGACTGTGTCTGCACCTTTCAAAACGATGATCGCGCCGGTGCGCGCAGCCGCCTCGCGAGCGCGGGTCAGCTTGCCGTGCGCTGGATCAATATCTGCAAACAGCCGCGTGAATTCGCCTTCATGGGGCGTCAGCACAACCGGGCGCGCGCGTGTAGCGATGAGGTGACCAAGCGTATCGGCCTTTCCGGCAAAACTGGTCAGCGCGTCAGCATCCAATACGATTGCAGGCGCAGAGGAAGCGGACAGCGCCGTTTCCACCTGTGCGAAAGTTTTTTCTCCAACGCCTGCTCCGGGGCCGATGACGAGCACATTCTTGCGGGCGTCATCAAGGATTGCAGCGAGATCATGCGGGCTATCGCAGGGGGTCAGCATGATCGCTGTGAGGTGAGCTGCGTTCACCGCCAGCGCCTCGCGCGGAGAAGCGACCGTGACGAGCCCTGCCCCCACCCGCAATGCGCCCATAGCGGAAAGCCTTGCCGCGCCAGTCTGATGCATGGGGCCGCTAATGATGAGTGCATGACCACGCGTATATTTGTGACCGGAGGTCTGCAGTTTCGGAAGCGTCCCGCACCAAACAGGTGGCGCGTTCAGAATTGTTTGCGGCGCAATGCTTTTCAACGCATCCGCACGCGTTCCTATGGGTTCGAGCACTGTGCGTCCGCAGAGTTCGCGGCCCGGCAACAGCAGATGGCCGGGCTTCAGGCGGAAGAAAGTGACTGTGACATCGGCCTCGACGGCCATGCCGCGCACCTGTCCGCTATCGCCATTAACGCCGGAGGGCACGTCAACGGCGATCACGGGTTTGTGCGACGACCTGCGCCAGAAGTTCAGGCGCTCAATGATAGCGCGTGCGCGGCCGTCGATATCTCGCGACAAACCCGCGCCGAACAGCGCGTCGATAACCAGATCAGCAGAATCAAGATCAACCAGCGCCGCCGAGGTTGTGCGTCCCGCCCAGGCCTGCGCTGCAAGGGCTGCATCGCCGGCGAGCTTTTCGCGCTGACCCAGAAGGCCCGCAGTTACCGAAAAGCCCATGCCGCGCAAAAACCGCGCCGCGACAAAGCCGTCACCGCCATTATTGCCGGGACCGCAGAGGATGATGATCGTCTTGCCGCCCGGTGGCATCGCCCGCCGGGCTGCATCAGCCACCGCTGCGCCCGCGCGCTCCATCAGCACAATGCCAGGGGTCCCTGTGGCAATGGTGAGCCGGTCGGATTCGGCCATTTCGGCATTGGTCAGAAGTTCGCATGGATATTGCATCAGCCAATCGTGCTGCAATGCCAGTATCTGCGCAAGCTTCAGCGCTTCTGTTTCATTGGCGGCGCCCACATCAGGACCAGCGCGCCTGCAATTGCCGAAAGGACTGATCCGCCCATTACGCCGATTTTCACGAAGTGTTCGAGGTCATCGCGGCCTGGAAACGCCAGCAATCCGATGAACAGGCTCATGGTAAAACCGATGCCGCATAGCAGCGCCACGCCATAAATTTGCCCCCAATTCGCATCGCGGGGGCGCTGCGCGAGGCCTGTTTTAACGAGAAGCCACACCGAGCCAAAGACGCCAATCTGCTTGCCCAGAAACAGGCCGGCGGCCACGCCCAGGGTGACCGGATGAAACACTTGCGTCAGCCCGATGCCGCCAAGCGCCACGCCAGCATTAGCAAACCCGAATACCGGCACGATGAGAAACGCGACCCAGGGCGAAATTGTATGCTCCAGTTGATGCAGCGGCGAATGCGCGTCATCGGGCTTGCCGGGGCTGACTTCGATGGGAATCGTCAAGGCCAGCAGCACGCCAGCCAGAGTCGCGTGGACGCCCGACTCATGCACCAGCACCCATAAGCCGCAACCCGCCAAAAGGTAGGGCCAGAGCGCCTTGACTCCCAGACGGTTGAACATGATCAACACAGCGATGAGTGCGCCTGCACCTGCCAGTGCGGGAACCGACAGGCTCGATGTATAGAAAATCGCAATGACTACAATGGCGCCGAGATCGTCGATGATGGCCAGCGCAGTCAGAAATATTTTGAGCGACACAGGCGCTCGTGAGCCGACAAGCGCGAGGACGCCCAGCGAGAACGCAATATCCGTCGCCGCCGGGATCGCCCAGCCACGCAGCAGCGCTGCATCACCTGTGTTGAACATCACATAAAACAGCGCAGGCGCAGCCATGCCGCCCGCTGCAGCCACGCCGGGCAGTATCCGGTCCGGCCATGTAGAAAGCTGACCGTCAGCAAACTCGCGCTTGATCTCGAGACCGACGAGCAGGAAGAAAATCGCCATCAAGCCATCATTGATCCAGTGCAGGACACTGAGCGGGCCGAGCTTTGCCTTCATAGCGGTAAAGTAAAGATCGGACAGTGGGGAATTGGCGACGCACATCGCCAGTATGGCGACTGCCATCAGCACATAGCCACCTGCCGCCTCCTGGGCGAGAAATTCGCGCAGCACCGAAAGCGCGCCCAGACGCCGTTTGTTCGTCATCAAATCCCCTCCGGGCGTCTGGTGCGCCCCTTAATTCGCTAACATAGGTCAAAGGGTAGGCAGGGCCAATCTGTTTTCCGGCCTCCGCCGGTAGATATTGACCTGCCGTGCCTGCCCCGATAGGTATTTGCTTGATATGGTGAGAGTGATGAAGGCGCAGACAGCAAAGTTCGGCTTGGGCCAGGTCGTAAAGCACCGGAAATTTTCGTTCCGGGGCGTGATTTTCGACATTGATCCGGAGTTCAACAATACGGACGAATGGCTGATGTCCATCCCCGAGGAAGTGCGCCCGCGCAAAGACCAGCCCTTCTATCACCTCTTCGCCGAAAACGAGGAAACAGAGTACATCGCCTATGTCTCCGAGCAGAACCTGCTTGCGGATAATTCGCGCGAACCGGTGCGCCATCCACAGATCGGCGAGATGTTTACGCGGGGGCGCGATGGTTCCTACAAGATGAAACGCCAATTGGCGAACTGAACGGAATAATACGCTCAGCCAGGAAAATGAAAAAGGCCGGAGGTTCGCCCCCGGCCTTTTCTTTGTTTGTCAGTGTTTCCTGCAAACTTACTTCGGGGCGGCTGCGCCGCCAGCGATGCCTTCACGTTGTTTGGCCGCTGATTCTTCCAGCTTCTTCTGCAACTCCGCCGCTTCCTTCTGCGCCTGTTCCTGCTGCGCCTGCAGCACTTTTGGATCAACTGCGGGACCATCGAAGGCCGGGCCAAAACCGTCGAGCGGCAGAACGAACTGCACTTCGTTATTGACCTGATTCTTGACGAACACATTCATCAACGTGCCCTTCTTGAGGGTGTTGATGGTGGCAACTTTCACCTTGGCTTCTGCAAAGCAACCATTGGGGAAGCAGATCTGGAACTTGCCTTCGAGATTGGCGCCCTTGTCGATGCCAAAGCGGAAACCGGGCTCAAGCATGAGGCCGACAGGCATCAGCAGGCGCACAACTTTGGTCTCGTCACCCTTCACGTCATATACCGCGAGCGCGAGAACAGGGGCGGCATTGGGATCGGTGCCAAAATCGCGAGTGGTGTAGCAGATTTCCTTGCCGGCGGCCTCGTCCTTGCCGCAGACCTTCGTCCATTGTGGCTGGGCGGGCTTCAGCTCTACCTTGTTATCCTGCGGCTGAGCGGCCGCCGGGGCTGCACCCGGCGTAGCGGGCTGGGCAGCTGGTGCAGGAGTTTGGGCCGGCGTTTTCTTCGCCTGCGCAAGCGCTTGCCCGCCAGCCAGAGCAAATACAGCGATTAAAGCCGTGGCGAGGCTGGTACGCTTTTGAAGGTGAGCCATAAATTGTCCTTTCGGGTTTCCGGATGACCGGGGCATAAGCAAAAGCAGCCCTTCATGCCGGAGCCGTCCGCCGTTGCCCGCTCTTCGCCCCAGATTGAGGCGATAAATTGACTGCAGGGCTCATAAAGCTTTCCAGCCGCGCTTTCCAGCCCCCTGTAGCTATATCGGGAAAATCTGTCGATTCAGATGGCCAGTTAACGGGATTTGTTCGGGAATTGCTGACGCGAGGAGCTTAAGACCCTAAACTTGCCAGATGAAAGTCTCAGCGATTCGCAGGCCCGGCATGTTTCTGCGCGCCTGGCCCAAAAGGGTTAATCCCAACGGTATCGGCACAGCGGTTGCTGTCGCCGCGCTGATTCTGGCGGCTTTGCCTTCGCAGGGAGGCGCTCAGCCACAGCACGGCATTGCCATGCATGGCGAACCTGCCCTGCCGCCGAACTTCACCCACTTTCCCTATGCCAATCCCGATGCAAGCAAAGGCGGCAGCGTACTGTTGGGATTGCAGGGTACGTTCGACAGTCTCAATCCGTTCAACCTGAAAGCGGGCTCAGCTGCGCAGGGGCTGGTCGGTCCAGTTTACCAGACGCTGATGATGCGCTCACTCGACGAGCCGTTCACGCTCTACGGGCTGATCGCGCAAAGTGTGGAAACCACACCAACGCGCGACAGTGTGACATTCCGGCTCAATCCGGCTGCCAGATTCTCTGACAATACGCCCATCACTTCGAAAGACATCCGCTTCTCCTTCGAACTGCTCGGCAAGAAGGGGCGGCCGCAACATCGGGCTGCGTTTCAACTTGTCAAAGGCATCGAGATCCCGGACGAGCTGACAGTCCGGTTCGATCTTTCCACTGCGGGCGATCGTGAATTGCCGCTCATTCTGGCGCTGATGCCGGTGCTACCAAGCCACGCACTTGATCCGGAAAAATTCGACAATGCTTCGCTGACAATCCCCATCGCCTCTGGGCCTTATGTGATCAAACAGGTCAAGCCGGGCCAATCGATTCAGCTTGCGCGCAATCCCGCCTATTGGGCGAAGGATCTGCCGGTCAGCCGCGGCTTTTACAATTTCGACTACATACGCTTCGATTATTTCCGCGATGCGACCACCTTCTACGAAGCTCTAAAGGCCGGCGCTGTTGAATATCGCGAGGAAAGCGATCCGACAAAATGGCTGAGCGGATACAATTTTCCGGCCATTGGCGAAGGGCGCATTATCAAGGCAGCCTTGCCAGGGGGCGGCGCCAAGGGCATGCAGGGCCTTGCCTTCAACACGCGAAGGCCTGTGTTTCAGGATATCCGGGTGCGCGAAGCTCTGGGCCTGCTGTTCGATTTTGAGTGGATCAACGCCAATCTCTATGGCGGGCTCTATCGCCGCACCAAGAGCTTCTTCGACGAGACAGAGCTTGCTGCAACGGGACGTCCGGCCAACGACAAGGAACGGGCGCTGCTGGCGAAATATCCCGGCGCTGTCCGTGACGATATTCTTGATGGTACATGGGCGCCACCGGTCAGCGATGGAAGCGGGCTCGACCGCACGCTGGCGCGCCGCGCGATCGATCTGCTGATGCAGGCAGGTTATTCCATGACGCAGGGCCAGATGCGTGACAAGTCCGGGCGTCAACTCACGTTCGAGGTCATGACGACCGAACGCGAACAGGAGCGGCTGGCGCTCATCTTCGCGCAATCGCTCAAACGTGCTGGCATAGAAGCCCGCGTCCGGCAGGTCGATCTGGTGCAATATCAGCGGCGGCGGCAGAAGTTCGATTTCGACATGACGTTCGGCGCGTGGATCGCCTCCAATTCCCCTGGCAACGAGCAACGCAACCGCTGGTCGACGCAAAGTGCTTCAATGGAATCCTCGTTCAATCTGACTGGGGCGAAGAATCCGGCGCTCGACGGATTGATTGCCGCCATGCTGAACGCGGTCGATCCCGATGATTTCCGCGATGCTGTACGCGCCTATGATCGGGTGCTGCAATCGGGCTTCTACATCATCCCGCTTTATCACAAGCCTGAACAATGGTTTGTGTATTCGCGCGAGCTTGCCTTTCCCAAGCGTCTGCCACGCTATGGCAATCCCCTGTTCGGACAGGCTCTGGAAACGTGGTGGAAGACAACGCCATGAATACATCATCGATGTTATCGGCAATGAGGCATCTGGAATGACGGCCTTTTCTGGCACGGCGGACACATCACCAATCGATCACGGCGATCCCCTCGCCCGGCTCGATTTCAGTTCTCTGATCAGCGGTGCGGCCAAACTGCGCCCAGACCGCATTGCATTCCATGACAATAACGACGTTTCGAAATCGCTGACGTTCGCCATGCTGGAACGGCGTGTGGCGGCGATGGCGTCGGCATGGCGCGATCTCGGCCTGATGCCGGGCGAGCGCATACTTATCGCCGCTACCGCTACGCCTGCGTGCATTGTCGCGATAACCGGCGCATTGCGCGCAGGGCTCGATGTCGCCGTTGCCGCTCCCTATTTACCCGCCGAAGAACTGGCCGAGTTTGCAACCGACACCGGCGCAGTGGCGCTGGCGGCGGAGCCTGCCTGCGGCGATCTTGATCTTGCCAGTGAATTGCTCCGCACTGCAGCGCGGGCCGAACGCGTGCGCGTCGTCGCGGCGCTTGGCAACACCAAGGTCGACGGCGCGGTGCCGCTTGATCCACTTCGGGCGGAAGGAAAGGCTCAGGAGGAAGCTGCCAATGGCAGCCACAGCCTTCATGCGCGCATCATCACGCGCGACATCACGGCGAGCTGTGTGTTCCATCGCCAGCGCACGATTGTGGCTGCAGCCCTTGATTTTGTGACGCGCGCGCAGATCGGCACGCACATACCGCTGCTGTCGACAATCTTGCCTGCCAGCTTTGCCGGTCTGGCGATGGGACCCGCCGCCTCGCTGATTGCGGGCGCCCCGCTGATCTTGCACGGGCCGTTTGATTCCAAAGCGCTGATTGCTATAATCGAGGCGATGCATCCTGTGCATCTCATCGCGCCGGCTATGCTGAGCGAGGATTTTGCCGCAGCGGGGCTTATTGATCCGCACTATCTAGCGTCCATGGTGTTTCTCTCGCGCTTCAAGCAAATGCCTGCGGACATGCCAGCTGAACCACCGGGCGGCATGGTGGAAACAACCATTCCCGTCATTGATCTTTATGCCATCGGCGAAATCGCGGCGATTGCCGAGCCGCGCCTGCCGGGCGGCGCGCGCATAGCTCCGCTCACCGCCCAGCATGTATTGAACCTTGACGGGCGCGATGTGGTGGCGGCGCGGCGCAAGCTGCATTATCTTGCGGCCAACGGCAGGCTCGATAGCGTCGTCGCCATTGAAGGAGCGGCCATATCGCAAGGCAACGAGGGCGATTATGAGTGAAGATCAATCTTTGCAGGCGATGGACCATGTGCGGATCGATGTTGTGTCGGACGTGATGTGTCCCTGGTGCTTCGTCGGCAAGCGGCGGCTCGAACAGGCGCTGGCTCTGACGCCGGATATTCCCTCTGCCGTGTTCTGGCGGCCCTTCCAGCTTGATGGCACTATTCCCAAAAGCGGCATCGCGCGCGAAGAATATCTCAACCGCAAGTTCGGCCCGAACCGCGCCAAGGATATGTATGGCCGTCTTGAGAAACTCGGCGAGGAAGTTGGAATCCCCTTCGCCTTCGGCAAGATCAAGATATCGCCCAACACGCTGGATGCGCACCGTTTGCTGCGCTGGGCGCAGGCTGCAGGCACGCAGAGCGCTGTGAAAGAAAAGCTGCTGACGCTATTTTTTATCGAGGGCGTGGATATCGGTGATCCCCAGGTGCTGGCAGACATCGGCGCGGCCTACGGCCTAGATCGCGATATGGTGCTGCGGCAGCTGGCGGGCGATACGGACGAAGCGCTAGTGCGCGAAGAAATCGAGAACGTCCAGCGTATGGGCATCAACGGCGTGCCCTTCTTTATTTTCAACAGCCGGGTCGGCGCATCCGGTGCGCAACCTGCCGAAGTGATCGTGCAGGCCATGCGACAATCGATGGAGGCGGTGGCTGCAGCGTGAGATTTTTGAGGTCAGCCCCGCATAAATAGCCAAGGGTCGCGTAAAGGCCTTTTTCAGTCAGGCTGTAATGGCCGGTTATCTCAATGTCGCCACCAATACGATCAGCCAATGGGAGCGCGGCGAGCGCAAGCCCACGGGGGCTGCGCTGAAATTGCTGCATGTGGTGAAGAACAAGGGGCTGGAAGTGATGCGCTAAAGGCGGCATAGTCCCGGCGATCAATTCCCGGGAGGCCGTCATGATATCGCCAGCGCCACATCTTTCATCCGTTGCACCCTCGCCTATCAAATTGCGGCGCATCGGTGCATTTCTCGGCGCCGAAGTCACGGGCGTTGATCTCACCAAGCCTCTCGATGCTGCAACCTTCGAGGCGATCAAACAGGCGCATGCGGAGCACGGCGTGCTGGTGTTCCCCCATCAGCAAATCTCCTCTGAAGATCTCAAGCGTTTTGGGCGCATGTTCGGTGAACTCACCGTCCACCCCTTTTCCACCAGCGGCAAGGAACAGCCAGAACTCATTGTCTACGACAACAAGGAAGGCAATCCGCCGCCGCCCACCGACATCTGGCATTCTGATGAAACTTTTAGGGAATGTCCGCCGATGGGCACGATGCTCTGTTCCAAGATCGTCCCGGAAATCGGCGGCGACACCGTCTTCTGCTCGATGACCGCAGCTTATGAAGGTCTTTCGGACCGGCTGCAGAAATTCATCGACGGGCTGGAAGCTGTGCATGATTTCAAACCGTTCAAGCAATTGTTCGAGGGCAGCGAAGAAGGCTGGAAGCGCCTGCGCGCCTATGAAGAGATCTATCGGCCTGTGACGCATCCCGTTGTGCGTGTGCATCCGGTCACGGGGAAGAAATCGCTCTTCGTCAATCCGCAGTTCACGCTGTACATAAAAGGCATGGAAGAGAGCGAAAGCCGCGACCTGCTTGATCGTTTGTGCCGCTGCGTGAATATGCTGGAGCATCAATACCGGCATCGCTGGGAGCCTGACATGCTGGTGTTCTGGGATAACCGCTTCCTTCAACACGCCGCCGTACACGATTATTATCCGCAACGGCGCATGATGGAGCGCGTCACCATCAAGGGCGACAGACCCTTTGGCACAGGCGCAGTGGCCGCACCTGAAGAATTGCGCAAACTGAAAGCGCCATCGGTGATGAGCTTTAAGGACAGGCCGAAACGCCAACATGAATTGTAAGCCATCGTGTCATCTCAAATAATTATCATCCCGGGAAATGCCCTCTATCGATAACGAGCCCGGCTCTCTACTGCGCTTCCGCCCGGATGATAACAACCATCGAAAACACATAGACTCTGCGAGGAAACCATGACCACTGACACGCTGCAGAAAAGTTTCGTCAACACAAAGCCGCCCTTTCGCGCTGATCATGTGGGTTCTCTGCTGCGGCCGCAGAAATTGCGCGATGGCCGCGAGAAACTTCTCGGTCCACAAACCCCCGATCAACATCTGGGCCCGCATGACAATGCGGCGTTGCGCGCGATTGAAGACGAATGCGTGCGCGAAGTCATTGCGCTGCAGGAACGCGCAGGCCTGAAGCTCGCGACCGATGGCGAATTCCGCCGCCGTTCCTGGTGGCTTGATCTGATCATGGGCTGGGAGGGCGTGACAGCAGACAGGCTCGGTACGACCGAATTCACATGGCGAAACAAAGACGGCTCTGAAAAACCTTTTTCGCGTCTGTGGATGAACGGACCAATCCGCTGGAAGCCCAGCGCCACCGTGCGCGCCTTTGAATTTCTCAAAGCCAACACAAAGCTCACGCCGAAAGTGACAATCCCCGCGCCTGTCTTGCTGCATATGTATAGCGGCGGTGACAACGGTTTACGCGGTGGCCATTACAAGGATCCGGAAGCGTTCTGGGCCGATATTGTGCAGGCGTATAGGCAGGAAGTCACCGCGCTAGCCAATGCAGGCGCAACGTACATCCAGTTCGATGATACGGCCATCGCCTTTCTTTGCGATCCCCGCCATCGCGCGACGGTGCTGGGCTGGGGCGTCGAGCCCGATCAATTGCTGCTGCAATATGCGCAACGCATGAACGAAGTTATCGAAGCTGTGCCTGCTGGCGTCACGCTCACCATGCATCAATGCCGCGGCAATCGCGAAGGACATTGGGCGGCGGAGGGCGGCTATGATCCTGTTGCCGATGTGTTGTTCAACAAGATCAACGTGCACGGCTATTTTCTCGAATATGACACCGACCGCGCCGGCAGTTTCGAACCTTTGCGCCTGCTGCCCAAGGGCAAGACCGTCGTCATCGGCATCATGTCGAGCAAAAGTCCAGTTATGGAAACAGCGGACGATCTCAAACGCCGCATCGACGCTGCAGCCAAACATGTGCCGCTGGAACAACTCGCCATCTCCCCGCAATGCGGCTTTGCCAGCTCGATCGGCGGCAACCCGCTGACAATAGATGATCAGGAAAAGAAGCTGACCCTGCTGGCGAAGGTCGCGGGAGATGTGTGGGGGGCGTGAGGCTTAGGCCCCTACCCTACCCTGCCCTACCCGCCCGCGCCTCTGCGCAAATGCTCATCGAGGCGCGGCATGATTTCGACGAAATTGCAGGGTCGATAGCGATAATCGAGCTGATGCACGAGGATGCCGTCCCAGGCGTCCTTGCAGGCGCCGGGTGAGCCGGGCAGCACGAAGATATAGGTCGCACCAGCAACACCGGCTGTGGCGCGCGACTGGATTGTCGATGTGCCGATCTTCGGAAACGAGATCGTGTGGAAGATCGTCGAAAAGCCTTCCATGCGCTTTTCGAACAGCGGCTCGATGGCCTCCGGCGTCACGTCACGGCCTGTGAAGCCGGTGCCACCTGTGGAGATGATGGCGTCTACGCCGCGGTCCTCAATCCACGTTCGCACCTGCGCGCGGATCTTTTCGACATCGTCGGTGACAACAGAACGCGCGGCCAGTGTGTGTCCGGCTTTGGTAAGCCGCTCCGCCAATGTGTCGCCGGAGCGGTCGTCATTGAGGCCGCGCGTATCAGACACGGTCAGCACCGCAATCTTCAGCGGGATGAACGTGCGGCTCTCGTCTATCCCCGGCATTTACGAACGCCGCGCGAATGTATTGCAGGCGTCGATATTGCCTGTCTTCAGACCCTGCTGGAACCACGCAACGCGCTGGGCAGCGCTGCCGTGGGTGAAGCTATCTGGCACGACGCGGCCTTGCGATTGCTCCTGCAGTTTGTCGTCACCGATGGCCTGCGCGGTGCGGACGGCTTTCTCGATATCGCCCTCCTGCAGCACTTGCCATTTCTGGTTGGCATGGGCCGCCCAGACGCCAGCAAGGCAATCCGCCATCAATTCCACACGAACTGACAGACCGTTAGCCTCCGCCTTGCTGCTGGCCGCTTGCTGCGCCTGCTGCACCTTGGGCAGAATGCCGAGCTGGTTCTCGATGTGATGGCCAATCTCGTGCGCGATGACATAGGCATAAGCGAAATCGCCGCCGCCGCCGAACTTCCGCTTCATCTCGCTGAAGAAGGACGTGTCGAGATAGACTTTCTTGTCAAGCGGGCAATAGAACGGGCCCATGGCCGATTGCGCCGTGCCGCAGCCCGAGCGTGTGACGCCGTCGAACATGACGAGAGTCGGTGGCGCATAGCGAATGTTTTTCTGTGCTGGCAGTATTTCCGCCCAGACGTCCTCGTTCATGGCAACAATCGCGGAGACGAACTTGCCTATTTCATCGGTGGCGGGACCAGCCTGCCGCTGGCGCTGAGGTTGGGCCTGCTGTTGCACCACCTGGCCACCACCGCGCCCGCCCGTCAGCACTTCCGCACCGCCGATAAGGATACGCGGATCGACGCCCAGCAGCATGCCGATGATGCCCAACACGATGATCATGCCGATGCCAAGGCCGCCGCCGCCCATGCCCGGGATGGAAATGCCGCCGCCCCCACCGCCAAAACCGCCATCATCGCCGCCGCCGCCGCGCCGGTCATCGATATTGTCGGACTGGCGAAAATCTTCCCACTTCATGGCCGCACTCCCGCCTGTGGCGGCGCTGGCCGCATTCAGGGCGCTTATGTAGCAGAGGCACGGCGTGATTTACAGGGGCCGCGCCGGGGGACTTAACCGCTATTTCACGGTGATCGTCACGCGTTCGCTCATCACCGGGGGATTGTGGGGAATATGT
Organism: Beijerinckiaceae bacterium; assembly: GCA_947474545.1. Taxonomy (GTDB): domain Bacteria; phylum Pseudomonadota; class Alphaproteobacteria; order Rhizobiales; family Beijerinckiaceae; genus Terripilifer. The sequence continues at coordinate 8,035 of CANJJI010000050.1, read as the reverse complement.
GTCCAGTCAGCGAGAACGAGCTGTAGCGTATGCTGACCTGGCGGAAGAGTAACTGTCGCCTCAGTCTGCCCCTTGCCGAAATGCACGTGGGTGTCATCGGCGGGAATCGGCTGCGTCAGCTCTTCACCCTTGAGCTCCTTGTCGATGAGCAGATGATGATGGCCGGTGTTGGCGGTGGCATCGCCCTGCAGGCCGGCGGGCGCGATGCCCATGCCGGTGAGGCCGAATTTGACGACGACCGGATTACTTACGACATCGCCGGATTTCAGATTTAGGAAATAGACTTTTGCGCCGGGCGCGGATTTGGAATCCTGAGCGACAGCAGGCGCGCAGGCCAAGGTCAAAGCCACCGCCGCCAAAACCATTGAACGATAAAACATATCCCACTCCCTCACTGGCCCATAACGGGCGGTTGCAGGAACATAGGCCGCAAAAGAGGCGCGTCAATGGCGGGGCGCTATCGCGGGAAAATCACGCGCTTGCGACTTTCAACAGGTTGGCGATTTCCTGGAAGTCTCGCCAGGCCAGGCGCTTCTGGGCGGGGGAGCGCAAAAGATAGGCCGGATGGAGGGTCGCCATCGCCTTGATTTTCCGGCCATTGTCCATGGGATAGTCGAACAGGCGGCCGCGCGTCTTCAATATGCCCTCGTTGACTCCGAGGATCGATTGCATGGAAGAAGCGCCAAGACAAACAAGGACTTGCGGGCCTACGAGCTCAATCTGGCGGCGGATGAAGGGGAGGCAGATCGCGGTTTCCTGCGGCGTCGGCGTGCGGTTTCCCGGCGGCCGCCAGGGCACCGCGTTGGCTATATACACCTCTGATCTATCCAGATTAATGGCCTTCAACATACGGTCCAGAAGCTGCCCGGCGCGGCCAACAAAGGGGATTCCCTGCCGGTCCTCATCCGCCCCCGGGGCCTCCCCGACGAACATCAGTCTAGCTTGCGGATTTCCATCTGCAAAAACAGTACGTTGAGCTGATCGCTTGAGGTTGCAGCCATCGAAGGCCTCGATAGCCGCGCGCAATTCGTCCAGAGACTGTGCGCGCGCGGAAATTTCCTTTGCAGAAACAATCGCTTGATCAGGCGATGCAGGGGCGGGCAGAGCGTCGATCCGGGCGAGCGGCGCGCGTTTGGGCGTTTCGGCGGGAGGACGGACCGGCGCCCGTGCAGGAGCAGCAAGTTTTTGAGAATCTTCGCTAAATCGATCATGCACAGCTTCGTCAATGGCTATATCGACGCCCATGTCGACATACCAGCCGACAATCGACGTCAACTCGTCATAGGTGAATTGTGCTGCCGCCACAGGGGTCATAAGATCATCGTAAGGACTTGCAGGGGAAAAGGCGAGAGCAAAAAATATGTTTCTTAAACAGTATCTTATATGTCTTTTTGCGCTTCTTTCCGGTCCCGCGCTGGCGCAGGATTTCTACAAGGGCAAGACCATTCCCTTCGTCATCGGCTTTGCTGTGAACAACGGCTACGATACCTACAGCCGCCTCGTCGTCCGCCACATGGGCCGTCATCTGCCGGGCAACCCGTTGATTGTACCGCAAAATATGCCGGGCGCGGCTTCCATCGCGGCGATCAACCACTTGTATAACGCTGCCGCACGCGACGGCACTGTACTGGGCATGGTCGATCAATCCGCGCCTCTTACTCAACTTATTGAACCCAAGGCCTTTAAGGCCGATGTGACGAAATTTGCCTGGATCGGCAGGATCACCGACAATGCAGCTGTGCTCTATGGCTGGCACAGCGCGCCTGTGCAAAACATTACTCAGGCCTTTGACAAAGAACTGATTGTGGCCGCGCCTGGGCAATCCTCACGCGCATTGATGACATTTCTGCAGAACCTGCTGGGACTAAAGCTTCGGATTCTCACGGGTTATCGTGGCCCCAACGACTCGCGTCTCGCCATGGAGCGCGGTGAAATTCACGCATTAACGCAACCCTATTCGGTCCTGCGCGCAGAAAAGCCGGATTGGCTGCGCGACAAAACCGTGACCCTATTGTTGCAGGTCAGCGTCGATTCGCACAGCGATCTCAAACATATACCCATTGTCACTGAACTTGCGCGCAATGCCGGGGAACGCGAACTGATCGAGTTCATTGCCGGCAATTCCCGCATCGGCCGCGCCGTCGTGTCGCCACCGGGTCAGCCGCCCGAACGGGTCGCAGAGCTGCGCCGGGCCTTTATGGAGACGATGCGTGACCCAGAATTCCTCAGCGATATCAAAAAACTGGACCTCGACCTCAATCCCCTGCCCGGTCAGGACCTGCAGTCTTTTGTGGAGCGTGCGGTATTGGTGCCGCCAGAACTTGTCGAGAAAGCCAAAAACCTTGCCGGCATAAAGGATTGAGAGCCCAGTCTCGACATTCCCATGTTTCCACGGCAATTTGACGGGACGCAAAATAGTTTATACATAAACTATCTGCTACTGATCCGGGGCCTACCATGAACGATCCAGTTGAACTGCCCGAACGCGAGGGCATGGACTATGATGTTGTCATCGTTGGTGGTGGCCCGGCCGGGCTTGCGGCGGCGATTCGGCTGAAACAGGTTTCGCCCGAGGCCACGATCGTCGTGGTCGAGAAAGGCTCTGAGGCCGGTGCGCATATCCTGTCAGGCGCGGTCATCGATCCCATTGGCCTTGACCGGCTGTTGCCGGAATGGCGCGACGATCCTGACCGGCCGCTCAAGACACCTGTTACGGCTGATAAATTCTACATGCTGCACGCCAATGGCGGCATCCGCCTACCAAATTTTGCAATGCCACCGCTGATGAACAATCACGGCAATTTCGTTGGGTCCCTGGCCAACGTGGTCCGCTATCTCGCGCAGAAAGCCGAGGCGCTGGGCATTGAAATCTATCCAGGTTTTGCCGCCAGCGAAGTGCTTTACGATGACAACGGCGCTGTGCGCGGCATTGCCACCGGCGACATGGGTGTATCGAAAACGGGTGAAATGAAAGGGGCATTTACACGCGGTATGGAATTGCGCGGACGCTATACACTGTTCGCCGAGGGCGCCCGGGGCTCGTTGACAAAACAGCTGGTTGCGAAATTTGCGCTGGATGCGGGGCGCGAACCGCAGAAATACGGCATTGGATTAAAGGAAATCTGGCAGATTGATCCTGCCAGGCACAAGCCCGGCCTCGTGCAGCATTCTTTCGGCTGGCCGCTCGACAACCGCACGGGCGGCGGATCTTTTCTCTATCATATGGAAGACAACCAGATTTCCATCGGCTTTGTCGTGCATCTCAATTACGAAAATCCGACTCTGTCGCCGTTCGATGAATTCCAGCGCTTCAAGACACATCCGATGATTGCCGAATTGCTTGAGGGTGGCAAACGCATCGGTTATGGCGCGCGCGCCATCACTGAAGGCGGTTGGCAAAGCGTGCCGAAACTGGCGTTTCCAGGCGGTGCATTGGTCGGCTGTGCAGCAGGCTTCGTCAACGTGCCGCGCATCAAAGGTTCGCATAATGCTGTGCTGTCGGGGATGCTGGCAGCCGAACATGTTGCGCAGGCGATCGCGGCGGAACGCTCGCACGACGAACTTGCAAGCTATGAAGCCGCGTGGCGTGCTTCAGACATCGGCAAGGACCTTTGGAAAGTGCGCAATGCCAAACCTTTGTGGAGCAAGTTTGGCACGATGCTGGGCATCCCGCTAGGTGGGCTCGACATGTGGACGAATACGCTGGGCTTTTCGCTGTTCGGCACCATGAAGCACGGCAAGGCCGACTACGCTTCACTTAAAAAGCTCTCGGAAGTGAAACCGATTGTTTATCCGCGGCCTGACGGCAAGCTGTCCTTCGACAAGCCTTCGTCCGTGTTTCTATCGAACACCAATCACGAGGAAGATCAGCCTGTTCATCTGCTTCTTCGCGACCCAGCAATTCCAATTGCCAGAAATTTGCCTGAATATGGCGAGCCGGCGCGCCTTTACTGTCCTGCTGGCGTCTACGAGGTTGTCTACAGCGACGAAGCCGCGAAGAAAGACCCGCGCTTTGTCATCAACGCGCAGAATTGCGTTCACTGCAAAACTTGCGACATCAAGGATCCTGCGCAGAATATAACCTGGGTTCCGCCAGAAGGTTCGGGCGGACCTAATTATCCGAACATGTAGGGGGAACCAGCCCGCGACGATTTTTTGCTGGGAAACCGGGTCAAATCGTGTGCAGGCTTGTTCTCCTCCCAACAACAAGAGTGATTCTTATGCCGAACGACAAGGCCGCCGCGCCGCGGCAACTCTCCAAGCGAGTCCAAATGGGCCGTTTTATCGTTTATGTCGATCAGCAGGCCAAGAGCGGCTTTGATACACGTGAAGCTGCGGAAGCAGAAGCTGCACGTATTCTGAAAGCTTTCCCGATCCTCGCAGTGCGCGTTGCCGACATAGAGGATGACAGCATCAGGAAGCTCGGGCCAACCAAAGCCAAAGAAGAGCCTGAAGATTCAGACCCCGCAGATGCAGGCTGATTTTAACCCGCGAAGGCCAACAGCTTCTTTTCCATTCTATTCAGCATCAAGCGCCGCGCCCGAAAGGCGGCGGAAAGCCTCCAGTCCTGCGACCAGCTTTACGATGCGGTTATCGCCGTTGGCTTCCTCTTGATAGGCGACATGACCGGTGAGAGATTCGGCGACAACACGCCCGTTCTGGTCCAGCATTCTGATCATGTCCGCAGGAACAGCGGGATCGAGTTCAAGCTGCAGTCCCAAATAAGTCGTTGCCATCTGACCGAACGTAAAGCTTGATTGACCCAAATTATTATTATTGCAATATAATATTTCGAAGCTTGATTATTGCAACAGCTAATTCTGCCCGCCCGGCAAGACTTAACGCCAATTCAGCAATGCCATGAAGCCGAAGCTTCCCAATGCAATCAAACAAAAGGAAATGAGCGTGATCATAAAGCTTTCGCGGCTGCGGCCGTGAACATGGCCGGTGACCATATCCATATCTTCGGGCAATTCCCCCTTGCGGGCCTGCTCAATCATCCGATCACGGATAAAATCCTGCTGCAACAGGCGCAGAGCATCTTGTTCGTGCTTGATGAGATGTTTCACGTTATTGGCCGGGATTGCTGCGACATATGGGTTCAAAAGACAATCTGATATCGAATGGTTAACAAGATGGAAGCAGGTTCCGCCATTTAGAAAAAGAAAATCTGGACATGTCCGTGTCCTGACTTTCGCTGGGATTCCCGGAGTTGAAACCGGCAAGCCCACCAATTCAGCAAGATAGAGCGTACTCCCGCACGCCCTCGCGTTGAAATAAAAATTGTATTGCTATAACAGATATTTATTTGATCTAATGCCTTTGATCGAATGCGAAAGTCGATCGCGGTGCGGGATCGCATTCTGCGCCATTACATCGAATGGGAATACGACGGCATCTCTCTGAGGAGAAAGCTATGCGTCATTCGTCCACTTTGTTTCTCGCCTTATCCGCCGCATTACTCGGGATCATCGGCTTCAATTGGTCGAGGGATATACGGCCCGCGCATGCAACATCCAACATACCTGCGGGTATCATGTCCACTAATGACCTGATGAAGGATACCCGCCATCTGGTGACCTATCACTGGGACATGCACTAAGCCCGCGGAACTTTTGAAGGGCCGATGGGCCGATCAAAATCAACGGTGCGTCAGCGCTGGCGCACGCCCGTGCTTGCCAAAAGTGACGAGCCCTGCGGCAGCGCCGGACTTCACAGAATCCAGCCACCGTTCGACACGTGGTTCAGCTGACGATTGTGCGTCACTGGCTGTACGCTTTTCGCGGTTCTTGAAACGGGAACAGCCTCTTTTCACGCCGGCCGTGAAGGTCCACTCAACCATGGTCTGATCAAAGTTCTGCCCGAAAATCCAAAGCTCTTTCTCACCGGATGTTCGTGGCGCTGACACACGGCCAATTACACGATGAGATCAGACACTGCTGCAAAATTGCTGCTAACAGGGCCTATCGCAACCCGGTGTGACTGCCTGTTAGTTCTTCACAGCTCCAGGACAAGCCCTGTATCAGAGCGCGCCATTTCCCGACTTATTGCCATCCGAATATTTCTTAACTAGCATCAGAACAAGCGCTTGGCGCAATATAAGAGGGATGGGACCATCATGTCATTATCTGCCAAACAGGGTAGCATTGCCAACCGGCAGATGAAACTTGCGCTTTTTCTGACCGGCGACGGGAATTATCACATGGCGGGCTGGCGTATGCCTGGGGGCCATTGTGATGGCGGGCAAAATATCCACCGCTGGATCGCATATGCGCAGATGGTGGAGCGGGCCAAGCTTGACATGCTCTTCATTGCCGATGGGACAGGCGTCACCGGATCAGAGGATCTCGAAACACTCAGCTACACATCGCGCATCGATCGCATGGACCCTGTGACAATTCTTTCGGCGCTGTCGATGATGACCAGCAAGCTAGGACTGGTAGCGACTATTTCGACATCCTACACAGAGCCCTTCAATGTTGCTCGCGCAGTGGCGTCGCTTGATCATATATCTGCGGGCCGCGCGGGCTGGAATATCGTCACTTCAGGCAACAAGGATGATGCGCTGCATTACAATCTGGACAGACATCTGCCGCATGCCGATCGTTATGCACGCGCCGAGGAATATGTAGATGTTGTGCGTGGCCTCTGGGATAGTTACGACGACGATGCATTTCCGCGAAACAAGACAAGCGGCCGCTACATGGACCCGAAAGGCGTGCATTTTCTCAACCATCGCGGCAAGCATTTTTCGGTAAAAGGGCCTTCGAGCGTTCCGCGCTCCCCTCAGGGCCAGCCTGTTCTTGTGCAAGCTGGCTCGTCGGAAGCGGGCATGAATTTGTCGGCGCGGGTCGCCGATGTCGTGTTCACCTCGCAATCGCAATTGAAAAATGGACAGGCATTTTACGATAATGTGAAATCCCGGTGCGATCGATACGGACGGGATCCTGACTCCATGAAAGTCATGCCCGGCGTACTATTGATCGCCGGGCGAACGAATGAAGAAGCGCAAGACAAATTCGAGGAACTGCAGTCGCTGATACCCTTGCAAGTTGCCATGCAGAGACTTTCAAACAATCTGGGCGGCGTCGATCTCTCGAAATTCGATCTGGATGCACCCCTGCCCGATATTCCTGTCAATTCCGCACGTGTCAGCGCCGTCGAAAGTTATGTGACCATTTCCCGGCGTGACGGCCTCACCTTGCGGGAAACGGCTATGCGTTCGGCAGCCGCGAAACACCACTGGACGCTGATCGGATCAGTCAGACAGGTCTGTGATCAATTGGAAGACTGGTTTACGGCGGGCGCAGCTGACGGGTTCAACATTCTCGCCCGCAATGTTCCTGATGGCATAACCGACCTTACCGATAAAATTGTTCCGGAATTGCAGCGGCGCGGACTGTTTCGAACTGAATATCAGGGCAATACCTTACGCGACCATCTGGGCCTTCAGCGGCCGGCGAGCCGTTTCGCAGAGAAAATAGCGCTGGAAAGCGAAACGGCATAAGAACAATCTCTCGGGAGACAAATATGACAATGACAAAAGACACCCTTGTGAGCGAAGAACAGCTGAAAGACTTGCGAAAGATAAGACCACAGGCGGTCGATCTGAAGATTCCCTTTTTGTCTGCAGGCATGTCACGGGATCTTCTGTGTTCCGGCGAAAATTCCACGTTCCGGATTCATTGTTATTCGACAGGCATGGGAGAAGATCATGGTTTCCATGCACATGTCGAGGAAGAGCATCTCTTCATCGTCCTGCATGGCGAGGCCATTTTTTCAAGCCTGGATGGACGCTTGCCGCCCACAAAAAAGAACCAGGGCATCTGGATCCCCAAAGGTTGCTTTTATGAATTCATCAACCCCGGCCCTGAGCCGCTTGTCGTATTGCGTTTTGGCGCTTGTGCGCAGGGCGCCAATGAATCTCTGAGAGTGACGCCGGAGGGTGATCCTATCAAGGGGCGGATGGGTGCCGTCGCGAAGGTGGTTGGAATAGGCTAACGCGATCTCCAGCTTCATGAAGTTATCCGATCAT